>CAYYWV010000136.1:0-5784 GCA_964475385.1 uncultured Alphaproteobacteria bacterium | reverse complement strand
AGGGCGGCGACTGCGCCGAGAGCTTCGCCGAGTTCCACGCCGACAACATCCGCGACACCTTCCGGGTGCTCTTGCAAATGGCGGTGGTGCTGACCTACGGCGCCGCGCTGCCGGTGGTCAAGGTGGGCCGGATGGCGGGCCAGTTCGCCAAGCCGCGCTCGGCCGAGACCGAGGTTCGCGACGGGGTCGAGCTGCCGAGCTACCGCGGCGACATGGTCAACGATATGGCCTTCACGCCCGAGGCGCGCACGCCCGATCCCCAGCGTCTGATCGCGTCCTACGGCCAGGCGGCGGCGACGCTCAACCTTCTGCGCGCCTTCGCCCAGGGCGGCTACGCCGATCTGCACGAGGTCCATCGCTGGAACCAGGGCTTCGTCGCCCGCAGCCCCCAGGGCGAGCGCTACCGCGAACTCGCCGACCGGCTGACCGAGACCCTCGAGTTCATGGCCGCCTGCGGGCTCACCTCGGCGACCGCGCCGCAGATCCGCGAGACCGATTTCTTCACCTCGCACGAGGCGCTTCTGCTGCCCTACGAGCAGGCGCTGACGCGAATCGACAGCACCACCGGCGACTGGTACGACTGCTCGGCGCATATGCTGTGGATCGGCGACCGCACCCGGCAGCTCGACGGCGCCCATGTCGAGTTCCTGCGCGGGGTCTGCAACCCGATCGGGGTCAAGGCCGGCCCGACGATGGAAGCCGACGAGCTCTTGCGGTTGATCGACGTGCTCAACCCGGCGAACGAGCCCGGCCGGCTGACGGTGATCGCGCGGATGGGGGCCGACAAGGTCGAGACCCATCTTCCGCCGCTGGTGCGCGCGGTCAAACGCGAAGGCCGCAAGGTGGTCTGGGCCTGCGACCCGATGCACGGCAACACGGTCAAGTCCTCGACCGGGTTCAAGACCCGCGCCTTCGACCGCATCCTCGCCGAGGTCGAAGGGTTCTTCGCCGTCCATCTCGCCGAAGGCACGTATGCGGGCGGGGTCCATTTCGAGATGACCGGCCAGGACGTCACCGAGTGCATCGGCGGCGCCCAGGAGATCACCGAGCAGAGCCTCGCCGCCCGCTATCACACGCACTGCGACCCGCGGCTCAACGCTTCGCAGGCGCTGGAACTCGCGTTCCTGATCGCCGAGGCGCTGAAGAAGGAGCGGGCGGGTGCGACGCGCGTCGCCAAAGCGTCCTGACCCGGCGGCGGTCGGGTCGGCCGCGCCGGCCGCGACGCCGGCGGGGGACAGGACCGCCGCGCCGTCTGCGGACGACGTGGAAACCGAGATCGCGACCCAGACCGACCATTACTTCAAGCGCACGAAGGCGGTGGTGACGCGCTTCGGCGACTGCCAAGTCACCTACACCGTGTTCATGCGCCGTCCGGTCTGCTTCGCGCCGCGGCTGATGTTCGACTGGTTGGACCGCGTCGCCGCGGCGCGCGGCGCGCGCTTCGAGATCGAGCCCAACTTCGCCGAAGGCGAGTGGGTCGGCGCAGGCGAGCCGCTTCTCTATATCACCGGCTCGATGGCCGCGCTGGTCGATCTCGAGACCCTGTTCCTGCAAAAGCTCGGCCCCGCCTGCGTCGCCGCCTACAACGCCTACGCCATGTGCGCGGCGCTGCCCCGGGTCGCCTTCATCGCCATGGACGCGCGCCACTGCGCGGGCTTCGAGATGGCCGAGATGATGGCCTATGCGGCGAGCGTGGGCTCGGAAAAGGCGAAGCGCGACCTCGGCGCGGTCGGCTTTATCGGCAACGCCACCGACGCCACGGCGCACTACTTCGGCAACGAGCGCGGGCGCGGCACCATGCCGCACGCGCTGATCGGCTATGCGGGCTCGACCGTGCGCGCGGCCGAGATGTTCCACGAGACCTTTCCCGACGAGCCGCTCACCGTGTTGGTCGACTACTTCGGCCGCGAGATCACCGATTCGCTCGCCGTCTGCCGGCGCTTCCCCGAGCTCGCCGCCGCCGGCCGGCTCGCGGTGCGCGTCGACACCCACGGCGGGCGCTTCGTCGAAGGGCTCGACACCGCCACGTCCTACGCCGTGCTCGATCGCCATGTGCCCGAGGCGGTTCGCCATTACCGGACCGAGACCGAGCTGCGCTGGCTGGTCGGCACCGGGGTGTCGGCGGCCGCCATCTATCATTTGCGCGACGCTCTCGACGAGGCCGGCTTCGAGAAGACCAAGATCGTCGCGAGCTCGGGCTTCACGGTCGCCAAGTGCAAGGTGATGGCGAGCGTGAACGCCCCGATCGACGTGATCGGCACCGGCTCGTACCTGCCCGAGAACTGGCCCGAGACCTACGCCACCGCCGATATCGTCGCGTACGACGGCCATCCGATGGTCAAGCTCGGCCGCGAGTTCCTGCTGCGCAAGCGATGAACGCCGGCCGCGCATAGCCCGGCCCCGACCCGCCATGACCGACAGCCTCGTCATCGCGATCGCCCAGATCAACCCGACGGTGGGCGACATCGACGGCAACGTCGCGCGCATTCTCGACGCCCGCGCCCGGGCCGCGGCGCAAGGGGCCGATCTCGTGGTCTACTCCGAGCTCGTCGTCATCGGCTACCCGCCCGAAGACCTGGTGCTCAAGCCCGCCTTGCAGGCGCGCGCGCGGGCGGCGATCGACCGACTCGCCGCCGCCACCGCCGACGGCGGCCCGGCGATGCTGGTCGGCGCGCCCGAGGCGGAGGGCGGCGCGGTCTACAACGCGGCCTGGCTTCTCGATCGCGGCCGCGTCGCCGCCGTGCGCCGCAAGCACGATCTGCCCAACTACGGCGTCTTCGACGAAAAGCGCGTCTTCGCGGCCGGCCCGCCGCCGGGACCGATCGGGTTCCGGGGCGTGCCGCTCGGGGTCATGATCTGCGAGGACATGTGGAAGCCCGACGTGACCGAATGCCTCGAGGAGACCGGGGCCGAGATCCTGGTGGTCATCAACGGCTCGCCTTTCGAGGTCGATAAGCCCGACGATCGGCTTACCCTCGCCGTCGCCCGGGTGACCGAATCGGGCCTGCCGCTGATCTACGTCAACCAGGTCGGGGGCCAGGACGAACTCGTGTTCGACGGCTCGTCCTTCGGCCTCGGCGCCGACCGCAGCCTGCGCTTCCAAGCGCCCGCCTGGCGCGAGACCGTTCTCGCCACCCGTTGGCGGCGCGGCGAGGACGGGGTCTGGACCTGCGCCCAGGGACCGGTCGCGCGCTCCGCCGACGGGCTTCCCGCGATCTATCAGGCGATGATTACGGGCCTTGCCGACTATGTGGGCAAAAACCGTTTCCCGGGCGTCGTGATCGGGCTTTCGGGCGGGATCGATTCGGCGCTCACCGCGGCGGTCGCGGTCGATGCGCTCGGCGCGGAGAAGGTGCGTTGCCTGATGATGCCGTCGCGCTACACCTCGGCCGAATCGCTCGACGACGCCGCCGAGTGCGCCCGCCGCCTCGGCGTCCGCCTCGATTCGGTTGGGATCGAGCCCGCGGTGGCGGCCTTCGATACGATGCTCGCCGACCTGTTCGCGGGGCGCGAGCCCGACGTGACCGAGGAGAATCTCCAGGCGCGCATCCGCGGGCTCATTCTGATGGCGGTCTCGAACAAGTTCGGCTCCATGGTCGTGACCACCGGCAACAAGTCCGAGATGTCGGTCGGTTACGCGACGATCTACGGCGACATGTGCGGCGGCTACTCGGTGCTCAAGGACGTCTACAAGACGACCGTCTACGCGCTCGCCCGCTGGCGCAACGAGAACCGGCCCGAAGGCGCGCTGGGCCCGGAAGGCGCGCCGATCCCTGAGCGCGTCATCACGAAGCCGCCCTCGGCCGAGCTGCGCGCCAATCAGACCGATCAGGACAGCCTGCCGCCCTATGAGGCGCTCGACGATATCCTGGTTCGCCTGATCGAGCACGAGGACAGCGTGGACGCGATTGTCGCCCGCGGCCACGACGCCGACGTGGTGCGCCGGGTTTCGCGGATGCTCGACATCGCCGAGTACAAGCGCCGCCAAGCGCCGCCCGGGGTCAAGATCACGCGCCGCGCCTTCGGCCGCGACCGGCGCTATCCCATCACCAACCGCTTCCGCAACGGGGCATGAGCGCATCCGTCACCACCCGATTCGCGCCGAGCCCGACCGGGCGGTTGCATCTTGGCAACGTTCGGATCGCGCTCGTCAACTGGCTGTTCGCGCGCAAGGCGCAAGGCCGCTTTCTGCTCCGCCACGACGACACCGACGCCGAGCGGTCGGAGGCGCGCTATATCGCCGCCGTCGAGGAGGATCTCGCCTGGCTGGGGCTCGACTGGGACGCGGCCGCGCGCCAGTCCGAGCGGCTCGACCGCTACGCCGACGCCTTCGCGCGGCTCAGGGAGGCCGGGCTCGTCTATCCCTGCTTTGAGACCGCCGACGAGCTCGCCGCCAAGCGCCGCGAGGCCCAGGCCCGGGGGCGGCCGCCGGTCTACGACCGCGCGAGCCTGCGCCTCGACGACGCGGCCCGCGCCCGGCTCGAAGCGGAAGGCCGCAAGCCCTATTGGCGGTTCCGCCTTCCTGACGCGGAGATCGCCTGGACCGACCTCTTGCGCGGGCCGCAGCGCTTTCGCCTTACGAGTTTCAGCGATCCCGTGGTCTTTCGCGCCGACGGCCGGCCGACCTACACGCTCGCCTCGGTGGTCGACGATATCGCGCTCGGCGTCACCCATGTGATCCGCGGCGAGGACCATGTCGCCAACACCGCGGTCCAGATCGCCCTGATCGAGGCGCTCGCCGGCGGCGGGGCCGCGCCCGTCTTCGCCCATCTGCCCCTTCTGCTTGATGCCGAAGGGCGCAACCTTTCGAAGCGCGAAGGGAGCCTTTCGCTCGCCGCGCTGCGCGAGCGCGGGATCGAGCCGCTCGCGATCGCGAGCCTTCTCGCCCGCTTGGGCACCGCCGATCCGGTGACGCCCGCGACCCGGCTCGACGATCTCGTCGCCGGCTTCGATCTCGGCCGCTTCGGCCGCGCCGCGCCGCATTTCGACCCCGCCGAGCTCGCCCGGCTCAACGCCCGCGTCCTCCACGCCCTGCCGTTCGAGGCGGTGGCCGAACGGCTCGCGGAGCTCGGGATCGAAGGGGCCGATGCGCGGTTCTGGGAGGCGGTGCGCGGGAACCTCGGAACCCTCGAAGACGCCCGCCTCTGGTGGCGGGTCTGCCGGGGCGAGATCGCGCCCGTGATCGAGGACGCCGCCTTCACCGCCCGGGCGGCCGAGCTGTTGCCGGACGAGCCTTGGGACGACGGCGTCTGGGCGGCCTGGACCCGGGCGCTGGCGGCGGCCACCGGGCGGCGGGGACGGGCGCTGTTCCACCCCTTGCGGCTCGCGCTCACGGGCCGCGAAGATGGACCCGAACTGAAGAATCTGTTACCGATGATCGGCCGCGCGCGGGCCTACGCCCGGCTGTGCGGCCGCGTCGCTTGACAACCGTTAATCCCGATCTGCGATCCGTGGACCTTTACCTTTACAATACGCTTGCGCGCGAGAAACAGCGCTTCGAGCCGGCGCAGCCGGGCCGCGTGCGCATGTACGTCTGCGGCCCCACCGTCTACGACCGGGCGCATATCGGCAACGCGCGCCCGGTGATCGTGTTCGACGTGCTCTACCGGCTGCTCCGCCGCCTCTACGGCGAGGGCAATGTCACCTACGTGCGCAACATCACCGACGTCGACGACAAGATCAACGCCCAGGCCAAGGCGAGCGGCGAGCCGATCGAGGAACTGACCCGACGCACGACCGAGGCGTTTCACCGCGACATGGCGGCGCTCGGCGCGCTTCCCCCCG
>CAYYWV010000135.1:0-5793 GCA_964475385.1 uncultured Alphaproteobacteria bacterium | reverse complement strand
CGCCTTGCGGAGCCCCCGAGCAGTGCCTATTAAATGCAACAATGCTTGGCCGCGGCGGGGACGGCCTCCGACGCCGCGCCGCGGACGCGCAGGGAAACGGGAAAGGGCGACGGATGATCGTTGTCACCGGCGGCGCCGGCTTCATCGGCTCGAACCTGGTCGCCGGGCTCGAAGCGCGGGGGCTCGACGACATCGTCGTCTGCGACCGGCTCGGCGCGGACGAGAAATGGCGCAACATCGCCAAGCGCGAGCTCGCCGAGATCGTTCCGCCCGAGGATCTGTTCGCCTTTCTCGACGCCAACGCGGCCAAGATCGATTGCGTCTTCCATATGGGCGCGATCTCGTCGACCACCGAGACCGACGCCGACCGGATGGTCGAGACCAACATCCGCCTCAGCCTCGGCCTCTGGCGCTGGTGCGCCAAGCACGACCGGCGGCTGATCTACGCTTCGTCGGCGGCGACCTACGGCGACGGAAGCGCAGGGTTCGACGACGACGGCTCGCCCGAGGCGCTCGCCCGGCTCCGGCCGCTCAACCTCTACGGCTGGTCCAAGCACGTCGTCGACCGCCGCATCGCGCGGCTGGCGGCGAGCGGCGCCGTCCGTCCCCGCCAGTGGGTCGGCCTCAAGTTCTTCAACGTCTACGGCCCCAACGAGTACCACAAGGGCGCGATGCGGAGCCTCATCGCCAAGAACTACGCCCGCGCCGCCGCCGGCGAGCCGGTGACCCTGTTCCGCTCGCACCACCCGGACTACGAGGACGGCGGCCAGATGCGCGATTTCGTCTACGTCGCCGACTGCGTGGACGTGATGCTCTGGCTCTTCGACCGGGCCGAGGTCAACGGGCTTTTCAACCTGGGCACCGGGCGGGCGCGGCGTTTCGTCGATCTCGTGGGCGCGCTGTTCCGGGCCTGCGGCCAAACGCCCAACATCGTCTATGTGGACACGCCCGAAGAGCTGCGGCCGCGCTATCAGTACTTCACCGAGGCGCGGATGGACCGCCTGCGCGCGGCGGGCTACGAACGGCCCTTCACCGACGTCGAGGCAGGCGTCGCCGATTACGTATCGCAATATCTCTCACAGCCTGACATTTACCGATGATCTTCGCCCTTCCCTTCCCGGCGATCGACCCGGTCCTCGTTCAGATCGGCCCTTTTGCGATTCGCTGGTACGCGCTCGCCTACATCGCGGGAATCCTTATCGGCTGGCGCTTCGTGCGGTCCCGCGCCGCACAACGCCCGGACGGCCCCGATGCGGTGGCGATCGACGACTTCGTGGTCTGGGCGACCCTTGGCGTGGTGATCGGCGGGCGGCTCGGCTATGTGTTGTTCTATCAGCCCGGCTACTACTTCGCGAACCCTCTCGCGATCCTCCAGGTCTGGAAAGGCGGCATGTCGTTCCACGGCGGCGCGCTCGGGGTGATCGCGGCGCTCATCCTGTTCGCGCGCCAACGCGGAATCCGGCTTCTCGTGCTCTCGGACCTGGTCGCCGGAGCGGTGCCGATCGGCCTGTTCTTCGGCCGGGTCGCCAACTTCATCAACGGCGAGCTCTGGGGCCGGCCGACCGACGTACCCTGGGCGATGGTCTTCCCCCGCGCCGGACCCGAGCCGCGCCACCCGAGTCAGCTTTACGAAGCCACCCTTGAAGGGGCGCTCCTGTTCGTGATCCTGTGGGCGCTCGCGCGTCTGCCCGTCGCCCGCGCGCGAGAGGGGTTCCTGACCGGCGCTTTTCTCGTCGGCTACGGCGTCTTCCGCTCGATCGCCGAGTTGTTCCGCGAGCCCGACGCCTACCTCGGCTTCTTCGCAGGCGGAGTGACCATGGGGCAGATCCTGTCTGCGCCGATGGTGCTGTTCGGCCTGTGGCTGATGCTGCGCCGGACCGGCGCCGCGCCGTCGTCCGCAGCGCGACGCAACGGATGAGCGCGCTCGCCGAGACCTTGCGCGCGCGAATCCGGATCGGGGGACCGCTCACCGTCGCCGAGTTCATGGCCACCGCGCTCGCCCATCCCCGGCACGGGTATTACATGCGCGCCGATCCCCTGGGCCGCGAAGGCGACTTCGTCACCGCGCCCGAGGTGAGCCAGATGTTCGGCGAGCTCATCGGGCTGTGGCTCGCGGTCGGCTGGGACGCGATGGGCCGACCCGATCCCGTCCTTCTCGTCGAGCTCGGCCCCGGGCGCGGCACCCTGATGGCCGATGCGCTGCGCGCGTTCGCAACGATCCCCGAGCTGCGCGCGGCGGTCGCCGTGCATCTGGTCGAGACCAGCCCGCTGTTGCGCGAGGCCCAACGCGCACGGCTCGGCGATGCGGTCGCCGCCTGGCACGACGATCTCGCCTCGGTGCCCGAAGGGCCGCTGCTGCTGATCGCCAACGAGCTCTTCGACGCCCTGCCCATCCACCAGTTCGTGCGCGTGGGCGAGGGCTGGCGCGAGCGCCTGGTCGACCTCGACCCCGCGGGCGAGGGCTTTCGCTTCGTGCTCGCGCCTGCGCCGACGCCGGCGACCGCCCTGATCCCGCCCGAAGCCGCCGACGCCCCGCCGGGAAGCGTCGCCGAGGTCTCGCCGGCGGGAATCGGGCTCGCCCACGAGATCGGACGCCGCATCGCCGCCTCGGGCGGGCGCGCCCTGATCGTCGATTACGCGAGCGAGCGCGGCGCGCTCGGCGACACCTTGCAGGCGGTCCGCCGCCACGGACGCCACGAGGTGCTCGAGGCCCCCGGCGAGGCCGATCTTTCGGCGCGGGTCGACTTCGCGACGCTCGCCCGCGCCGCCGAGGAGGCGGGCGCACGGGCCTTCGGCCCGGTCAACCAGGGCGACCTCCTGCTCGCGCTCGGGATCGAAACCCGCGCCGCCGCGCTCATGCGCAACGCCGACGCCCGCCAGCGCGAGGCCATCGCCGCGGCGGCCGAGCGCCTGGTCTCGCCGGGCGCCATGGGCGTCCTGTTCAAGGCGCTGGCGATCGCGCCCCGGGACGCCGCCCCGCCCGAGGGCTTCGCCGAAGACGCCGGGGGCGTCGGAGGCCCGGAGTGAGCGACCGCCCTGGACCGCGCCCCCTCGCGGCCGCCGCGCTCGCGGCCGCGCCGGCCACGGTTCACGGCTTCTTCACCCGCGAGGGCGGGGTGAGCGAAGGGATCTACGCCTCGCTCAACTGCGGCTTCGGCTCTCGGGACGCGGCCGAACGGGTCGCCGAGAACCGGCTGAGGGCGCTCGCCGCCCTCGGCCTCGACGGCGCGACGCTCTGCACCGCCTACCAATGCCACAGCGCCCGCTGCGTCGTGGTCGAGCGGCCCTGGCCCCACGAGCGCGCGCCCAAGGCCGACGCGCTCGCCACCCGCGCGGCCGGGATCGCGCTCGGCGTCCTTACCGCCGACTGCGCGCCGGTCCTGTTCGCCGATCCGGACGCCGGCGTAATCGGCGCGGCGCACGCCGGCTGGCGCGGCGCGCTCGACGGCGTGCTCGAAGCCGCGCTCGCGGCGATGGAACGCCTCGGCGCGCGAAGGCCGCGCATCGTCGCCGCCGTCGGCCCCTGCATCGGCGCGCGCTCTTACGAGGTCGGCCCCGAGTTCCGCGACCGCTTCGTCGCCGCCGACCCCGCCAACGCCGCCCTGTTCGCCCCCGCGCCGCGGGACGGACGGCTGTTGTTCGACCTTGCGGGCTATGTGCTCGGCCGGCTCGAACGGCTCGGCCTCGGCCGCATCGAGCGCGTCCGCGGCGACACCTGCGCCGATGACGCGCGCTTCTTCAGCTACCGCCGCGCACGCCGGCGCGGCGAGCCGTCCTACGGGCGGCTGCTTTCGGCGATCGCGCTGAAGCCCTGACACCCGTTCGCTCATGAGGAGGCCCGCGCCTCGCCCTTCGACAGGCCCCCGCTTTCGCGGGGGCGCGCTCAGGGTGAGGCCCTCATCCTGAGCACGGTCGCAGGACGAGCGCGTCGAAGGACGAGGGCCTCGGTCCCATAGGTCGTTCAAAAGCGAAACGATATGAGAGCCAGCCCCGGCCGCTTGCGAAACAGGCGGATGTGCTATGGTCGCCGCTTGTCGCAATTTTTGTCACAATTTGAGGTGAAAAAAGGGAGGTCGGCCATGGCGCTTCACTTCAGTCGCAACGAGTTCGCGGCGCGCCAGGAGCGCGCCCGCGCCCGCATGGTCGAGCGCGGGCTCGACGGGCTTTTGATGTTCCGGCAGGAAAGCATGTACTATCTGACCGGGTTCGACAGCTTCGGCTTCGTCTACTTCCAGTGCCTCTATCTCGGCGCGGATGGGACGATGACGCTGCTCACCCGCGCGCCCGACCTGCGCCAGGCGCAGCACACCTCGATCATCGAGGACATCCGCATCTGGACCGATCGGGCGGGGGCCAACCCGGCCGAAACCCTGCGCGACGTTCTCGACGGCCACGGCTGCCGCGGCAAACGTCTCGGCGTCGAGCTCGAGGCCTATGGCCTGACGGGGCGGAGCTGGCGCATGATCGAGGCCGCCTTCGACGGCTTCTGCCGGCTCGAGGACGCCTCCGAGCTGGTGAGCGCGCTGCGCCTGATAAAGAGCCCGGCCGAGCTCGCCTATCACGAACGCGCCGCCGCGCTCGCCGACGAGGCGCTCGCCGCGGCCGAGCGCGAAACCCGGCCCGGCGCTTTCGAAGGCGACATCCTCGCCGCCATGCAAGGCGCGATCTTTCGCGGCGACGGCGACTACCCGGCCAACGAGTTCATCATCGGCTCGGGCCGCGACGCCCTTCTGTGCCGGTACTTCTCGGGCCGGCGGACGCTCGACCCCGAGGACCAGCTCATGCTCGAGTTCGCCGGGGTCTACCGCCACTATCACGCCGCGCTGATGCGCACCATCCTCACCGGCCGGGCGAGCGCCCGCCAACGCGCCATGCACGCCGCCTGTCTCGACGCGCTCGCCGCGACCAAGGAAGCGTTGCGCCCGGGCCGCCCCATCGGCGAGGCTTTCGACGCTCACGCCCGGACGCTCGATGCGGCCGGCTTCCGCGACCACCGACTCAACGCCTGCGGCTACGCCATGGGCGCGACCTTCGCCCCCAACTGGATGGACTGGCCCATGCTGTACACAGGCAACCCGGTCACGGCCGAGCCCGACATGGTGTTCTTCCTCCACATGATCCTCGCCGACAGCGACCATGGGCTCGGCATGGCGGTGGGCGAAAGCGTGCGCGTCACCGAGACCGGCTGCGAGCGGCTTTCGAACGCCAGTCTCGATCTGGTCGTGGTCTAGCGCGGCGGCCGCGGCGGGGCGGGACCGATGCCGTATGCGATTCTGTTCGCCGCCCTCGTCGCCCTCGCCGGCTGCGGCGAGCTGCCGCGTCCTTTCGCGCACGCCCCGGGGCAAGGCGCGATCCCGCCGCCGCCGCTCGCCCGCGCCGGGGACGAGCCGAGCCCGGCGGCCGAAGATCCCCGCCCCCCGTTGTTCGTCGCCGCCATCGCCGGCGCGCCCGGCGACGGCCGCCGCGCCTTGCGCCGGGCGATGGCGCGCGCGCTCGCCCGGGCCGGCGCGCCGCTCGCCCCCGACCTCGACCGCGCGGGGCTCGTGCTGCTCGGCAGCGTCTCGGTGGCCGCGCCGAGGGGCGGAACCCAGGAGGTCGAGGTTCTGTGGGAGGTCATCACCCCCGAAGGCCGCCGCCTCGGCGTCGCGCGCCAAGCGAACGCGGTCCCGGCGGGAGCGCTCGACGGGGCCTGGGGGCCGCTCGCCGGAACGATCGCGGAGGCGGCGGCGGGCGGCGTGCTCGATCTTCTCGCGCGCACGGCCTGGCGCTGACGGGGCGAGCGCGGGCGCGCGC
>CAYYWV010000134.1:0-5883 GCA_964475385.1 uncultured Alphaproteobacteria bacterium | reverse complement strand
TCCGTCGCACCCGCACTTGACGCGAACAGCGACAAAAGGATAGGAAACGGATATACTTAAAAAAACATATGCGATCGCGTCGGTTGCGGAGGGGCGCCGCGCGGAAAGCGCGGCGTTGGCGGCCATCATGGCGAACCTCGTCACGCTCGTCCGTCTCGTTCTTTTGTTCGGCCTCGTAGCGATGGCCTACCAACTCCCCGCGGCCTGGCAGGCGGCGAACGCGGCCCTCGTGCTCATCGTCATGCTGCTCGATGCGGTCGACGGCTATGTCGCCCGCGCCCGCGGCGAGGAGACGCTGTTCGGCGCCGTCTTCGATATCGCCGTCGACCGGGTGGTCGAAAATGTCGTCTGGATCGTGTTCGCCCATCTCGGGCTGGTTCCCGTATGGGTTGCGATCGTGTTCGTCGCCCGCGGCTCGGTGGTCGATTCGGTCCGCGCGGTCGCGGTCAACCGGGGAGAAACCCCGTTCGGAATGATGCGTTCCCGCGTCGGGCGCTTTCTCGTCGCCGGACGTTTCATGCGCGGGAGCTACAACGGGGTGAAGGCGACGGCGTTCACCTGGATCTTCCTGACCCGCGCGCTGCCCGCTCTCGCGCCCGGCTTTTGGAGCGAGTGGCAGGCGTCGATCGAGACGGCGACGACGGCGCTGGTCTACGCCGCGGTCGCCATGTGCCTCTTGCGCGGCCTTCCTGTGGTTCTCGAGTTCATTTTCGTTCGCCACGATCTGTTCATGCCGAACCTTGTGCGCGAAGCGGCCGAATAACCGCGATGCCTGAAAGTTCGATCTCGCTCTCACGCTGCGCCTTCGGCCGTGCTCCCGTACGCGCCGTCCATCACCCCGCCGATGGGCGCCCGCGTGGCGTCTGAGCGCAAAGCCGCCGCCGCGTCCGCGCAGGTCGGCCATGGGGTGCTTGTCGATGTGGACGGCACCCTGATCGCGCTGCCTTCGACCGAGGTGCGTTTCGCCGCCTATCTGGCGCGGACGGGACTGGTCGGCGCCGGGGGCGCCGTGCGCTGGCTTCTCTTCCTGGTCCGATGGGCCCCGCGGTTGGGGCCGGACGTCTTCAAGAAGGACAAGGCCTACCTCGCCGGGCTGCGGGCCGACACCGTGGCCGATCTGGCGGAGACCTTCGTTCGCGAAGCGGTCGTGCCCCGCCTGCGGCCGGCGCTTCTGCGGCGGCTCGAAGCCCACCGGGCGGCGGGCGAGGCGATCGCGCTGGTGACCGGCGCGCCCGACTTCATCGCCCGCGCGCTCGCGCCCCATGTCGGGGCCGAAACCTGGGCGGCGGCCGAGTACGCTCTCAAGGATGGGGTCTTCGTCGCCGCGCCGCCGACCGCGCACCCCCTTGGCGAGGAAAAGGTCGCTTTCGCCAAGAAGCTATGCGCGGCCCGGAATTGGACGCTCGAGGCCTGCGCGGCCTACGGCGATTCGGTTACGGACGCGCCGCTTCTCGGCCGCGTCGCCCGCCCCGTCGCGGTCTGCCCCGACCGGGCGCTCGCCCGCATCGCCCGCGCGCGCGGCTGGGAGATCCTCGTAGACGGATGAGCCTTCTTGCGCGCGCCGCGGGCCTGCGCAAGACGATGGAAACGACAACGGAAATGGCTACAATCGCGCCCGCCGGCGAAAGGCCGGAACGCGCGGACGGCGGGAATCGGGGAGGCGCCGTGGAACGGCCGTATCTTCTTTTTCTGGGCGATGCGCAGGACGACCTCGCGGCCAAGGCGGCGCGCGGGATCGTCGCTTGGCGGCCCGAGGGCTGCCTCGGCGAGCTCAAGCTCGACGGCTGCCGGACGAGCCTCGGCCTGCCCGAGCTCACGGTCGAGGCGGCGGCGGCCAGGGGCGCGCGGACTATGATCATAGGCGTCGCCAACGCCGGCGGCTTCATCCCCGAAAGCTGGATCGGGACCATCGTCGCCGCGCTGGATGCGGGCCTCGACGTCGCCGCCGGCATGCACACCCGGCTTTCCGACATCGCGCCCGTGGCCGAGGCCGCGGCGCGTAACGGACGCAGGCTCTTCGACCTTCGCCACCCCACCCGCCGCTTTTCGGTCGGCACCGGCGCGCCGCGCGCCGGCAAGCGCCTCTTGACCGTCGGCACCGACTGCTCTTGCGGCAAGATGTACGCGGCGCTCGCGATCGAGCGCGAGATGCGCGCCCGCGGCATGAAGGCGGACTTCCGCGCCACCGGGCAGAGCGGAATCATGATCGCGGGCGAAGGCGTCGCGGTCGATGCGGTGGTCGCCGACTTCATCTCGGGCGCGGTCGAGTGGCTGACGCCGGCGAACGACCCCGACCACTGGGACGTGATCGAGGGCCAGGGATCGCTGTTCCACCCCTCTTTCGCGGGCGTCAGCCTCGGCCTGCTTCACGGCGCGCAGCCGGACGCGCTGGTTCTCTGTCACGAGCCGACGCGCCGCCACATGCGCGGGCTGCCCGACCGGCCGTTGCCCGGGCTCGCCGAGTGCATCGCCGCCAACGAGGCCGCCGCTCGCCTCACCAACCCGAACGCCCGGTGCATCGGCGTCGCCCTCAACACCGCGGCCCTCGACGATGCGGCCCGCGCCCGCGCGCTCGCCGCGGTCGAGGACGAGACCGGCCTTCCCTGCGTCGATCCGGTCGCGACCGGCGTCGCGCGGCTCGTGGACGCGCTTTCGTGACCGCGCGCCGTCTTCGCGTCGCGGCCGAAAGCTGGCCGATCGCAGGGCGCTTCACGATCTCGCGCGGCAGTAAGACCGCGGCCGAGGTGGTGGTCGCCGAGATCGCGGAGGACGGCGTCGTCGGACGCGGCGAGTGCGTGCCTTACGCGCGCTACGGCGAAAGCGTCGCCGGCGTGGTCGCGGCCATCGAAGCGCTCGCCCCCGCGATTGCGGACGGGCTCGACCGCGCCGGCCTCGCCGCGGCGTTGCCGGCGGGCGCGGCGCGCAACGCGCTCGACTGCGCGCTCTGGGATCTCGAGGCCAAGCTGAGCGGCGCGCCCGCCTGGGCCCGCGCCGGGCTCGACGCGGCGCCGAGCCTGGTGACCGCCTACACGCTGAGCCTCGACGAACCGGCGGCGATGGCCGCCGCGGCGCGCGCCAACGCCGACCGCCCGCTCCTCAAGGTCAAGCTCGACGCCGAGGGCGTGATCGAGAGGGTGCGCGCGGTCCGCGAGGCCGCGCCCGGGGCCGCGCTGATCGTCGACGCCAACGAGGCCTGGACGCCCGCCCTTCTCGCCGAGCTCGCGCCCGCGCTCGCCGCTCTCGGCGTCGCGATGATCGAGCAGCCCCTTCCCGCAGGCGAGGATGCGGCGCTCGATGGCCTCGGCCGGCCGGTCCCGCTTTGCGCCGACGAATCCTGCCACGACACCGCGACCCTCGAGGCGCTTCGCGGACGCTACGACCTCGTCAACGTCAAGCTCGACAAGACCGGCGGCCTGACCGAAGCCCTGCGGCTCGCCGAGGCGGCCCGGGCGGCGGGCTTCGGCGTCATGGTCGGCTGCATGATCGGAACCTCGCTCGCCATGGCGCCGGCGATGCTGGTCGCGGCGCGGGCGCGCTTCGTCGATCTCGATGGACCGCTGCTGCTCGCCCGCGACCGGACGCCGGGACTCGTCTATGACGGCAGCCGGATCGCGCCGCCCGATCCCGCGCTTTGGGGTTAGCCCTGGAGGGAACGGAGATGACCGCTTCGCCGTCCGCCGCGCCCAAGGACGCCCGCTGCGACGTCGTCGTCATCGGCGGCGGACACAACGGCCTGGTCTGCGCGGGTTATCTCGCCCGCGCCGGCCTTCGCGCGATCGTCGTCGAGCGTCGGGCCGTGGTCGGCGGCGCGGCGATCACCGAGGAGTTCCACCCGGGGTTTCGCAACTCGGTCTGCTCCTATGTGGTGAGCCTTCTGCACCCCAAGGTGATCGCCGATCTCGAGCTCGGCCGCTTCGGGCTCGAGATCATCGACCGGCCGGGCGGCTCCTTCGCCCCTTTGGAGAGCGGAGATTGCCTGTCGCTTCCCCGCGACGACGCCCGGGCGCGGGCCGAGATCGCCCGCTTCTCGCCGCCCGACGCCGAGGCTTACGGCCCCTTTCACGCGGTGCTCGAAGACACGGCGCGCGCGCTGCGCGGGCTCGTTCTCGAGACCCCGCCCAACATCGGCGGCGGGCTCGGGGATCTGTGGCGGGCGCTCGGAGCGGCGATGCGGCTGCGCAAGCTCACGGCGGACCGGCAGCGCGCGCTCGCCAAGCTGATGACCGCGAGCATCGGCGACTATCTCGACGAATGGTTCGCCTTCGACGGGCTCAAGGGCGTCTACGGGTTCGAAGGCGTGATCGGCAACATGGTGAGCCCGTACTCGTCGGGTTCGGCCTATGTGCTGCTCCACCACTACTTCGGCGAGGTCAACGGCCGCGTCGGCGCCTGGGGCCACGCCCGCGGGGGCATGGGCGCGATCACCCAGGCGATGGCGCGCTCGGCCGAGGCCCGCGGGGTCGAGATCAGGCTGTCGGCGCCGGTCGCCGAGGTGCTGGTCGAAGGCGGCCGCGCGGCGGGCGTGCGGCTCGCCGACGGCGGCGTGATCCGCGCCCGCGCGGTCGCCGCCAACGTGAACCCGAAGACCCTGTTCCTCGACATGCTGGACCCGGGCGCGCTGGAGGCGGATTTCCTGCGCGCCATGCGCGCCTGGCGTTGCCGGTCGGGGACGTTCCGCATGAACGTGGCGCTGAGCGAGCTGCCCGCGTTCGCCGGCATGCCCCCGGGCGATGCGCGCGCGCTGTTGAGCGGCACCATCGACATCGCGCCGTCGCTCGCCTATCTGGAGCGCGCCTACGACGACGCCCGGCGCTTGGGCTGGGCGAAGGCCCCGATCGTCTCGATGTGCATCCCGAGCACGATCGACGACACGCTCGCCCCGCCCGGCGCCCATGTCGCGAGCCTGTTCTGCCAGCACTTCAACCCCGCGCTTCCCGACGGCCGGTCTTGGGACGACGTCAAGGACGAGGTCGCCGACCTGATCATCGACACGGTCGACGCCTACGCCCCCAATTTCCGCCGCTCGGTGGTCGGCCGCCAGGTGCTGAGCCCGCTCGATCTCGAACGCGAGTTCGGGCTTGTGGGCGGCGATATCTTTCACGGCGCGCTGCACCTCGACCAGATCTTCAGCCTGCGGCCTGCGGCCGGTTACGCCGACTACCGCGCGCCGATCGGCGGGCTCTACCTGTGCGGCTCGGGCGCCCATCCCGGCGGCGGCGTGACCGGCGCGCCCGGCCACAACGCGGCGCGCGAGATCATCCGCGACTTCCGGAGAAGACGCCTCGGTTGAGCTTGCGACCGGCCATCCCTTCTTGCGATGGTTCGGAAGCGAAATTTTTTCCTGCGGGCCTTGTTCCCGAACGAATCCACATTACTTTCCCGTGTGCCCGCCGCGCGCCGGCGCACCTCGAAGGAGCTTCCTCGAAATGACCGACAAGGTCCGCAAAACCGATGCGGAGTGGTTCGCCGAACTGACGCCCAAGGCGTATTACATCACCCGGCGCGGCGGCACCGAACCCCCTTTCAGCGGCGCATACCACAACTGCAAGACGCCCGGCACCTACAGGTGCATCTGCTGCGGGCAGCCCTTGTTCGCGAGCGCGACCAAGTACGATTCGGGCAGCGGCTGGCCGAGCTTCTGGGCGCCGGTATCGGCCGGGGCCGTCGTCACCCGAAACGACGACAGTCTGGGAATGCAGAGGACCGAGGTTCTGTGCAGCCGTTGCGACGCCCATCTCGGGCATGTCTTCCCCGACGGCCCCAAGCCCACGGGCCTGCGGTACTGCATCAACTCGGCGGCGTTGCGGCTCGAGCCCGACGAAGGCGACGGCGACAAAGATAGCGACGCCAACGCCCCGACCGGCACCGCCGGCGGGTGATCGC
>CAYYWV010000133.1:0-5979 GCA_964475385.1 uncultured Alphaproteobacteria bacterium | reverse complement strand
GAGGGCCTCGGTCACATGGAGTCGTTCAAAGGCGAGATGGTATGATTCGTGGCGGCCGGAAGGACCGGCGGAACGGTCGGAGAAAACCGGCGCGGCGTCGTTTGAAAAGCCCAGAAACGAGGAACCGAGGCCGGTTTCCGAGTCCCGCCGCAGCCTCCTACTCCGCTTCCGCGCGGCTCATCAGCTTCTTGATTCGATCCGGGATGTCGTCCTTGGTCAGTCGCTTCTGCTCTGCCGGATCGTGAGCGAAAGCGATGATGTCGGCGAGCTCCTGGCCGGTGAACTCGATCTGTTCGCCGAGCTCTTCCTGCTGCATGAGGATCATCGCCTCGGCGCCTCGCCACATCCGGGCCGTAAAATCGAACGGATTCATGAACCGGTCCGACATCGTGAAGTCGAGCGCAGGCGCATCCTCGCCACCGACGCCGTTGATCGAATGGCAGACCACGCACCCCTTGGAGGCGAACAGCTTGCGGCCCCGGGCCGGGTTCATGATGGGCATCGTCAACATGAGCATGGAGGAATCGTCCTGCGCCGCCGCGTCGTCCTCTGCCGCCGCCGGTTCGCCGTGATCCTTGGTGTGAGCTGCCTGCGCAAGGCCGGCGCCGAAAAGAACGAAAGCGCCCACAGCAACGATCGCAAGCGCCCCCGCGACCCACCCGCTCCATGACGTCGGTGCACTCGTTTCACGTAAGTCCATCATTTTCGCTTCCTTTGGCCACTGTAGAGACCGGGCGACCCTATGGGCGCCGGTCCGGCGTTTCTCATTAATGCATGATCCACGGCTCATAATCCACGCAAACGCCGCTTTATTTTCTCTGAACGGGGGATGAACGGCGCGCTCAGCCGCCGTTAAGCTCTTGTGCGGTAAAGGGTTATGCACCCGAAAAAAACCTCGCCAGTCCGAGGCGCATGGTGACCGGCAGGGGCCAACAAGGTGAACGAACGCAAGGTCAAGGTCTGGGATCGTCCTGTACGGCTGTTTCACTGGTCGCTCGTCGCGCTCGTCGCCGCCGGCGTTGTGACCGGTTATTACACGCCCGAATGGTGGATGGGCCTGCACGCCGCAGCCGGCTACGGGCTCGTGTTCCTGCTCGCATTCCGCGTCGTCTGGGCCTTTTTCGGCAGCGAGTATGCGCGTCTCGCGAGTTTCGCGCCGAGCCCGCGGGCGGTGATCGCCCATTTACGCGGCCTCGTCCTGCTGCGTCCGCCCCATTATCTGGGCCACAATCCGGCCGGCGCGGTGATGATCCTCGCGCTGATCGCCGGCGTGGTCGCGATCGTGGCGACCGGGCTTATCGTCCTCGGGGGCGAGGAGAACCAGGGGCCGCTCGCCGGCCTGATCGATTACGCGACGGCCGTCCCTGCAAAGGCGTGGCACGGCGCATTGGTTCTTGTCCTTCTGTCGATGGCGGGACTTCACGTCGCAGGGGTCGCGGTCGAAAGCCTGCTCAGCCGCGACAACCTCGTGCGCGCCATGATCACCGGATACAAACGCCTGCCGCCGGAGGCGCCGCGGCCCGAGATCCGTCCCGCCCGCCCGGTTGCGGCCGCGACCGCTCTCGGCGGGCTTGTCCTGCTCGCGGGCGGCGGGCTTTACGGCGTCTCGCGCCTGCCGCCGTCGGGGTTGATCGCATTGCCGGCGAACGAAGCCTACGCAAGCGAATGCGGCGACTGCCATTGGGCCTTTCATCCGAGCCTTCTGCCCGCCGCGTCCTGGCGCGGGCTGATGGCCCATCTCGACGACCACTTCGGCGAAGATGCGAGCCTGCCGGACGACCTGCGCGCGCAGATCGCCGATTACCTCGCGGCCTACGCCGCCGAAGCCTGGGACACCGAGGCCGCGAACCGCTTCCGAACGGTCTCGGCCGCCGCGCCTTGGCGGGTGACCGCGACCCCTTACTGGGTGCGCAAGCATCGTGGGATCGCGGCGGCGCGCTTCGCCGGCCCCCCTGTCTATAGCAAGGCGAACTGCGCCGCCTGTCACCACGATGCGGCGAGCGGGCGCTTCGACGACCAGGAAATCGTCATGCCCGCGCCCGGTCCCAACGATCAATCCAACACCGGAGCCTGACCGTATGAACCCGTTTCGCCACCTGATCTTTTCGTTCGCGCTTGTCCTCGGGATCGCGCTGTTCGCTTCGGCCGCCTGGGCCGACGGCGGGGCGCGCGACGCCATCCTCCAGGATCTCGCCGCCCAGGCGAAAGCCGAGGATACGGCCTTCTCAGGTTTCTCGGCGGCGCGGGGCGAGACGCTGTTTCGAGCCCGCCACAGCGAAGGCAAGCCCGAGACCCCGAGCTGCACGACCTGTCATACCAGCGACCCCGCCGCCCGGGGCAAAACCCGGGTCGGCAAGACGATCGAGCCGATGGCCGTCTCCGCCAACCCGAGCCGTTTCACCGATCCGCGCAAGGTCGAGAAATGGTTCCGCCGCAACTGCCGAAGCGTTCTGGGCCGGGTCTGCACCGCCCGCGAGAAAGGCGACTTCATCACCTTCATGATGAGCCGCTAGGGAACCCGAAACGAGAGAAGAGACCTCTATGCGCGCATTCGTTGGACCCTTCCTTGCCATTCTGATCGGCGGCGGCTGGGCCTTCCAGACAACCGAGGTCTCGGCGAAGCCGCCGCAAATCCTCTCCGATCCGGTGGCGAATGAGGAGTGCGGGGCCTGCCATATGCCTTATCTGCCGCGCTTTTTGCCCAAGCGCTCGTGGAAACGGATCATGGCCGATCTCGAAAACCACTTCGGCGAGGACGCGAGCCTCGATCCCAAGACGCGCGAGCGCATCGCCGTCTTCTACGACAAGTTCGGAAGCGAAGGCGGCGACAATGCGTTGCGAATCACCCGCACCGTCTGGTGGCGACGCGCCCATCGCTACGAGATTCCAGATTACGTCTGGTCCAAGGTCTCGCGAGCGGATTGCCTCGCCTGCCACCGTTTGTCCCGACGCGGGAGCTACGACGATGACTGAGCCCGCTTTTCGCAACCCCGATCCAAGAGGCGTCATGCGCTACATTCTCGCCCTGTCGATCCCTCTTCTCCTCTTCGCCGCCACGGCGCAGGCCGAGGAAGCCGAGCGTCTGCGCGCTGCGGCCGATCCTCTTGTCCGTCAGGAGTGCGGGGCCTGCCATATGGCCTATCGCGCGCGCTGGCTTTCGGCCGAAAGCTGGCGGAAGATCATGGCCGATCTCGAAAACCACTTCGGCGAGGACGCGAGCCTCGATCCCAAGACGCGCGAGAGGATTACCGCTTACCTCGTCGCCAACGCCGGCAAGCCGAGTCGCCAAGGCGCGCGGATCACCGAGACGCGATGGTGGAAGCGCCGGCATCGCAAGATCGCGACGGCGCAGTGGACGCGCGCGGGCGCGCCCGCGAACTGCGGGGCCTGCCACGAAATCCGCACAGGCAAGAGCCGGAAAAAGAAAGGCTTCTTCGAACGCCTGTTCGAAGACGACGACGAGGACGAAAGCTGAGATTGCGGGGGGCGTTCGATCACCTTCTCCGCGCCGCGACCGCTTCGGCGAGGAGACAGAGGATCTCGTACATCAAGGTCGCGCCGACGAGAGCGGTATTGCCGCTCGGGTCGAACGGCGGCGCGACCTCGACCACGTCGCCGCCCACCAAGTTAAGCCCGCGTAGACCGCGCAGCAGCGCCTGGGCCTCGATCGTCGTCAGCCCGCCGATCTCGGGCGTGCCGGTGCCGGGCGCGTAGACCGGGTCGAGCCCGTCGACGTCGAACGAAATATAGGTCGGCCCGTCGCCGACCACGCGGCGCGCCTCGGCGACGACCGCCTCGACGCCCATCGCCGTGAACTCCTCCATGAAGATCACGCGCATCCCCGCCTCTTGCGAGAACGTCCAGCCCTCTTCCGAGTTCTGGGCGCCCCGGATTCCGATCTGGATCGTGCGGGCAGGATCGAGAAGCCCGTCCTCGACCGCGCGGCGGAATGGCGCCCCATGGGTGAACTTCGAGCCCAGAAACGAATCCCAGGTATCGGTGTGGGCGTCGATGTGCACCATGCCCACCGGGCGATCGGCCGCAATCGCCTGAAAGATCGGATAGGTGATCGAGTGATCGCCCCCCGCCGACAAAGGCACCGCGCCGGCGGCGTGAACGTCGCGATAGAAGGCCGCGATGTCGCCGAGGCTCGCTTCCAGCGCAAAGCCGTGGGTGAAGGGCACGTCTCCGAGATCGCCCACCCGGCAAAGAGCGTAGGGGTTCACGCGCGTCACGTGGTGGATCGCGCGCATCAAGCTCGACATGTTGCGGATTTCCCGCGGCCCGTGTCGCGCCCCGGCCCGGTTCGTGACCCCGCCGTCGAAGGGAACGCCGATCAGCGCAATGTCGACGGCCGACGGGTCACGAACCAGGGGAGCACGCATGAAGGTCGCGATGTCCATGTAACGCGGCATAAGCATCGGATCGCCGGCCGCTTCCTCGGCCACCGTGCGACCCGGCGCTGGACGCCGCGGCTCGTCTGGCATCGACGCGCCTCCCTCCCCGTGCGGGGACCATGATCGCAGCTTTTTCATATTGATAAATACGTTCCTTGCAAACTAAGTATCGAAAAAAGTCGATCTATTGCCGCGCAGACCGCCCCTTTCGCCACAGCCGCGACGGACGCATAATCCCTTGCGGGCGGCGTGGGAGGGCGCCGGCTGCGGAGCTTCCGCTCCGATCGTTCGAAACTTGGACCGAAGGGAGGACGGACAATGGCGGATTCCGATCTCGTCACCATCCCGGCGCGCAGCGGCATGGCGACGCGGCTCGCGAAGGGGCAAAGCATCAAGGTCATCAACACCCACGGCGAGCAGGTGATCGACACCTGGGCCTTCAACGCCCGCGACCTCGCCGAGTTCATGTCGATGGAGCACTGGCGCGCGACCGCGACCAAGATCATCCCCGAGGTCGGCGACGCCCTGGTGACCAACCGCCGCCGGCCGATCCTCACCCTTGTCGAGGACACCTCGCCCGGCGTTCACGACACCCTGATGGCGGCCTGCGACAACTACCGCTACGGGCTGCTCGGCTGCACCACCTACCACGACAACTGCACCGACAACCTGTTCGCGGGCATGCGCGCGCTCGGCCTCACGCCGCCCGAGGTGCCCAGCCCCTTGAACCTGTTCATGAACATCCCCGTCAGCGACGGCCGCCGGCTCGCCTTCGAAGAGCCGGTGAGCAAGCCCGGCGACTACGTGGTGCTGCGGGCCGAGATGGACTGCGTGGTCGCGTTCTCGGCCTGCCCGCAGGACATCCTGCCGATCAACGGCCGCGCCGGCCAGCCGACCGAGGCCCACTTCCAGATCCTGGACGCGCCGTCGTGACGGCGGAGGGGCCAAGCGGGCGTTTAGGGCTTCAGTCCAGACCGGTGGCGGCGTTGAAGGCGTCGACCAGCTCGTCCCAGATCGCAACGTAGTCGACGAGCCCGTCCCAGAAGGCGGGATCGCGGCGGGCGTCGAAGTCGGCGAGCGAAACCCCCTGCTGCTCGACCCAAGTGTAATAGCCGAGGTTGAAAATGCGCTCGCGCCCGCGTCGGTCGAGCTCGACGAGATGGTCGGTCGCCGCCCCCATGAGATGGCGGCCGAAGGTCTCGGCCGCGGCGAGGGCGTCGAACCGACCGCCGAAAAGGCGCTCGCGCGTCTTGTCGGCCTCGGTCCGGTACATCTCGGCGCCGTCGGTCGCCACCGTGAGCACCGCCTCGTCGGGACCGAGGTCAAGGTACTTGGCGAGCTTGACCGCCGCGAGCAGATTGGCGATCGACGACAAGCCGAGATCGCCGAGCCGGGCGACCACCGCCTCTTCGACACCGGCGCGCGCGATCAAATAGTCGCGCCCCGCATCGCTGTTGAACAGAAGGTTGAGGGCGTCCGGCCCCCGGTCCGAGACCGCGGCCACGAAGTCGGTATTCATCACGTTGTGAATCAGGGGCACATGCTTGTCGCCGATTCCCTGAATGTTGTGCGCGCCGTAACC
>CAYYWV010000132.1:0-6024 GCA_964475385.1 uncultured Alphaproteobacteria bacterium | reverse complement strand
CCGGCTGCAACCACGCGGTTGCGGCCGCTGTTTTTGGCCTCGTAGAGCGCTGCGTCGGCGCGCTTGAGCAGCGCTTTGGGCGTGTCCTTCGCCCCCGTCACGGTCGCGAGCCCGATACTGGCGGTCACATCGAGCCCGCCTTCGACCATGGCGCTCGCGAAAGGCGCGCCTGCGATTTCCTCGCGAAGACGCCGGCTCACGACGGCGGCCGTATCGAGCTCGGTTTCCGGCATGACGGCGACGAACTCCTCGCCCCCGAGCCGCGCGAGCAGATCGCTCGCCCGCAACTGCCGGCTCATACGCTTGGCCAGTTCGCGCAACACCGCATCGCCGATGTCGTGGCCGTAGGTGTCGTTGATCTGCTTGAAGTGGTCGATGTCGATCATCGCCACGGTGAGCGGCTTTTCGGTCGCGACCGCCTTCGCAAGCAGCGCCTCGAGATGCGAGGTCAGGTAGAGCCGATTATAAAGGCCGGTCAACGCATCGGTGACGGCGAGCGAAACGGTGCGACGGTAGGTGCTGCGCAAGCGGTCCTGATACCATTTCTGGCGGAGCTGGGTACGGGTCCGGGCGACCAGCTCGTGGCGGTCGATGGGCCGGAAAAGGTAATCGTTGACCCCAAGGTCGAGGCCGCGTTCCAACCGTTTCGTATCGTTATGGTCGAGGAGCATCAAAAGCGGCAGATGGCGGGTCTCCTCGCGGCTGCGAAGCTGCGAGCATAGCCTAAGGCCATCGCTGTTTTTGAGATCGATGCTGACGATCGCCAGATCGGTCTCGCGGTCGAAAAACGCAGCGCGCGCCGCCTCGCTGTCGGCAACGCGAACGACCTCATGGTCTTTCGCAAGCGTATCGACGATGAGTTCGGCCACGTCCTCCCGGTCTTCGACCACCAGAATATGCCCGCCGACTACAGGGCCGGACATCGTCAGCCCGTTCGCCCCTTCGCCGCCAAGTTGAAAAAAGGTTTCGTCGCGCAGCCGAAGCTCGTCCAGCATCATCTTGGTCCGCAGAAGCGAACGCAGGCGCGCGAACAAAGCGACGTCGTTGATCGGTTTGGTCAGAAAGTCGTCGGCGCCGGCCTCGAGACCGCGCACGCGGTCGGCGGTCTCGGTGAGCGCGGTGACCATGATCACCGGGATATGCCAGACTTCGGGGTCGTTCTTGATCCGCCGACAAACCTCGAAGCCGTCCATGCCCGGCATCATGATATCGAGAAGCACCACGTCGGGGCATTCCCCGTGGATGATACGGAGCGCCGAAGGCCCGTCCGCCGCCGTGAGCACTTCGTAGTACTCCGCGACGAGCTTCGCCTCCAGAACCTTAAGGTTGAGCGGGTGGTCGTCGACCACCAGAACCCGGGCCGACATGCCTTGCCTTACATCCTTGCCCCGTTGGCGCTTAGTTAACGAACTGCTTCACCGTCTCGATGAACTGGCCGACCGAGATCGGTTTCGCGATATAGGCCTCGCACCCGCTCTCGCGGATCTTCTCCTCGTCGCCTTTCATGGCGAACGCGGTGACCGCGATGATCGGAATGTCGCTGACCGTTTCGTCGTCCTTGATCCAGCGGGTCACCTGAAGGCCGGAAACTCCAGGGAGCTGGATATCGAGGATGATAAGATCGGGGTGATGCTCGCGGACCAGATCGAACGCCTCGTGGCCGTCCTTGGTTTGCAGGGTTTCGAAGCCGTGCGCCTCAAGGAGATCGCGAAAAAGTTTCATGTTAAGTTCGTTGTCCTCGACAATCAGGACGGTTTTTGTCATCGCGCAGTCTCCGTCTGCGACCCAAGGCCCCTGATCGATCGCTTCGGCCGATCGTTAAGGCGCGCCTGGCGCAAGTGAACCTCGTTCACGCCCCCTCGAACCAGAGCATCGTAGTCGACGGAAGGTTACTTTATTCTTACCCGCATGTTTTACCAGCGCGTATCCGCCGGAGCGCCCGGCGCGCTTTTCGAGATCGGACTGACAGGATGGCCGGCGGATCTGGTCCATGAGCGTAAGTGAGCGAAACGGAACCGTTGCGAATCAAATCGCCGGTCTCGCGATCCGCCGCGCCCGGCCGTTGATCGTCTGCGACGTGGACGAGGTGCTCGCCGCCTTCATGGCCGGCTTCGAGCCCTATCTTCACGAACAGGCGCTCTACTTCACTTGGGCCTCCTACAGCCTGGACGGCAACATCCGTCGCCGCGACGACGATTCGCCCATCGCGCCGGCCGAGGTCCGACGTCTGGTTGCCGCTTTCTTCGCCGATCATACCGAGACTCTCGCCCCAGTGCCCGGCGCGGCCGAGGCGCTGCGCGCCCTCGCCGGGCGCGCCCAGATCGTCATTCTCTCCAATATCCCCGACGCCCAGCGCGCGGCGCGCGCCCGCTGGCTCGCCCGCCACGGCCTCGCCTACCCGGTGGTTGCGAACAGCGGCAGCAAAGGCCCGGCCGTCGCCGAGCTGGCGGCGCGGGCGAAGGCGCCCGCCTTCTTCATCGACGACAGCCCCCGTCACCACCGCGCGGTCGCCGAGTTGGCCGGAGCGGTTCGCCGCCTTCACTTCGTCGCCGATCCCAGGCTTGCGCGTCTTCTCGCCCCGGCGCCCGAGTGCCACCACCGACTCGACCGCTGGGCCGCGGTCCGGGCCGTGATCGAAACCGAGCTCGCGGAAGCCGGGTTCTGAGCCGGAACGGGAGACGAACGCCATGCGGATCGGCGTCGACCTCGGGGGAACCAAGATCGAAGCGGCCGCTCTTGACGAGGCCGACGCCGTTCTCACCCGCCGCCGGGCGCCGACGCCGCGCGGCGACTACGCCGCAACGATCGCAGCCATCGTCGATCTGGTCGCCGGGATCGAGCGCGACATCGGACGGTCCGGCACCGTGGGCGTCGCCATCCCGGGCGCCGAATCGCGCGCGGATCAGCGGATCAAGAACGCCAACTCGACCTGGTTGATCGGACGACCCTTTGCCCGCGACCTTTCCGCTGCGCTCTCTCGCCCGGTGCGGCTCGCCAACGACGCCAACTGCTTCGCGCTCTCCGAAGCCGCCGACGGCGCGGCCGCCGGGGCTGATCCGGTCTTCGGCGTGATACTGGGCACGGGCGTCGGCGGCGGAATCGTGATCGGCGGCCGTGTGGTCGCGGGCGCCAACGCGATCGCCGGCGAATGGGGCCACAACCCTCTGCCCTGGCCAGAGGATGACGAGCGCCCGGGGCCGGCCTGCTACTGCGGGCGCTCGGGCTGCATCGAGACCTTTCTTTGCGGCCCAGCCCTTGTCCGCAGCTATCAGGAGGCGGGGGGAGAACGGACCGATCCCGCGGCCATCGCGCGCCGCGCCGCTGGCGGCGAAGCGCGCGCCGAGGCCGTGCTTCGCCGTTACGAGGATCGCCTCGCCCGCGCTCTTGCGAGCGTCATCAACCTGCTCGATCCGGAAGTGATCGTGCTCGGCGGCGGGGTATCGAACCTCGAACGGCTTTACGCCCGCGTGCCCGCGCTGTGGGCGCGCTGGATATTCTCGGATCGGGTCGAGACCCGCCTTGTTCGCGCCCGACACGGCGATTCGAGCGGCGTACGCGGCGCCGCCTGGCTCTGGCCTCTCGAAAAAGGACGCGCTAACAGGCCGCCGGAGGAAGAAGGGTGAACTTGGCGATCGTGCCGAACACCGTCATGTCCGGGTAGTAAAGCGTGATCCGGCGCGCCACCCCGTCCTCCTGCATCAGGACCGCGATCTCCACGTCGGGAAGCTCCGAGCGGCTGTCGAGCGAGAAGAAGGCAAGCCTGACCGGCCAAGCGATGATCTTGGTCGCCGGGTCCGCGAGCCCGGGCAGCTCTTGCGGATTGCCGATCACAGCGCTGACCTTGTTGGGAGCATTCCCGGCCGAGCCGTCGAACACATTGCGAAGAAGAAACCGATCGCCCCGCTTCGCCGTATCGATCAGCTCGAGCGTGTGACGGGCCGGGAACACGGTGCCCGCCGGCAAAGCTACGCCGGAAGCGTCCTTGTCACCGTGCAGGAGCACGGTCCCGGCGCCGTTTTTGTCGAGCTCGGCGCGGCCGTTGACACTCTCGACCAAGGCGCCGTTGCGATGGATGGTGCGCTTGAAGCGGAAGCGGCGGCCGTCCTTCGATTCCCAGCTCGTCGAGCTGATGAGGCTCTGGGTTTGGCCGCGTAGTCCGGAAGCGCGCAAGACGGTCTGCTGCTTGACCGCCCAGCCGTCACAGGCGTCGACAAGCTCGAACAGCATGCGCCCTTCGAGATCGACCGTCGCATCGCCCTTAAGGTCGTAAAGCACGCGGTGCGGCGCAAGCGTCCCGGCCTTCACCGGAAAAACGGCGAGCCCGGCGGCGAGAACGAGCCCGAGAAGAATCGCGGAATCGGCGGAAAGAAGGCGGCGCAAGAACATGATCGGCCTTGAAAATCGTCGGCGGGATCGGCCCGGTCGGAGATAGACCAAAGGCTCCGATACCTTTATCGAGGGGCGGGATCGTACCGATTAAAGATGTGCCCGCAGCGCGAGACCGTCAACACGCGATCTCCCTTCCCTCGCCTGATGCCCGGAGAGATGAAGATCGCAGGCTCTCTCTTCACGCGACAAAATCGCGGCTAATCCCGTGGCGGCGCGCCACTATCCGGTCTCTGGAGGCGTTTCGGCGAGGCGGTCGTAAATCGCGATCTCGGACTTCAAGGTCCGGTTGACTGGGCACTTGCCCGCGATCTCGAGAAGGCGCGCCCTTTGCGCCGCATCGAGCGGGCCGTCGAGCGCGATCGTCTTGTCGATACGGTCGATAAGACCGGTCCGGGTCTCGCAATCCGCACAGTCTTCGGCGTGGATCTTCTCGTGACGAAGCGTTACCGTGATGTTCTCGAGCGGCCAACCTTTGCGTTCGGCGTACATGCGAATGGTGATCGCGGTGCAAGACCCGAGCGCCGCAAGTAAAAAATCATAAGGCGTAGGCCCCGAATCGTTCCCGCCGAGCGATTCGGGCTCGTCGGCTCGAAGCCGATGGGGGCCGACCACGATGTCCTGGGCGAAGCGCGCGTTCTTGTCGTTTTTCACGATCACCGTATGGGGCGGCGAGCGCCTGTCGGTCATGGCGTTCTTCCCCGTTCGTTGGCCTCCGGTCTCGGGAAAATCTTGCCGTTCGGCAGAAACTGCCCGGCAGCAGCCTCGGAGTTGCACATGAATCGTTCGTCAAATCAATATGTTGGCCTTGGCACGCGACTTGCTTGGCCAGGGATGCGGGGCCGCGCGCCCCGGCGAACGATAACGAGGGTTTCAACGATGCACAACCGGCAGGGTCTCGCGTTGCCGTCCAAGCCACGGCTTATTCCAGACGCTGGGGTCATTGCCGAGCGACTGCTCGCCGCCTGTAAACCCGCCTCGACCGGGAACGAGGGCATCGAGCTTCGCGTCCTCCTCGAACAGGCGCTTCTCGTCACCGCCGACGCCCATCGCCGGCTCGCCGAGCAGCAGGAACGGTTGCGGCGGCTCGAAGCGCTGACCTACACCGACGAGCTGACCGGATTGTTCAACCGCCGCGGCTTCGATGAGGCCTTCGGACGCGCGCTTGCGGTCGCGAACCGGCTGGATAGCGGCGGTGTGCTCGCTTTCATCGACCTCGACGGATTCAAGGCCATCAACGACGCTCTCGGGCATCCCGCGGGCGACGCCGTTCTGATAGCGGTCGCACGGATCTTGCGGCGCTCGGTCCGCGCCACCGATATCGTCGCCCGCTACGGCGGCGACGAGTTCGTGGCGCTGCTCGTCCACACCACGCCGGCAGGCGGAAAGCGTCGCGCGGCGGCGCTCGAACGCCGCCTCAACACGGCGGTCGTCGCCTATGGCGACTGCGAGATCTTCGTCCGCGCGAGCTTCGGCGTCCAAAGCTTCGGTCCCAACGACGAACCGGCCCGCGTTCTCGCCAAGGCCGACGCCGCCATGTATCTCGCCAAGCACGCAAAGCCTCACGTCCTTCATCCTTGGCGGCGGTTGCGCGGCGACGGAACGGCGGGATAGGCCCTGCCGCCCTGGCCGGATTAG
>CAYYWV010000131.1:0-6128 GCA_964475385.1 uncultured Alphaproteobacteria bacterium | reverse complement strand
AGCGCGAGCCCGTTCATCGCCGCCGCCATGGCGTGCTCGCGCACCCCGTAGTGGATGTAACGGCCGCCGAAGTCGCCGGCCGAGACCGCCGCCATGCCCGCGGCCTGGGTGTTGTTCGAGCCCGTGAGGTCGGCCGAGCCGCCGACCATCTCGGGGATCGCTTGGCTGAGCGCGTCGAGCGCGGCCTGGCTCGCCTTGCGGGTCGCCCAGGTCGGCCTGTCCTCGGCGAGGCGGCGCTTATGGGCGTTGAGCGCGTCCTGCCAGCCTTCGGGCAGCGCGCCCGCTTGGCCGCGCGCGAAGGCGGCGCGTTTCTCGGCATCCAGCGCTTCGAACGCCCGGTCCCAGGCCGCCGAGGCTTCGCGCCCGCGCGCGCCCGCCTCGCGCCAGGCCGCGAGGACCGGCGCAGGAATCTCGAACGGCGGCGCGGCCCAGCCAAGCCGCTCGCGCGCGCCGGCGATCTCGTCCTCGCCGAGGGGCGCGCCGTGGGTCGCGGCGGTGCCTTCCTTGGTCGGCGCGCCGAAGCCGATGGTGGTGCGGCAGGCGATCAGCGACGGGCGCGGGCTTTCGCGCGCGGCTTCGATGGCCTGCGCGATCGCCTCCGCATCGTGGCCGTCGACCGCCGCCACCTCCCAGCCGTAGGCGCGGAAGCGGGCGAGGTTGTCGTCGCTGGTGGCGAGCGACGTCGGTCCGTCGATCGAAATTCGGTTGTCGTCGAACAGAACGATCAGCTTCGAAAGTCCGAGATGGCCGGCGAGCGAGGCGGCCTCGTGGCTGATTCCCTCCATCAGGTCGCCGTCGCCGGCGATCACATAGGTGTAGTGGTCGACCACGCGGTCGCCGAAGCGGGCGGCGAGCAGGCGTTCGCCGAGCGCCATACCGACCGCGGTGGCGAAGCCTTGGCCGAGCGGTCCGGTCGTGGTTTCGACCCCCGGCGTGTGGCCGCGCTCGGGATGGCCCGGCGTGCGGCTGCCAAGCTGGCGGAAGCGGCGCAACTCGTCGATGGTCACGCCTTCATAGCCGGTCAGATAGAGAAGCGCGTAAAGGAGCATCGAGCCGTGGCCCGCCGACAAGACGAAGCGGTCGCGGTCGGGCCAGTCGGGCCGCGAGGGGTCGAACTTGAGAAAGCGGGTGAACAGAACCGTCGCCACGTCGGCCATGCCCATGGGCATGCCGGGATGGCCCGAGTTGGCGGCCTGGACCGCGTCCATCGCGAGCGCGCGGACCGCATTGGCCATGTCTTTGTGGGAAACGGCGATGTCGGCGCGCTCAGGCGTGGCGATGCTCATCGGTAAGGTTTTAGTCGGGCTGTCGATCGTGATACGGTTCGCAATGTGCCGCCCGCCAACCCGGCGAGACGGTGCGCAAGATGACCGCAGCGGCCCGGGTCGTCAACCGCGGAATCAAGAAGGCCCTTGGCGCAGACCGCGGCGCCCTGCCGGCAGGCGTGATTGACGCGCGGCCCGGCCTGCGATATGTCTTTTCAACCGAAGGCTGTTCTCAGGCTTCGCCTTTATGCCTTTGAAATAAAAAGCGTATGTTGATCTCGGAGGCACAGCGTCGACTTCAGGACGCGCTCGATCGGCTTGAAAATGCGGCCATGCGGTTGCGTGAGCGGGCCGACGCTCAGGCGGCGAACGAGAGCGCGCTTGCGGAGCTCCGGGCCGAATGCAAGCGGCTTTCGGCCGAGGTCGAATCGGTTCGCGCCGATAACGTCCGGTTGAGCGAGGCCGCGAAGAGCGGCGCGCCCGCCGAGGCCGAGGCGCTGCGCGCCGAGGTCGAAGCCTTGCGCAGCCGGCTCGCCGCCCAGGAACGTGAGGCCCGCTTGGCGGTCGCCTCCGAGCGCGAGATCGAAACGCTTCGCGACGACCGCGACCGGCTCAAAGCCGCGCTCGCGCGCTTGCGCGAAGAGCGCGACGACTTCGCGCGCGCCGCCGAGACGGCGAAGGCCGCGGTCGCCGAAGAGATCGCCGAGCTCCGCGCCGAGCGCGACCGCTTCCGCGCCGCTTTCGAGGAGATGCGCGCGCGTTGCGACGCGCTCGCCCAGGCGGGGGCCGCCGAGGACCGCTCGCAAAGCGCGGAGATCGAGGCCCTGCGCGCCGAGCGCGACCGGCTCCGGGCGGCGCTCGAGAAGCTGCGCGGCGACTATGCGGCGCTCGAACGCGCCGGCGGGACGGCGGCGGCGGCCAACGGTGAGCTCATCGCGCTGCGCACCGACCGCGACCGTCTCGACGCCGAGCTTCGTCGTTCGCGGGATGCGTACGCGGCGCTCGCGCGGGTGACCGAGACGGCGAGCGCGCGACTCGACGCGGCGATCGCTCGGCTGAAAACGACGCTCGGAGGCTAAGCCCATGGCCGAAGTTGTCATTACGATCAACCGGCGCGACTATCGCATCAACTGCGACGAGGGCCAGGAGGATCGCCTGCGCCGGCTCGCCCAGTACATCGACGACCAGATCGCCGAGCTGATCGAGGGCGTGGGCAACGTGGGCGACGTGCGGCTTTTCGTCATGGCGAGTCTTGTGATCGCCGACAAGCTGTTCGACGCCATCGCCGAGGCCGAGCGTCTGCGCGCCCAGGTGGCCCAGGCCAAGCAGTCGGTTGCGGGCGCGGGATCGAGCGAAAGCGAGGCGGCGATGGCCTCGGTGGTCGAGGCGATCGCCCGACGCATCGACGATATTGCGGCCCGGCTCGACGCTGCCTAACTTATCCATGGGCGGGTACTGCGCGGCGCGTCAGGTCGCATTTATCCCTGGGGCCAACAGTAACCTCTCGGGAGCTGTCCCTGCCGGGGTCGTGGCCTCGGTATATGGCGCCCACCTGCGTACGCAGGCCGCAGAGGATATGCAAGGACCGACGGCCGAGGCGGTCCCGTCCATCTCTCTTTCCCGCACGGTCCCGGCGTGAGCTCGGAGGCGGCTTCCGGGCCTGACGCCGCCGCCGCGCAAGCGGCCAAGCGGCGGCTTCGCGACGCGGCCCGGGCGCGCCGCGCCGCGATCGATCCGGGGTCGCGCGCGGCCGCCGCCGAAGCCGTCGCCCGCCATGTCCTCGATACGGTGCCCTTGGCGCCCGGCGCGGTGGTTTCGGGCTATTGGCCGATCGGCGACGAGCTCGATATTCGCCCGCTTCTCGTCTCCCTCGACCGCCGCGGGCATCCCTTGTGCCTGCCCGTGGTGACGGGGCGCGGCCGGCCGCTCGTCTTCCGCGTCTGGCGGCCGGGCGATCCGCTCGCGCCCGCATCCTTCGGCACCCAAGTTCCGCCCGAGGGCGCGCCCGAGCGCGACCCTCAGGCGCTTCTGGTGCCGCTGCTCGCCTTCGACGACGCGGGGTATCGCCTCGGCTACGGCGGCGGCTTCTACGACCGCACGCTCGCCCGGCTGCGGGCGGCGAACCCGACGACGCTCGCGGTCGGCGTCGCCTTCGCGGCCCAACGCGTCGAGGCCGTGCCGCATACCGCCGCCGACGAGCGGCTCGACTGGATCGTGACCGAACGGGGGGCGCGCAAGATCGCGTGAGACGCCTATGAGAATCCTGTTCATCGGCGACGTCATGGGGCGGCCCGGACGGACCGCGGTGTTCGCCCGGCTTCCGGGGCTGCGCGCCGAGCTCGGGCTCGACTTCGTGATCCTGAATGGCGAGAACGCGGCCGGCGGCTTCGGCATTACGGGCAAGATCTGCGAGGCGTTCTACGAGGCCGGGGTCGACGTCATCACCACCGGCAACCACGTCTGGGACCAGCGCGAGATCATCGGCTATATCGACGGCGACCCCAGGCTTTTGCGCCCCCTCAACTACCCGCGCGGCGCGCCGGGCCGCGGCGTTGGCGTGTTCGAGGCGGGGCGCGGGCGCAAGGTTCTGGTGGCGCAGGTGATGTGCCGGCTGTTCATGAACCCGCTCGACTGCCCGTTCGCGAGCCTTGACGCCGCGCTCGCGCCCTATCCGCTGGGCGGTTCGGTGGCGGCGGCGGTCGTCGACATTCACGGCGAGGCGACGAGCGAGAAGATGGCGCTCGGCCACTACGTCGACGGCCGGGTCTCGCTTGCGGTCGGAAGCCACACCCACATCCCGACCGCCGACGCCCAAATCCTTCCCGGCGGCACCGCCTATCAGACCGACGCCGGCATGTGCGGCGATTACGACTCGGTGATCGGCATCGACAAAGCGATCTCGGTCGCGCGCTTCGTCCGCAAGATGCCGACCGAACGCATGCGCCCCGCCGAAGGCGAGGCGACGGTCTGCGGCGTGTTCGTCGAGACCGACGACCGAACGGGGCTTGCCGCGCGCGTCGCGCCGGTCCGCCTCGGGGGCCGGCTCGCCGAGTCGCTGCCGGACTGAGGCGACGGTTCCGGTTGCGCGCCTTTCGGCGAGGCGGCGATAATGTCCGCGTGACGGAAAAGGCGAGGGAGGGACCAATGGACATCGCATCCGAACGAGCGCGCGCGGTCGCCGAAGCGGTCGCGCGCATCCGCGCGATCGAGGCCGAGCAAGGGGTGACCCGCTCCGCGCTCGAAGCCATCCGCGCGGTTCTCCTCGATCTCGCCGCGCGGGCCGAGCTGTTCCCGCCCGAGGCCTTTCCGCCGCCAGAGGACGGGCGCGACGGGCGGCTCTACCTGTTGTCCGAGGACGACGACCATCGTTTCGCGCTCTATCTCAACTGCGCGACCGACGACAAGAACACCCCGCCCCACGACCACGCGACCTGGGCGGTGGTGGTGGCCGTGCGCGGGGAGGAGCACAATCGGCTTTACGAGATCGTCGACGGCGATGACGATCCCGAGCGCGCGCGGGTGCGAATCGTCGACGAGATCACGCTCCGTCCCGGGACCGGCGTCTGCCTGATGCCTCACGACATCCATTCGATCCACATGTCGGGGCCGGACCACAAGATGCACCTGCACATGTACGGGATCGCGATCCCGCATCAGACCGAGCGCCGGCGCTTCGATCTCGAAGGCGGCGGCTTCCGCCGCTTCGCGCCCCATCCCGACATCCGCGACGCCCGCGCGGGCTGATCGAGCGCCGCCTTATACCCGTTCGCTTATGAGGAGGCTCGGGCCTCGCCCTTCGACAGGCCCCCGCTTTCGCGGGGCGCGCTCAGGGCGAGGCCCTCATCCTGGGCACGGTCGAAGGATGAGCGCCGTCGGAGGATGCGCGCCTCGGTCGCATAGGTCGTTCAAAGGCGAAAGGGTATTACTCGACGCTATTCGGCGCTCTCGGGCGGAGCGAGCCGGAAGGCGAGCGTGCCGTCGCGCGCGACCTGGTCGATAAGCGCCGTCTCCCAGTCGAGGTAGGCGCGCATGGCCTCTTCGACGCCGTCCTCGCGATCGTAGGGCCGGTACCAGACGTCGTCGGCCTCGTTGGCGAGGCGGGTGAGCCCGCGCTCGAGCGGCAGCCCCGCGGCGATCCAGGCCCGGGTGCCGCCTTCGAGCGCGCGCACGGGCCGGCCGCTCGCCGCCCGGGCCTCGTCGACGGCGAGCCGGGCGAGCGCGCCGTCGGGCGAAGTGAGCGCGATTTCGCCTCCGGGCGGCAGCTTCGCGAGCCCGGCTTCGAAGCGCGAGCGCACGGCGAACCAGGCCCCGGGGATATGGCCCTCGCGGTAGGCGAGACTGGTCGCGAGATCGACCACATGGGTCTCGCCGGCTTCAATGCGGGCGGCGAGTTCGGCGGGCGACACGGTCTCGGCCCGACAGGCGTCGAGCCCGAGGATGCGGGCGGGCTCCGGCCCGTGCTCGATCTCGTCGCCGTCGCCGAACGGCGGGTCGAGCACGAACGTCTCGTCCCAGCCCATCTGGACGAGCCAGGACGCGGTCATGACCGCCCGCACGCCGTCCGAATCGACGAGCACGATGCGCGCGCCCAACGCGCCCACGTAGCGGTCGGTGGCCTGGACGAGCTGGCCGCCGGGGGCCGAGCGCGCCCCGGCGAGATGCCCGGCCGCGTACTCGTCCGGGTCGCGGACGTCGAACACGAACAGGCTGCGCCGGTCGCGCTCGGCGCGCAGGCGGGCGAGCGCCTTGCGGTCGATGAAGCGCACGCCGAAGCGCCGGGCGACGCGGCGGGCCGCCGCGCGGGCGCGCGCAAGCCCGGCTGGGGATACCGGCGGCGCGCGCCGGCTCTGGCCGCGTTCGAGC
>CAYYWV010000130.1:0-6167 GCA_964475385.1 uncultured Alphaproteobacteria bacterium | reverse complement strand
AGAAGACCGAGGCCAAGAAGGCCGCGGCTAAGAAAACCGGCGGCAAGGACGCCAAGGAGAGCTAGGCATGGCACACAAGAAGGCGGGCGGCAGCTCGCGCAACGGCCGCGATTCGATCGGCCGCCGCCTCGGCGTCAAGAAGTACGGCGGCGAGACGGTGAGCGCCGGCAACATCATCGTGCGCCAGCGCGGCACCAAGTACTACCCGGGCGCGGGCGTCGGCATGGGCCGCGACCATACCCTGTTCGCGCTCGTCGACGGCGTGGTTTCGTTCTCGCGCCGGGCCGGGAATCGGCCCGTGGTTTCCGTTCTGCCGCCGCACTGATCGCACCCCCGAGGCGCGGCTTCGTCGGGGGAATGGGCGACCATTCCCCCGTTTTCGATTCGAGACAGCGGCCATGAAGTTTCTCGACCAGGCCAGGGTCTACATTCGCAGCGGCGACGGCGGCGCCGGCTGCTTGAGCTTCCGGCGCGAGAAGTACGTGGAGTTCGGCGGGCCCGACGGCGGCGACGGGGGGCGCGGCGGCGACGTCATCGCAGAGTGCGTCGAAGGGCTCAACACGCTCGTCGATTTCCGCTTCCGCCAGCACTTCAAGGCCGCCAAGGGCCGCCCCGGCCAGGGCCGCAACCGCACCGGCGCGCGCGGCGCGGACGCGGTGCTCAAGGTTCCGGCGGGCACCCAGATCTTCGCCGACGACGGCGAGACCCTGCTCGCCGACCTCACCCGGCCCGGCCAGCGCGTGGTGTTGGCCCGCGGCGGCGACGGCGGCTTCGGCAACGCGCATTATAAGTCCTCGACCAACCGGGCGCCGCGCCGGGCCGATCCCGGCTGGCCCGGAACCGAGGCGTGGATTCGCCTCCGCCTCAAGCTGATCGCCGACGTCGGCCTCGTCGGCCTGCCCAACGCCGGCAAGTCGACCTTCCTCGCCGCGGTCTCGGCCGCCCGGCCCAAGGTCGCCGACTACCCCTTCACCACGCTCGAGCCCCATCTCGGCGTCGTCCGGCGCGGCGATGCGGAGCTCGTGATCGCCGACATCCCGGGCTTGATCGCGGGCGCGCATCAGGGCGCCGGGCTCGGCGACCGCTTCCTCGGCCATGTGGAGCGCTGCGCGGTCCTTCTCCATCTGGTCGACGGCGCGGCCGAGGACGTCTGCGCCGACTACGCCACCGTGCGCCGCGAGATCGAGGCCTATGGCCACGGTCTCGCCGCCAAGCCGGCGCTGGTCGCGCTCAACAAATGCGACGCCCTCGACGATGTTGAGGCCGCGGCCCGCCAAGCCGCGCTCGAGGACGCCGCGGGCGCGAACGTCTATCGGCTTTCGGGGGCGACCGGCGCGGGCGTGGATGCGGTCGTCGCCGCGCTGTTCGCCGCGGTCCGCGATGCCCGCGCGGAGGGCGAGGCGGACCGGCGCGCAGGCGAGGGGCGCGGGCGATGACCGCGCGGCTCACCGGCGCGCGCCGGGTGGTGGTCAAGATCGGCTCGGTCCTCCTGGTCGATCAGCAAAGCGGCGCGCTGCACCGACGCTGGCTCGCCGCGCTCTGCGACGATATCGCCGCCATGCGCGCCCGCGGGCAAGAGGTGCTCGTCGTCTCCTCGGGCGCGATCGCGCTCGGCCGTCGCCGGCTCGGGCTCACCGCCCGGCGTCCGCTCCGGCTCGAGGAGAGCCAAGCGGCGGCCGCCTGCGGCCAGATCCGCCTCGCCCACGCCTACGAGGAGATGCTGGGCCGCCACGGGATCGCCGCGGCGCAGCTTCTCCTCACCCTCAGCGACACCGAAGAGCGCCGCCGTTATCTCAATGCGCGGGCGACCGTGAACGCGCTTCTGCGCCTCGGCGCGGTCCCGGTCATCAACGAGAACGACACCGTGGCGACCGCCGAGATCCGTTACGGCGACAACGACCGGCTCGCCGCCCGGGTCGCCGCCATGACCAGCGCCGATGCGCTCGTGCTGCTCTCCGATATCGACGGGCTTTACACGGCCGATCCGCGCGCCGAGCCCGCGGCCCGCCTGATCCCCGAGGTCACCCGGATCACGCCCGAGATCGAGGCCATGGCGGGCGAGCCCAACCCGGGCTACGGCTCGGGCGGCATGGTGACCAAGCTGCTCGCCGCCCGGATCGCGACCGCCGCCGGCTGCCACATGGTGATCTGCGACGGCCGGGGCGAGAACCCGCTCGCCGCGCTCGAAGCGGGAGCGCCCTGCACCTGGTTCCTGGCCGAGGCCAACCCCCGCGCCGCGCGCAAGCAGTGGATCGCGGGCAGCCTGAGGCCCGCCGGACGGCTGATCGTGGACGCCGGCGCGCTCGCGGCGCTCGCGGCCGGCAAGAGCCTTCTGCCCGCCGGCGTGACCGCGGTCGAGGGCGCGTTCTCGCGGGGGGACGCGGTCAGCGTCTGCGACGCCCAAGGGCGCGAGGTGGCGCGCGGGCTCTCGGCCTACTCGGCCGAGGACGCCCGCCGCATCGCGGGCCACAAAAGCCGTGAAATCGAACGGCTTCTCGGCTACCGTGGACGCGAGGAGATGATCCACCGCGACGATCTCGTGGTGCTCTAAGGGCGAAATCCAGGACCGCGATGACCAGCCTGCGCGCGCTCGATCCGACCGACGAAACCTTACGCGAAACGATGGACGCGCTCGGCCGGGCGGCGCGAGAGGCGGCGCAGACGCTCGCCCGCGCCGCGAGCGAGGCCAAGAACCGCGCGCTTCGCGAGGCGGCCGCCGCGATCCGCGCCGCGCGGGCCGAGATTCGCGAGGCCAACGCCCGCGACGTGGCGGCGGCCGAGGAGCGCGGGCTCAAGGCCGCGCTGATCGATCGCCTCGTTCTCGACGATGCGCGGATCGAGGCGATGGCCAAAGGGCTCGACGCCATCGCCGCCCTCGACGATCCTGTCGGCGCGGTGATGGCCGAGTGGACCCGGCCCAACGGGCTCGTCATCCAGCGGGTGCGCACGCCGCTCGGCGTCATCGGGGTGATCTATGAATCGCGCCCCAACGTCACCGCCGACGCCGGCGGGCTGTGCCTCAAAGCCGGCAACGCGGTGATCCTGCGCGGCGGCTCGGAGAGCTTCCATTCCTCGACCGCGATCGCCGAATGCTTGGCCCGCGGGCTCGCCGCGGCCGACCTGCCCGCGGGCTGCATCCAGATGGTGCCGACCCGCGACCGCGCCGCGGTCGGCGTGATGCTGGGCATGGCGGGGGTCATCGACGTCATCGTCCCGCGCGGCGGCCGCAGCTTGATCGAGCGGGTCAACGCCGAAAGCCGAATCCCCGTGTTCAGCCATCTCGACGGCAACTGCCACACCTATGTGCACGCCGCCGCCGATCCCGAGATGGCCCGCGACATCCTGTTCAACGCCAAGATGCGGCGGACCGGGATCTGCGGGGCGACCGAGACCCTGCTGATCGACGCCGCGGTGGCGGAGCGCATGCTGCCCGTCGTGCTCGCGCCCTTGTTCGAGGCCGGCTGCGAGATCCGGGGCGACGCCCGCGCCCGCGCGGTCGATTCGCGCATTCGCCCGGCCGACGAGACGGATTGGGCGACCGAGTACCTCGACAGCATCCTCGCCGTGCGCGTGGTCGACGGCCTCGACGAGGCCATCGCCCATATCGAACGTTACGGCTCGCACCACACCGACGCCATCGTGACCGCCGACGAGGCCGCCGCCCGGCGCTTTCTCGACCGGGTCGACAGCGCGATCGTCATGCACAACGCCTCGACCCAGTTCGCCGACGGCGGCGAGTTCGGCATGGGGGCGGAGATCGGCATCTCGACCGGGCGGATGCACGCCCGCGGCCCGGTCGGCGTCGAGCAGCTCACCAGCTTCAAGTACGTGGTGCGCGGCGACGGGCAGGTCCGGCCCTGACCGCGACGGCCGAGACGGTTCCGAGCCTTTGGGCCGGGCGGCGCCGGGTGGGGCTGCTCGGCGGCTCGTTCAACCCGGCGCACGCCGGCCACCGCCATATCAGCCTGATCGCGCTCAAGGCGCTGGCGCTCGACGAGGTCTGGTGGCTGGTCTCGCCCCAGAACCCGCTCAAGCCCGTGGCCGGAATGGCGCCGCTCGCCGAGCGCCTCGCCGAGGCCCGACGGGTGGCCGCGCACCCGCGCATTCGGGTCACCGATATCGAGCGCCGGCTCGGCACCCGCTACACCGCCGACAGCCTCGCCGCGCTCAAAAGGCGCTATCGGCGGCACGCCTTCGTCTGGCTGATGGGGGCCGATAACCTGATCGAGGTCGTGCGGTGGCATCGTTGGGAGACGATCTTCGCCCTCGTCCCCATTGCCGTTTTGGACCGGTCTTCTTATTCTTATAAAGCGATCGCGGGGCGGGCCGCGCGCCGGTTCGGGCGCGCCCGCTTGGCGGAGCGCCGGGCGCGGGGGCTCGCTTCGTGCAGGCCGCCGGCCTGGGTGTTCCTGCGCGCGAGGACGCACCCGGCCTCGGCGACGGCGATCCGGCGCGCCCGCGGCCTTTCCGGATCTGGCGGCCGCGCCGGGCCCAAGGGAGGATCGGCGGCGTCCCGCCCGGAGGGGGCGGGGCCGCAAGGTTGACGAAACGAAAGGAGTGGCGACCCATATCTAACAGCGACGCAGGCCGACCATCGGCGTCGGCGCTTCTGGCCCTGGTCAAGGATACCTTGGCCGAAGGGCTGGCCGAGGACGTCACCGTCATCGACCTCGACGGCAAGACGTCGATTGCGGATTTCATGGTCATCGCATCCGGGCGCTCGACGCGGCAGATCGACGCCCTCGCCGAAAACCTCATCCAGAACATCAAGGCCAGCGGGGCCGCGCCGCCAGGGGTCGAAGGGCGCGCCCGCTGCGAGTGGGTGCTGATCGACGCCGGCGATGTGATCGTGCATCTTTTCCGGCCCGAGATCCGCGCCTTTTACAACCTGGAGAGGATGTGGGCGGTGGCCGCGCCCGAAGAGTCCGCCGCGCCCGACGCCGCGACCGCGTAAGAGGCGGCGCGCGCGGGCGCCGTTCGACCGCCGCGGTTGGCCGCTACCATTGCGAAACCCTTGCTGGTATATAAAGGGCGCATGACCACGCACCGGCCTCCGCGCCCAGTCGTCCTGTGTGTGCTGGACGGCTGGGGATACCGCGCCGATTCCCGCGACAACGCCATCGCCCAGGCCGAAACGCCGGTCTGGGACGGGCTGATGGCGCGCGCGCCCCATAGCCTGCTCGAAGCCTCGAACGGCGACGTCGGCCTGCCCGAAGGCCAGATGGGCAACTCCGAGGTCGGGCACATGAACATCGGCGCCGGCCGGGTGGTGATGCAGGATCTGCCGCGGATCGACCGCGCGCTCGCCGACGGCGCGCTCGCAACCAATCCTGCGCTGATCAGGGCCGTCGAACGGGTGAAGGCCGCCGGCGGGCGGATGCACCTGTGCGGGTTGATGTCGCCGGGCGGCGTTCACAGCCATCAACGCCATATCGCCGCGCTCGCCCGCATCGTCGCCGACGCCGGGGTTCCGGTCGCGGTCCACGCCTTTCTCGACGGGCGCGACACGCCGCCCCAGAGCGCCCGCGGCTACCTCGCCGAGTTCGCCCGCGCGGTCGAAGGCGCCTCGCGGGTGGCGGTGGCGAGCGTCTGCGGGCGCTACTACGCCATGGACCGCGACAAGCGTTGGGACCGGGTGGCGCGGGCCTACGATCTTCTGGTCTGCGGCCAGGGAGAGCGCGCGGCCGACGCCGACGCCGCGGTCGCCGCGGCCTATGCGCGGGGCGAAACCGACGAGTTCGTGCAGCCGACCGCGATCGGCGCTTACGACGGCATGCGCGACGGCGACGGGCTCTTGGTCGCCAACTTCCGCGCCGACCGGGTGCGCGAGATCTTGACCGCGCTCTTGGACCCCGACTTCGACGCCTTTCCCCGCCGCGCGCGGGCGCGTTTCGCCGCCGCCTGCGGCATGACCCAGTACTCGGTCGAGCTCGACCGCTTTCTCGACACCCTGTTCCCGCCCGAGCGCCTGAGCGGAATCATGGGCGAGGTGGTGGCGAAGGCGGGGCTCGCCCAGCTCCGCATCGCCGAGACCGAGAAGTACGCCCATGTGACCTTCTTCTTCAACGGCGGGCGCGAGGAGCCTTTTCCCGGCGAGGAGCGGATTCTCGTGCCCTCGCCCAAGGTCGCGACCTACGACCTCAAGCCCGAGATGTCGGCCTTCGAGG
>CAYYWV010000129.1:0-6179 GCA_964475385.1 uncultured Alphaproteobacteria bacterium | reverse complement strand
GGGGCCTGTCGAAGGGCGAGGCCCGAGTCTCCTCATAGGCGAACGGGTATCAGACCACGCCCCCGATTCGCATCCCGGGGTTGACAGAGGTTGAGGGCGAGACCATATTCCCTTCGCGCTTACCCCCTCCCCAGGTGGGGTGGGATAGTCCACGAAAAGACGACCCGCGATCGGAGGCGAGAGCGAGGCATCCGGGCCTCGCCCGCCTCTCCGCGGAAGTCGAACCAAGGAGGAAGAAAGCAATGATCCATCTCAAGATCGAGGGCATGACCTGCGAGCACTGCGCCAAGTCGGTGCGCGAGGCGTTGGCGAAGATCCCCGGCGTCGAGGATGTGCCCGAGGTGAGCGTCGAGCGCGGCGAGGCGCTGGTCACGGGCAACGCAGACGCCGAAGCGTTGATCGCAGCGGTCCGCGGGGAGGGCTACGAGGCCCGCGTCGCATGAGCGCGCAGACCACGGAGGCCTTGGATTGCTGCGGGCATGTGCTGCGCCTTGATCCCGCGGCGCGCGAGGACGCGCGCCGCCGCCTCCTTTCGATCCGTGGCCATATCGAGGGCATCCTGCGGATGCTCGAGACCGATTCGGTCTACTGCGTTGACGTGCTCAAGCAGATCAAGGCCGTCGAAGGCGCTCTTGATAAGGTCGGGGATCTCATCCTCCGCAGCCATCTCCGCGATCACGTGGTGACCGCGCATGAGCGCGGCGATGAGAACGCGATCGTCGACGAGCTGATGGAAGTGCTCAAGTACCGTTGAGTTCCGCGGATAAAGATACGCATCGGTCCTGACGCCCCGCTAGAGACGTGCGGCGCGCCGGAAAGAACCGCAGCGCTTTGAAGGGCGCATCATAAGGAGAACGGAACATGGACCAGACGATTACATTTCCGGTTGAGGGCATGACCTGCGCCTCCTGCGTTAACCGGATCGAGCGGGCGCTCAAGGCTGTCCCGGGCGTTCGCGCGGCCGAGGTCAACCTCGCAACCGAGAAGGCGCGGGTAACTCTTAACGATGGCGAAATCGATCTCGGGACGATCATCGCCGCGGTCGAGAAGGCCGGCTATCAGCCGGTGGTCGAGCGCCGCGAGCTTGCCGTCGAAGGCATGACCTGCGCATCCTGCGTCGGTCGGATCGAGCGCGCGGTCCACGCGCTTCCGGGTATCGTCGAGGCCAACGTGAACCTTGCGACCGGCAAGGCGAGCGTCACCTATCTCGCGGGCTCCCTTACGCCCAGCGCCATAGCGGAAGCGATCGGCAAGGCGGGCTATCAAGCCCACGAGATCGGCGACGAGGCGGAAGAGGCCGACCGCGAACGCGCCGCCCGCGACCGCGAGATCGCCGAGCTGCGTTTCAACGTCATCTTCGCTTCGGTCTTTTCCATCCCGTTGTTCATCATCGCGATGATCCGGTACTTGCCGGCGGTCGAGAGCGTGATGACCTCGTTCCTGCCCGAACGCGGGTGGATGTGGATCGAGATGATTCTCGCAACCCCGGTGCTGTTCTATGCCGGACGGCGCTTCTTTCGCCATGGGGCGGTTGAGCTTCGCCACTTCAACCCGGGCATGAACAGCCTGGTGATGCTGGGCACCAGCGCGGCCTACTTCTACTCGCTGCTCGCGCTTCTCGTGCCCGAGTTCTTCCCCGAAGGGTCGGCCACCACCTATTTCGAGGCCGCGGGCGTGATCGTCACCTTGATTCTGCTCGGGCGCCTGTTCGAGGCGGTCGCCAAGGGCCGGACCTCGGAGGCGATCAAGAAGCTGATGACCCTTCAGGCGCGCACGGCGCGCGTCCTGCGCGACGGTCGCGAGATCGAGATCCCGATCGAGGAAGTGGTGATCGGCGACCGGGTTCTGGTGCGCCCCGGCGAGCGGCTGCCGGTCGACGGCGTGGTCATCGAAGGTGCGAGCTATGTCGACGAATCGATGATCACTGGCGAGCCGATTCCGGTCGAGAAAGGCCCCGGCGCCGAGGTCGTCGGCGGCACGGTCAACAAGACCGGCGCGTTCACGCTCGAAGCGACGCGCGTCGGCGCCGACACGGTGCTCAGCCAGATCATCAAGATGGTCGAGGAGGCGCAGAGCTCCAAGCCGCCGATCCAGGCGCTCGCCGACAAGATCGCTTCGGTCTTCGTCCCGATCGTGCTCGTGATCGCCGCCGTCACCTTCGGCGTCTGGTTCGCCTTCGGGCCGGCGCCGGCGCTCAGCTTCGCTTTCGTCACCGCAGTCTCGGTCCTGCTCATCGCCTGCCCCTGCGCGATGGGGCTTGCGACCCCGACCGCGATCATGGTCAGCACTGGCAAGGGCGCCGAGATGGGCGTTCTGTTCCGCAAGGGCGCGGCGCTCGAAATGCTTGCGCGCGTGCGCACCGTGGTGCTCGACAAGACCGGCACGCTCACCCTCGGCCGCCCCGCGCTCACCGATCTTGTGGATCTGCGCGATGAGGCCGGGGCCGAGGCCGACGATCTCCTGCGGCTGATCGCCGCGGCGGAGGCCAAGAGCGAGCATCCCATCGCCGACGCCATCGTGCGCGCGGCCGAGGATCGCGGCCTCGAACTTCCCACCGTCTCCACCTTCGAGGCCGAAGCGGGCTACGGCATCGAGGCCAAGGTCGACGGCCATAAGCTGAACGTGGGCGCCGACCGCTACATGGAGAAGCTTGGACTCGACCTCGGAACGGCGCGCGCCCGTGGAGAGGCGCTCGCCCGACAGGGCAAGACCCCGCTCTACGCTGCGCTCGACGACCGCCTCGTCGCGGTGATCGCGGTCGCAGACCCGCTCAAGAACGGCAGCCGCGAAGCGGTCGAAGCGCTGCACGCGCTTGGCCTAGAGGTCGCCATGCTCACCGGCGACAATCGGGCCACCGCCGAGGCGATCGCCGCCGAGGTCGGCATCGACCGGGTGCTCGCCGAGGTGCTGCCCGACCAGAAGGCCGCCGAGGTTCGCCGTCTTCAGGGCGAGGGCAAGAAGGTCGCCTTCGTTGGCGATGGCATCAACGATGCGCCTGCGCTTGCCCAGGCCGATGTCGGCATCGCCATCGGGACCGGCACCGACGTCGCCATAGAAGCGGGCGACGTGATCCTGATGTCGGGCGATCTTCGCGGCATCGTCAATGCCGTCGGGCTGTCGAAGAAGACGCTGCGGACCATCTGGCTCAACTTCTTCTGGGCCTACGCCTACAACATCGCCTTGATCCCGGTCGCCGCAGGCGTGCTATACCCGGTGCTCGGCGTATTGCTGAACCCGATCCTTGCGGCCGGCGCGATGAGCGCTTCGAGCCTGTTCGTCGTCGCCAACTCGTTGAGGCTGCGGAGCTTCCGGCCCCCGCTCGCCGCTATGGTGGCGCGTCCCGAGCCTACCCTCGATACCGCAGGCCAGCCGGCCTGAGACCGAGGTCAACCCAAAGGAGACCCGATCGATGCAATATTGGAGAACGATTCTCGCCGGCCTGACCATCGCTGCGTTCGGCGCGGGCGTGCAGACTGCGGCCGTAGCCGCGACCGATGGCGCAGCGAAGAGCCCTGCGCTCGCCTACGCGCTCATGGACGGCTCGAACAGCCTCGCTGTGATCGACCTCGACGCCCGCCGGGTGGTGGCCCGCGTCGAGGTTCCCGGCAACCCGCACGGCGGGGCGATCACCCCCGATGGCCGGTTCATCTACGCCGCGAGCATGGGCGGGACCGCGGTCCAGGTGGTCGACACCCGGGCGCGCAAGACCGTCGCCGCTATCGAGATCGGCGCTATCTCGCACCATGCGACCGCTGCCCCCGATGGGCGCACCGTGTTCGTGGCCGCCGATACCGTGGTCGCTATCGACACCGCGACCAACGAGGTCGTCGCGCGGATTCCGACCGAAGATCCGCCCTTCTATCTCGCTTTTTCGCCTGACGGTCGTCGGCTTTATGCGCTCGGCATGGGAACCTCGATCGCGGTGATCGACCCTGCGGCCCGGCGCGTGGTCGAGACGATCCGCATGGACGCTACGTCGATGATGGGTCATCTCGTGGTCGGCCCCGACGGAAAGGAAATCTACGTCACCAACGATGCCGAAGACACCGTGACGGTGATCGACGCCGAAGCGGGCCGTGCCGTCGCCAAGATCCCTGTCGGGGAAGCCCCCCACGGCATCGCCATCACCAACAACGGCCGGTATGTGATCGTCGGCAATAGGGGCCAGACCGACGTCTCGGTGATCGATACCGGGACCAGGACGGTCGTCAAGACCCGCGAGGTCGGCCAGCGTCCCGAGCATCTGACCGCCACCCCCGATGGGCGATACTTGTTGGTCGGTCGGGATACCGGGGCGAACAAGCTTCTGCTTGTGGACCCGACGAGTTTCGAGACCTTGGCGACCATCGATCTTTGGAAGGCCCCCCACGTGATCCTTGTGCCGGAACGGGGCGCAGACCAGTCGAACCTGGAGCGGGGGGCCACGTTCGCAGCCGACGAAGGTCGCGATGGCAGCATGCTGGATTGAGAGGATGCCATGACCACGCTTGAAACCATCTCCGGTCCTGGGAACGGAGACGCGGAGGAGCATACCGAAACCCGCCGCGACTTCCTGTATCTCGCGACCGGGGCGGTGGCCACGGTCGGGGCGGCGGCCGCGATCTGGCCTCTGATTGATAGCATGAACCCCTCGGCCGAGGTGCTCGCGCTGGCGACCGTCGAGGTCGACCTTAGTCCGATTCCGCCGGGCCAGCGGATCACCGTGATCTGGCGCGGCCAGCCTGTGTTCATCGTTCACCGCACGGCCGAGCAAATCGCCCGCGCGAGGAAGGACGACGCCAACCCCAATCTGATCGACCCTCAGCCTGACGCCGCTCGGGTCCAGAATCCGGAATGGCTTATCGTCACCGGGATCTGCACGCATCTCGGCTGTATCCCGCTCGGCCAGAAAGAGACCGACCCCCGCGGTCCTTGGGGAGGCTGGTTCTGTCCTTGCCACGGTTCGATCTACGACGTCGCTGGTCGGGTCCGTCGCGGCCCCGCGCCGGAGAACCTCTGGTTGCTGCCGTATAAGTTCGTAGACGACGGGATCGTCCGGCTTGGCGTGGCCGATGAGAAATGGGTTCCGTTCAGCGGGAAGAAGGGCGGCGTCTTTAAGGCATGATCCGACGTCCAATTTTTCGAAGCGCCGGTCACTGATCGATCAAGCCAGATTGAGTCCGCGCTCAAGCCGGCTGGGTAGTCTTGTGAGGAAAACATGCCGAAACGGCGGAAATCTGAAAAAAAACGCTCGGCCGGCCACGATAAGCAGGGCCGGCGCGTGAAGGGAAAAGCCGGCAAGCGAAAGCTCACCGATCGCTTGCCGGCCTTGTTTGTGGTGTCGTTTCTCGTGCTCGGCCTCGGCGCGATGGCCTGGAATAGCCTGCGATCTGACAGCGCTTCCGAAGAGGATGTCGCTCTTGTCGATGTCAAGGTGCCGCCGCTGTCGCCGCTAGCCGCCAAGGGAAAGAAGGCTTATGATTCTTATTGCGCCCGTTGCCACGGCGCCAATGCCGCCGGCACCAGTCACGGCCCGCCGTTCGTCCATAAGATTTACAACCCCGGCCACCATGGCGATTACGCCTTCCTGCGCGCTGCTCGCGAGGGCGTTCCCCAACATCACTGGAACTTTGGCGACATGCCCCCGCGGCCGGAGGTCGCCGACGAAGAGATCCTCGCGATCATCCGCTACGTGCGCGAGCTTCAAAAAGCCAACGGCATCAATTACGAACGCCACGTCATGTAACGGGCGACGAGGAAAGGCGCGCGCTGGCCCGCCTGCTCCGGGGAAGGGGCGGATCAGCCGCGCATGCGCTCGCCCTCGGGATCGAACAGGGGCCGCGTGATCAAGCGGGCGGGGCGCATCTCCCCAAGGATCTCGATCTCGAAGGTCTCGCCGTCCGCGATCATCGCGCTCGGCGCGAAACCGAGCGCCACCGATTCGCCGACGTAATGGGCGTAGCCGCCCGAGGTGACGAAGCCCACGACCTTGCCCGCCTTCCAGATCGGCTCGTCCGCCCAGACGTCGGCGTCGGCCGCGTCGACCACGAAGCAGCACAATCGGCGCGAAGGCGGCGATTCGCGTTCGGCGAACGCGGCGTCGCGGCCGATGAAGCCGTCCTTGCCGAAATCGACGAAGCGGTCGAGCCCGGTCTCGGCCGGGGTGTAGTCGGGCTTGTACTCGCGCATCCACGAGCCGA
>CAYYWV010000128.1:0-6202 GCA_964475385.1 uncultured Alphaproteobacteria bacterium | reverse complement strand
CGAAGCGGGGTCTCGGTTGACAGCGCGGCCGCACCCGCTCATAAATGCGCGGAAGGCAAATGTCCGCGCCGGATAGGGCCAGAAAGACGATTTCCTTACATGCGATTTGAAGACCTCGGCCTCGGACCCGACGTGCTTCGGGCGGTCGCGGATGCGGGCTACATAGAGCCGACCCCGATCCAGGAGAAGGCGATCCCCATCGCGCTGCAAGGGCGCGACCTGTTGGGCTGCGCCCAGACCGGCACCGGCAAGACCGCGGCGTTCACCCTGCCGATGATCGACATCCTCGCCGAAGGCAAGGCGCGGGCGCGGATGCCGCGGTCGCTGATCCTCACGCCTACGCGCGAGCTCGCGACCCAGATCGCCGAGAACTTCGAGATCTACACCAAGTACCACAAGCTCTCGATGGCGCTCCTGATCGGCGGGGTCTCGATCGCCGACCAGCAGCGCATTCTCGACCGCGGGGTGGACGTGCTGATCGCGACCCCGGGGCGGCTTCTCGACCTGTTCGAGCGCGGCAAGATCCTGCTCACGGGCGTCAAGATCCTGGTCATCGACGAGGCCGACCGGATGCTCGACATGGGCTTCATCCCCGACGTGGAGCGGATCGCGGGGCTTCTGCCGCCGCTGCGCCAGACTTTGTTCTTCTCGGCCACCATGCCGCCCGAGATCCGCCGGCTCGCCGACAAGTTCCTGCACAACCCCAAGGAGATCAGCGTCGATCCCCCGGCCTCGCCGGCCGAGACCGTGAGCCAAGCGCTGGTCGTCGTCGCCCCGCGCAACAAGCGCAAGGCGCTGCGCCGCCTGCTCGACGAGAAGACCGTGACCGGGGCGCTCATCTTCTGCAACCGCAAGCGCGACGTCGACGAGGTCTGCCGCTCGCTCAAGCGCTACGGCTACGAGGTCGCCGCGCTCCACGGCGACATGCCCCAGCCCGTCCGCACCGAGACCCTGGAAAAGTTCAAGGCGGGCGCGGTCCGCCTCTTGGTCGCGACCGACGTCGCCGGGCGCGGGATCGACGTGTTCGGGCTCAGCCACGTGTTCAACTTCGACGTGCCGCTCCACGCCGAGGACTACGTGCACCGCATCGGCCGCACCGGGCGCGCCGGCCACCGCGGCCGGGCGATCATGCTCGCGACGCCCGAGGAGGTCCGCTATGTCGCCGCGATCGAGAAGCTGATCGGGCGCAAGATCCCGCGGATCGCGCTGCCCGGAATCTCGACCGCCGCCGCGGCCGAGACCGCCGCGGAAGCGCCGGCGGAGACGCCCAAGGCCGACGCCAAGAAGACCGCGCGCAGGCCGCGCAAAAAGACGGCCGCAAAAAAGGCGGAGACGACGAAATCAGCCCCCTCGCCCGCCGCCGAGAAGCCCGCCGGCGAGACCCTCGAAGCCCCCGAAAAGCCCGAAGCGCCGCCCGCCGCCAAGGACTCCGCGCCGGCCAAGCGCGGGAAAGCGGCCGCCGACAAAGAGCGCGCGCGCAAGGCCCCGGCCGAGAAAGGCCCCGTCGTCGGTCTCGGCGACCACGTGCCCGCCTTTCTGCTCCGCTCCTACGAGCCGCCCAAGAAATAGGAGGAGACGCCGCCATGCAGACCATTTTCGTCATGGTGAAATGCGAACTCGGCCAGGCCTATCGGGTCGCCGACGCGGCGGTCCAAGAGATCGAGCAGGTCTCCGAAGTCCATTCGATCTCCGGCCAGTACGACCTTCTCATGAAGTGCTACCTCGACGACGGCACCGACATCGGCCACTTCGTGACCGAGCGGATTCAGACCCTCGACGGCGTCAAGGACAGCTTCACGATCATCGCCTTCAAGGCCTTTTCCTGAGCCGGAGAGCGCGCCCCCGCGAAAGCGGGGGCCTGTCGAAGGGCGAGGCCCGGGTCTCCTCATAGGCGAACGGGCGTAATAACGACGATCCTCAAGACCTTGCCAGGGCGCGGGCGGAGGCGCTCCTCGCCGAGCGCGCGGCCATCCCGGCCGGTCGGTAAGGAGAAACCGACCATCAGCGAAAGAAGCGGCCCGGCGCGAATCGCGCATGAAGGCGCGCCGTCGCCGCCAAGGCGATATCGGGCGTTCGGCAGCGCCCGGGTCACGCCGATGTGAACACGTTTGAAGACCCCGGCGAACAGGGGAAGTCATCCTTTAACAATAACTCTTCAGAACTGGCGATGACCCCTTCGCCCCCGGCTTAACGGGGCTTAACGGACAGGTGCGCCTGTGCTCAAGCTGCTCGACCCTTCGTATCACTTGCGGCTCGCGCGCTCGCGGCTCTCCTGGCGGATGGGGCTCGTCGTCTTCGCGGCGATCGTCGTCGTCGAAGGCGCTATCCTGGTTCCGTCCTATCTGCGCTATGAGGGCGACCGCCTCGACCGGCTCGCCTTCGCAGCCCGAAACGCGCTCGTCGCCACTCTTCGCGCGCACCCGGCCGATCTTGGCCGGTTCGCTCGCCTGAGGCCGGTGTTCCGCGACGCCACACCCGTGCGCGGAGCAGCGCTCTATGACGCCGACGGCGGCCTTCTCGCCCGGTTCGGAGAGCCGCCCCGTCTCGCCCCTCGTCCGGACGGCGCTCCCCTGACCGCGGTGCGCAGCGACGACGGCGCCCGCTACGACCTTCTTTGGACGCCGGCGGAAACCGGCCTTCCTTACACGATCGCCGCCCGTCTCGACGCCACCTCCGTGGCCAGAGACCTCAGCGCCTTCCTCTTACGCATCGCCGGCATCGTCCTTTTGATCTCGGTGTTCGTGTCGGCGACGACCATGATCATCCTGGGGCACAGGGTGCTTGCGCCGGTGCTGCTCATTCGCGAGCGTCTGGCCGCCGCGGCCCGGTCGCCGGCGGAGGCCGACCGCTTCACGTTGCCGCCGGGGCCGCCCGACGAGATGGGCGGCGTGATCGCCGACCTCAACGCGATGTTTCGCCAGGTCGCCAACAGCTTCACCGAAAGCGAGAGGCGACGGATCATGCTGGCCGAGCTCAATCGCTCGCTCGAAAACCGAGTCAAAGAACGGACGCGGGAGCTCGAGGAGACGGTCCGAAAGAAGGAAGAGGCCTTCCTCAAGATCCGCCGCAGCGAGGAGCGCTTCCGCAACATCTTCGAGGGGACGAGCGACGCCATCCTGCTCGTCGATATGGACGGCAACCGGATCGTCGACGCCAATGCCGAAGCGTGCCGGATGCTCGGCTATGCGCGCGACGAAATCCGCGGAGTCGCGGTCGATTCGATCCACCCGGACGAGATGGGCGCGCTTCGCGACTTCGCGGCCGAGGTTTTGGCCAAGGGACGCGGACGGACCGACAGTCTGCACTGCAAGACCAAGGACGGACGCCTGGTGCCGGTCGACCTCTCGGCATCGATCATCGCCCTCGGCGGGCGTCCGGTGATGCTCGTGATCGGCCGCGACGCGACCGAGCGCCGCCGGGTCGAAGACACGCTAAGGCGGGCCAAGGAGGCGGCGGAGGCCGCCAACCGGGCCAAGACCGAGTTCTTCGCCAACATGAGCCACGAGCTGCGCACGCCCTTGAACGCGATCATCGGCTTCTCCGAGGTCATGACCAGCGCGCTCTACGGTCCCCTCGGCTCGCCGCGTTACGAGAGCTACGCCAAGGACATCCTCGATTCGGGGCGCCATCTGCTCGCCATCATCAACGACATCCTCGACGTAGCCAAGGCCGAGGCGGGGCAGCTCGAGCTGTGCGAAGAAGAGATCCACCTGCGCGAAGTCGTCGAGGAAAGCCTCCGCCTCGTCGAAGGCCGGGCCGAGAACGGCGAGGTCGCGCTTACCACCCGGATCGCGGATGCGCTGCCGGCGGTTCGCGCCGATCGGCGCAAGATGAAGCAGATCCTCGTCAACCTCCTGTCGAACGCCGTCAAGTTCACGCCTCCCGGAGGGCGCGTGGCGGTCGAGGTCGGGCTGTCGCCCTCGGGAGCGCCTTACATCGCCGTTGTCGATACCGGAATCGGAATCGCCGCCGCGGACATCGAGCACGTTCTCACGCCCTTCGGCCAAGTCGAATCCGCTTTCAGCAGAAGCCACGAAGGAACCGGGCTCGGCCTGTCGCTGACCAAGTCGCTGGTCGAGCTGCACCAAGGGCGCATGGTTCTCAACAGCGCGCCCGGCCTGGGCACGCGGGTCACGGTGTTCCTTCCGCTCGAACGCTGCGCAGACGCACAATGCAACGCGGCCCGCGGCTCTAAAGCGGGGTAAGGATGAACGCGGGGAGATCGAGGCGATTAGACCTCCGCGCGATCGACCGCGGCCTCGTCAGAGGGCGTCTCAACCGGCTCCGCCGTATCCTCGCTCGCGAAGCGGATCTCGCCGGCAAGCCGGCCGCCGCGCTCGATCTCGAGCTCCCCGTAACGGATGGCGCCGACCACGCAGCCGGTCGAGCGGATCGTGAGCCGCCCGTTGACCGTCAGGGTGCCGTCGAAATGCCCGCTGATGTCGGCCTCGGCGACCCGGGCATCGCCGCAGAACTCGCCCGATTCCGCGATCACAAGGGTGTTGCTGTCGCTGAGCTCGGCCTCCATGCGGCCGTGAACGATAAGGCGCTCGCAAGCCGACACCTCGCCTTTGAGAAGGATTCCGGTGCCTACGGTCAGGCGCTTGTCCTCGTGGCGCGGCTCGAAAGGAAGCGGCTCGCCGGCCGTGGTTCCGGCCGCCGGAGATCCGGTTCTGGAAGGCGCCTTGATGCGCTCTCCCGCCGGGGTCGTGAGTCGCGTGCTCGTCCGGGCCGCATCGGTCGGCCGTGGCGCTGGAGGAATGCGCGACGCAGGCACCACCCGTGTCAGCCCGAGCCCCCGGCTTCGGCCCTGTTCGTCGCTCTTGGTCGTGTCGATCCCTGTTTTATCGCCCGCCATGGCGCCATCCTCCGACTTCGCCGATATGCGATGCCCGTCCGTCGCGGGATCACCCCGAATCCTCAGCGTCTATTCGGTGTTGCTCCCGGCCTCCGGCCCCGCTTGTCCTCCGGCCCGCCCGGCCATGTCCCAAGCGGTTCATTGAATATTACGCCAGCCGTTCCGCACGGCATAGGACTTTGCGCTCGCCCGCGGGGCGATGCTATAAAGTCGCCCATCGCAGCGGAAGCAATCGGGGTCTTCGGACCAGATCCATGAGAGGCGTCGAACGAGGGGGTACGGCAAAACCATGGAGGATTACGAATTCCAGCAGCACGTCCGGACGTGGCGCGGGTTCACGCGGTTCATGGCGGGCGCGGCCACTTTTGTCGTCGCAGTTCTGATCATCATGGCGATCACGCTTCTATAGCCACCTTTCAGCGCCTGCCGACGGCCTCCGACCGGACCCGAGCGACCCGGACATTTGAGTGCGCCTGCGAGCGGCGGAACAGCGCTCAAATTCGGCTGCTGGCCATTTGAAAATCGTGCTTCCTATTCCCAGCTTTAGAGCAGGGAAAAGGTTAATGGCAGTCGAATCCAACAGCGGGGGAACAGCGATGAAACGTGCATTGATCGCCGCTCTTTTCGTCGCCGGCCTGACTACCGGGGCCCAGGCGACGATCGAGGCGGGAGAGCAGGCTTTTCTTGCCGGTGACTATGGACGCGCGCTTGCCGAGATCCAGCCCGCTGCCCGCGCCGGCGATGCTCAAGCCCAGTATTTGCTCGGCGTGATGTACGCCCACGGCGAGGGCGTTGTCCGCGACTACCGCAAGGCCGCCGAATGGTATCGCCGCGCGGCCGAGAACGGCCACGCGCTCGCTGCCTTCAACCTCGGCTTCCTGTACTACACCGGCGCCGGGGAAGAAGGCGGCGACAACGCCATCGCCGCCGATCCGGCTAAAGCGGTTCCCTGGCTCAAACAGGCGGCGCGGGCCGGCAATGTCGAGGCCCAGGCCCTTCTTGGCGAAATGTACTACCGGGGCGAAGGCGTCACGCGAAACGCCGTCGCCGCCGCGACCCTCACCCTGAAGGCGGCGGAGAAAGGGAACGCCCGGGCGCGCTACAACGCCGGCGTCATGCTCGCCCGGGGCGAAGGCGTCGAGCCCGACCCGGTTGCGGCCTATGCTTGGTTCGACGTGCTCGCAGACCAAGGTTATCCCGGCGCCGCGCAGAACCGCGATTTGATCGCAGCGGGGCTGAGCCCGGACCAGCTCGCCGAAGCCAAGAAGAAGGCCGACGCGATTCGCGCTTCCGGCTGAAGCGGGCGCCGCATACAGCTTCTCATGCCATTTCGCCTTTGAACGA
>CAYYWV010000127.1:0-6234 GCA_964475385.1 uncultured Alphaproteobacteria bacterium | reverse complement strand
TCAACAGGGAGGCTTCAGAAAGTCCGGAGAACACACCAGGGATCAGGGAAATCCCGAGGCGTATGGCGCATGATGCCCTGTGAAGCTTAAAATATGGTTAACGAAAAATAACCCTTTTCATTTTTTCGCGCCCGACGGGAAATAGGCCGGAACAAGGCGAAGGCGGAAGGCGGACCATGACGGATTGGGCGGCGTTGATCGTGCTGGCGGCGGGCTTCGCGCTTCCGCTCGCCCACGTGGCGGTCTCGAAGCGCGGCGGGCCGTTCCTGCCGCCGCCGGGCGCGCGCTGCCCGCTCGGCCCGCGCACGGGGTGGATCGTGCTGGTGCTGATGCTGGGGCCGATCGGTTGGCTTCTTTACATGAGCCGCCGTTCCGGGCCGGCCTTTCCCCGACGAGACCAGAAAAGGCGAGACCCATGAACCAGTACGTTCTGATGGCCCGGTTCAACGCCTGGGTCAACCGCCGGCTCTATGAGACGGTCGCCCAATTGAGCGACGCCGCCTACCGCGAGGACCGGGGCGCGTACTTCGGCTCGATCCACCACACGCTCAACCACATCCTGGTGGTCGACCGGCTGTGGCGCGCCCGGATCGAAGGCGTCGAGCACGGCATCGCCGCGCTCGACCAGATTCTCCACGACGACTTCGAATCCTTGCGCGCCGCGCGCGAGGCCGAGGACGCGCGCCTCACCGCCCTGGTCGAGAGCCTCGACGACGCCCGCCTCGCCGCGCCCGTCGCCTACCGACCGATGGTCGGCGGCAAAGACATGCAAACGGTCCGCACCGACCACATCCTGCTCACGCTCTTCAACCACCAGACCCATCACCGCGGCCAGGCGCACTGCATGCTCACCCAGGCGGGGCTCGCGCCGCCGCCGCTCGATCTCGTGTGCTTCCTCGACGAGCGCGGCGAGAGCTGAGCCGCGCGAAGGGCGCGCGGCCGCCGCCAGATTCGGATTCGGTTTCGGATTCAGATTCGGAACACGCCGTCAGCGGCGGCGCGGGCGCTTTCCTTCTTGTCGATCATCGCCTTGACGCGCGCGATCTCGGCCTCGAGCTCGGCGATATATTCGCCGAGCGCCGCGATCGACATGGCTTCGAGGTCGCGCGGCGCGAGCCCCGGCGTCTTGGGCGCGAGAGCCTCGTCGTCGTCCATCGCGTCTGTCCTTCGTCGTCCCGCCTTTTCCCTGGTTGAGCGTTAAGTATAAGAAGGCCGCGGCTGCGCTCAATAGCCGAGCCGGGGACGCACGCGGTTGCGCAGCGGCCGGCCGGCGAGATCGCGGCCGAGATTCTCGAACAACAGGTCGAGGGTGCGCGGAATGTAGGAGTCCGCGTCGTCCGAGGACACATGCGGCGTGATGATCAGATTGGGAACGTCCCAAAGCGGCGAGGCGGCCGGCAGGGGCTCGGGGTCGAACACGTCGAGCACCGCGCCCGCGAGGCCGCCTTCGCGCAGCTTGGCGGCGAGCGCGGCGTAATCGACGACCCCTGCGCGGCTCATGTTGACGAGGCCGGCGGTCGGCTTCATCAGATCGAGCCGGCGGCGGTCGAGCAGCCCTCGGGTCTCGGGCGTGAGCGGCGCGGTCACGAGCACGAAGTCGGCCCGCGCGAGCGCGGCGTCGAGGCCCTCGGGCCCCACGGTCTCGTCGGCCTCGCGCGCGGGTCCGCCGCGGCGGCGCACGCCGATGACATAGAGCCCCATGCGTCTCGCCTGGCGGGCGACGGCCCGGCCCATCTGGCCGAGGCCGACCACGACGAGCGTCTTGCCGGCGACCGGGGTCGCGTAGATCGGATCGTAGCGATGCGCGCGCTGGCGGGTGACGAGCGCGGGAATCGCGTTGTTGAGCATCAGGATCGCCATCAGCCCGTACTCGCCCGCCTTGGGCGCGTGCACCCCGCGGTTGTTGACCAGCGCGACCCCGGCGGGCAGCCAGTCGAGCGGCAGCAGGTGCTCGATCCCGGCCCCGATGATGTGAATCCAGCGCAGCCGCGGCGCGCGGCGCGCGAGCCCCTCGGTCGGCAGATCCCAGCCGACGAACACCTCGGCGTCGCGCATCGACTCGTCGAAGCGGTCGAGATCCCAGTCGATGAAGGCGTCGATGCGGGCCGCGATCTCGGGGTGGCGCGCCGCCGCCGCGGCGAAGCGCTCGGGCGTGATGCGGAACACCTCTTCGCCCGCACGGTTGTTCTTGATGTGAACGCGAATGCGGCGGTTCGGATCGGCTGGACCGGGCATCGGCTCCCTCGTGGTTGCTGAGCGGCGCGGCGATATATAGAGATCATAGAGCTAGAGATCATAGAGCGATTTGCGCCCGCGCGCGGCCTGGGGCAAAGTATCGCCGCGCGCCGACCGACCGGAGGAGACCCAATGGCCGCTTCGCTTCCCGCCGCCATGACCGCCATCGAGATCGCCGAGCCCGGCGGACCCGAGGTTCTCAAACCGGTGGAGCGCCCGCGCCCCGAGCCGGGCCACGGCGAGGTCTTGATCCGGGTCGCCGCCGCCGGGGTCAACCGGCCCGATCTCTTGCAGCGCACGGGCGGCTACCCGCCGCCGCCGGGGGCGTCCGACATTCCCGGGCTCGAGGTCGCGGGCGAGGTGGTCGCGCTCGGCCCCGGGGTGGACGCCCTCGCGCCGGGGGCGGAGGTCTGCGCGCTGGTTGCGGGCGGCGGCTACGCCGAGTACTGCGTCGCCCCGGCCGCGCAGTGCCTGCCGTTTCCCAAGGGCTATGACGCGATCCGCGCGGCCGCGCTGCCCGAGACCTTCTTTACGGTCTGGACCAATGTCTTCCAGCGCGCCGGGCTCGAGGCCGGCGAGCGGTTCCTGGTCCACGGCGGATCGAGCGGCATCGGCACCACCGCGATTCAGATCGCCGCGGCGCGCGGCGCGCGCGTCTTCGCGACCGCGGGCACGGCCGAGAAATGCGCGGCCTGCCTGCGCCTCGGCGCGGAGCGGGCGATCAACTACCGCAGCGAGGACTTCGTCGCCGCCGTCAAGGAGGCGACCGGCGGCGAAGGCGTCGACGTGATCCTCGACATGGTGGGCGGCGACTACGTCGCCCGCGACATCAAGGCGTTGCGCACGGGCGGGCGGCTCGTGTTCATCGCCTTCCTCGGCGGCAGCCGGGTCGAGATCGACCTCTTGCCGGTGATGCTCAAGCGCCTCACCATCACGGGCTCGACGCTGCGCCCCCGCGGGGTCGAGGAGAAGGGCGCGATCGCGGCCGAGCTCGCGGCCGAGGTGTGGCCGCTTCTGGACGCGGGGCGGATCGCGCCGGTGATCGATTCGACCTTCCCGCTCGCCGAGGCGGCCGAGGCCCACCGCCGCATGGAATCGGGCGCGCACATCGGCAAGATCGTGCTGACGGTCTGAACTCGGCGCGAAGTCGTTGCGTCCGGCCCCCGATTGCGCCTATACGGGGGAATCGAATCGCGCCGGAGCCTGCGCGACGCGCCCCCAGGGAAATCGAGGAGGACAAATGGCGCAGCCGCTGATGCCCAAGGCCACCGCCGTGTGGCTGGTCGACAACACGACCTTGACCTTCGAGCAGATCGCCGACTTCTGCGGCATGCACGTGCTCGAGGTCCAAGCGATCGCCGACGGCGAGGTCGCGAGCGGCCTCGTGGGCCTCGACCCCATCGCCAACGGCCAGCTCACCCGCGAGGAGATCGAGCGTTGCCAGGCCGATCCCAGCGCGCGGCTTCAGATGCGCAAGCCCCTCGACGTGCCCAAGCCCAAAGGCCGCAAGGCGCGCTATACGCCGGTCTCGAAGCGCGGCGACAAGCCCGACGCCATCGCTTGGCTCCTGCGCCACCACCCCGAGCTCAGCGACGGCCAAATCAGCAAGCTGATCGGCACCACAAAGAACACGATCAACGCGGTGCGCGACCGGACCCATTGGAACAGCGCCAACATCAAGCCGCGCGATCCCGTGCTTCTCGGTCTCTGCGCCCAGAAGGATCTGAATGCGGCGATCGCCCGGGCGCAGGCCGAAGGCCGCGGCAAGCCGGCGGCGGAGGACGACCCCGAAGCCAAGGCCGAGCAGCCCGCCGCCTCTTCCCCGGAAGGCGCCTGAGCGCGCCGCTCAGCCCGCGCTGTTCTTGGCGTAGCCGTTGGCGCGCAGCGCTTCCGTAATCTCGTCGAGAATCGCCGGATCGTCGATCGTCGCCGGCATCCGATAGGGCGCGCCGTCGGCGATCTTCTTCATGGTTCCGCGCAGGATCTTGCCCGAGCGCGTCTTGGGCAGGCGCTTGACCACGGTCGCGGTTTTGAACGCCGCGACCGGGCCGATGCGTTCGCGCACCATCTGGACGACCTCGGCGACGATCTCGCCGGGATCGCGCTCGACGCCGGCGTTGAGCACAAGAAAGCCGAGCGGCACCTCGCCCTTGAGCGAATCGGCGACGCCGATGACCGCGCATTCGGCCACGTCCGGATGGGCGGCGAGCACCTCCTCCATCGCGCCGGTGGAGAGCCGGTGGCCGGCGACGTTGATGATGTCGTCGGTCCGGCTCATGATCCAGAGGTAGCCGTCCTCGTCGATATAGCCGGCGTCCGCGGTCTTGTAGTAGCCGGGGAAGTCCGAGAGGTAGGATTCGACGAAGCCCTTGTCGTTGTTCCACAGCGTCGGCAGGCAGCCGGGCGGCAGCGGCAGCTTGACCACGATCGCGCCGATGTCGCCCGCCGGCACCGGGTTGCAGTCGTCGTCCACGACCTCGACCCGGTAACCCGGAACCGCCTTGGTCGGCGAGCCGTGCTTGACCGGCAGCATGCCGAGCCCGAGGCAGTTGGCGCCGATCGCCCAGCCGGTCTCGGTCTGCCACCAGTGGTCGATCACCGGCACGCCGAGATGGCGCTCGGCCCATTGCAGGGTGTCGGGGTCCGAGCGCTCGCCGGCCAGGAACAGGGCGCGGAACCGGCTGAGATCGTGGGGCTTCATGTATTGCGCCTCGGGGTCTTCGCGCTTGATCGCGCGGAACGCGGTCGGCGCGGTGAACAGGGTCGAGACCCCGTGCTCGGCGATCACCCGCCAGAACGCCCCCGGGTCGGGGGTGCCGACCGGCTTGCCCTCGAACAAAACGGTCGTGCAGCCGTGGAACAAGGGTCCGTAGACGATATAGGAATGCCCGACCACCCAGCCGACGTCGGAGGCCGCCCAGTAGACCTCGCCCGGCTCGACCCCGTAGACGTTCTTCATCGACCACTTGAGCGCGACGAGATGGCCGCCGTTGTCGCGCACGACGCCTTTGGGCACGCCGGTGGTCCCCGAGGTGTAGAGAATGTAGAGGGGATCGGTCGCCGCCACCGGCACGCAATCGGCGGGGCTCGCGTCGGCCATCGCCTCGCGCCAATCGATGTCGAGGCCCGCGGTCATGGGCGCGGTTTCCTGCGGGCGCTGGACGATGATCCGGCGCTCGGGCTTGGCCGAGGCGATCTCGATCGCCTTCTCGAGCAGCGGCTTGTAAGGGATCACCCGATTGACCTCGATCCCGCAGGAGGCCGAGACGATCGCCTTAGGTTTGGCGTCGTCGATCCGGGTCGCGAGCTCGTTGGCGGCGAAGCCGCCGAAGACGACCGAATGGATGGCCCCGATCCGCGCGCAGGCGAGCATGGCGATCACGGCCTCGGGGATCATCGGCATGTAGATCAACACCCGGTCGCCCTTGGCCACGCCCTGGGCGGCGAGCGCGCCGGCGAAGCGCGCGACCTCGTCGCGGAGCTCGCGATAGGTGTAGCGCTTGACGGTCCCGGTCACCGGGCTGTCGTAGATCAGGGCGAGCTGATCGGCGCGGCCGCCGTCCACATGGCGGTCGAGCGCGTTGTGGCAGGTGTTGACAACCGCGCCCGAGAACCACCGGTAGAACGGCTTTCGCGAATCGTCGAGCACCCGGTCCCAGGGCTCGTACCAGTCGATCTCGCGGGCGGCCTCGCCCCAGAATCCTTCCGGGTCTTCGATCGAGCGCGCATAGACTTCGTCGTACCGGCTGTCCATCGTCTCCGCCTCCCTTAGTGATTGCCCCCCGATGCCGGTGGCTCGCGGCCGATTCTGCGGGAAAAGGCAAGCCGAGGTAAAGAACGATCCGCACCATCGACGTCCGGCGGTTGCAAAGCGGCCCGCGAGGGGAAAGAATCGCGCCTGCGGTTCACCAGAAGAAAGGCGGTATCGGGCGATGAGCGAGCTTGACGCGACCCATCCATACGAGGCGGGGCTGGGGCGGAACGAGGCGAACTACGTTC
>CAYYWV010000126.1:4066-6401 GCA_964475385.1 uncultured Alphaproteobacteria bacterium | reverse complement strand
TTTCAACCGCAAAAACATTTCATTTGCGCGTGAGGCGCGATCCCGGATATGTCGGTGGGCGCTCGGACGCCATGACACCGGGGGAAGGCGGTCTGCTTCGGATGCTCGACCTGTTCGTCATCGGGGGAGGAATCAACGGCGCAGGCATCGCCCGCGACGCCGCCGGACGCGGCCTTTCGGTCCTCTTGTGCGAGCAGGGCGATCTCGCCTCGGCGACCTCGTCGGCGAGCAGCAAGCTCATTCACGGGGGCTTGCGCTATCTGGAACACTACGAGTTCCGGCTGGTCCGCGAGGCGCTGACCGAGCGCGAGGTGCTGCTCGAGAACGCGCCCCACATCATCTTTCCGATGCGCTTCGTGCTCCCGCACGACCGTTCGCTGCGGCCGGCGTGGATGATTCGCGCCGGGCTGTTTCTTTACGACCACCTCGGGGGGCGCAGGCGGCTTCCAGGCTCGCACGGCGTTGACCTCTCTCGCAGCCCCTGGGGCGCGCCGCTCAAGCCCGCGTACCGCAAGGGCTTCGTCTACTCGGACTGCTGGGTGGACGACGCCCGCCTGGTGGTTCTCAACGCGCTCGATGCGGCGGCGCGCGGGGCCGAAATTCGGACGCGGACGCGCTGCGTCGCGGCCCGGCGAACCGAGGCCGGTTGGGAGGCGCGCTTGCGCGATCTCAGGACCGGCGCCGAGACGACCGTAACCGCGCGCATCCTGGTCAACGCGGCGGGCCCCTGGGTCGGGCGCGTCGTCGAGGACACGCTCGCCCTGCCCCGGCGCGCGCCTTTGCGCCTGGTCAAGGGCAGCCATATCGTCGTCCCCCGCCTGCACGGCGGCGCTCACGCCTATATCCTGCAAAACAACGACGGCCGGGTGATCTTCGTCATTCCCTACGAGGGCGCGTTCACCCTGATCGGCACCACCGACGTCCCGTTCGAGGGCGACCCGGGCGGAGTCGCAATCGACGAGAGCGAGGCGCGCTACCTCTGCGATGCGGTCGGCCGTTACTTCCGCGCCCCGCCCGCGCCCGCAGACGTGGTCTGGACCTATTCGGGCGTGCGGCCGCTTTACGACGACGCGGCCGAGGACGCCTCCGCCGTGACCCGCGATTACGTCCTCGATCTCGACGCCGGCCCGGGGCGCGCGCCTCTTCTCTGCGTCTATGGGGGGAAGATCACGACCTATCGCCGGCTTGCCGAGCACGCGATGCGCGATCTCGCCCCTTACGTGCGGACTACGCGCGGGCCTTGGACCGATCGGGCGCCGTTGCCGGGCGGCGATCTGCCGGGGGCCGATTTCCCTCGCTTTCTCGCCGAGCTGCGCGCCGCGCGGCCCTGGCTGCCCGAGGCGATGGCGCACCGGATGGCGCGCGCTTACGGCACGCGAATCGAGCGAGTATTGGGCGACGCCGCTTCGCTCGACGATCTCGGGCGCGATTTCGGCGGCGGGCTCACCGAACGCGAGGTCGCTTACCTCACCGACGAGGAATGGGCCGAAACCGCAGACGACATCCTGTGGCGGCGAACCAAGCTTGGCCTTCACGCGCCGAAGGACACCGCCGCCGCGCTCGAGGCCTGGCTCGCCGGCGACGGCCGCCGGGCGCAGATCGACTGAAAGGATTGGAAGATGGTGCGGTCAAGCGCCCGCACGTCTTCGGCTTCCGCTTTGAACCGTCCCGCCGCCGCTGGATCGCCGATTTGGACCGCGGGCTTCTGGACTGCGCTCGTTGCCGGAATCGTCCTCTACGTTCCGGTGCCGATCGGCCGGGCGGGGGATGCGATCAACCTTTCGCTCTATGACGCCGCCGTCCCGATTCTGTTCCTCTTCGCCGCCTACCGCGGCGAAATCGCGCGGCCCTCGCGGCTTGAGCTGACGATCTTTGCGGCTCTCGTCGTTCTGGCGCTCGGCCACGCCGCTGCGACGTTGTGGCTCGAACCCGCGCCGCGCCTCGCCGCGCTCGCCCGCGAGACCGTAAAGACAGCCGGCTTCCTGGTCGATCTCGGGTTGCTCACGCTCGTCTTTCGCGCCTCGCCCGTGGCCCGCCCGGCCCCGGGTCTGATCGCGGCGCTTCTAGTCGCCGCGATCGCCTTTGCGATCGCGCGCCGGATAGAGGAAATCACCGGTCAAGGGACGGTGTTCGAGACCCTGTTCCTCGGAACGGTCTTCGGCCTCGTCGTTCTGTTCGCCATTCGCCTCGATCCGATCGCGGACATCCGTTGCGCCGGCGCTATCGCCATTCTCGCCGCATTCGCCACCGTCGCCGCTTTCATCCTCGCCGGCAAAGCCTTCTTCGTCGTCGGCCTCGGGATCGTCGCGATTGTCGGCTTGACGGCGCTGGCCCG
>CAYYWV010000126.1:0-3966 GCA_964475385.1 uncultured Alphaproteobacteria bacterium | reverse complement strand
GCGCTGGACGCGATCGGCGAGAGCTTTCCTTGGGGCATCGGCGCCGGCCAATTCTCCCTTTTAGCCGAACAGGTTCCAGCGCTCGCCGCCGCGGGATTGCGAGTCGTTCACAACACGCCGCTCGCGCTTACGGCCGAACTTGGCGCGATCGGCGTTGCGTTTACCGCCCTTCTCGCCGGGCTTATCCTACGGACCGCCTGGGCATGGTCATGGCCCGTGCGGCTGTGCGTTCTTCTCTATATCGCGGTGCCTTTTTTGTTGAACGATATGCTGGGGTTTCGAATCGTTCACGTGCTGCTCGCGCTCGGCCTCGCCCGGGCGGTTCCGGGGCCAACGCGTGTTTCGTAGCATCCCTTTCGTGCCGCTCGTCAGCGCGCTGGTCTCGCGGTTGGCCGCCTACGCCGTTCTTCTGATCGCCGCCCACCTTCTGACGCCAGCCGACTTCGGAGCCATCACCGTACTTATGGTCGTCGTCGCCATTCTCAACGCCCTGGTCAGCGGCGGCGGCGATATGTGGCTCAACCGCTTCACCGGGTCGAAGCAGACCACGGCCGGCCGCGCCCCTTGGGTGCGCCCGGCCTACCTTCTGCTATGCGTGACGAGCGCGGCGGGCGTGATCGTTGCGGGGTTGATCGCCGCATACGGGCTCGACATGATGGCCTCTCGTTCGGGGGCTCTCGTCCTCGCGGTAATCGGCGCGGCTGTCGCCGGGTTCGCCGAAGCGCTTCTCGCCGTCGTTCGGGCCAGCGGCCGGGTAACCGCGTTCTTCGCCGTTCGCGACTTCGCCGCGCCTCTTTCCTTCGTTATCGCGATCGCGGTCCTTCAACCGCAAAGCGCGACAGGGTTCTTCGCCATTTACGTCGCAATCTGGGCGATCGTGTGCATTGGCGCCGCCGTCTGGTCGGCGTTCATCAGAGGCGCAAAGCACCCGCACCGGTTCGGAGGCGCGCTCTGGGCTCCGCTCCTGCGCCATACGGTCAACTTGGTCGCGGGCAATCTGAGCTCGCGATTCGCCGCGTATATCGACGTGCTCGCACTGACCACCGTCATCCCGCTTGCGACGGTGGGCGAATATCGGATCGCAGCCCAATTCGCGATCGGTTTCATGGTGATCCAGCACTTCTTTTTTCTCGGTCTTCCCTGGCAGATGCGCCGAGCCGGAGACGAAGAGGAACGCGCCGAGGCGCTCGCCCGGGTCATGGCGCGTCAGCGCAGCCTCGTCCGTCTCGGACTCCTCGCCGCCGCGCTTATCTGGCTGCTCGCGGACCCTTTGCTGCGGCTATTCGGCGACCGTTTCGTCGAAATAGCCTGGGTTTTGCGAGCGCTGATCGTTGTCCGCTTCGCTGAACTTCTTTGGGGGCCGCAGCACGAGATCTTGATCAGCAATGGCCTGGTCCGGGCCGACGCGTTCGCCAATGGAGCGGCGCTCGTCGTTTGGATCGGCGCATTCGCCGCGGCCACGGCGGCGTTCTCGCCGATAACCGCCGCGGTCATCGCCGTCGCAGCGGCCACCAGCGCCGGCCAGCTTTACCGGTACCATGCGCTTCGGCGCGCCGATCTTCCTTGTCCCCGAGGAATCGGCCTCGTTCAACGCACGTAAGACGCGCCGTTGATGTCGATCGTCGCGCCGGTGGCGTGGCGGGCGAGGCCGCTCGCCAGAAAGGCGACCACGTTGGCGACCTCCTCAGGCGGCGCGACCGCGCCGAGCGGAATCTCCGAAACCACCGCTTCCGAGCCGTGGGCGCGGAAGTAGTCCTCCGCCATCTCGGTGCCGACGAAGCCCGGCGCGACCGCATAGGCCAGCACGCCGTCGGCCCCGAAGCCGCGCGCGATGGTGCGGGTCAGCGCGATCATGCCGCCCTTGGACGCCGCGTAATGGCTGTAATCGGGCGCATCGCCGCGGAACGCCGCCCGGCTCGCGATGTTGACGATGACGCCGCCGCCGCGCTCGCGGAAATGGCGCACCGCCTCGCGGCAAAGATGCGCCGCCGCGACCAGGTTGACGCGAAGCGTCCGCGCCCAGACGTCCGCCCAACGGGCGAAGTCGTCGGAGAATGCGGCCGGCAGATAGACGCCCGCGTTGTTGACCAGCACGTCGATCCGCCCCTTCCAGGCGAGCGCCTCGGCCCAGATCCGGCCCGGCGCCGCCTCGTCGTCGAGATCGCCGCGCACGAGGCGGCAACGCGCGCGCCCGATCTCGTCCGCGATCGCCTGGGCGCGCTCGGCGCTGTTCGCGTAATGGAGCGCGACGTCCGCCCCCGCGCCCGCAAAGCAGCGAACGATCGCCGCGCCGATCCCGCGCGAACCCCCGGTCACCAGCGCGACCTTGTCCGTCAGATCGATCATGCCTTTCCCTCCTTGGCAGCGTCCTTCCCAGGCGTTATATAGCCAATCCGCCGACGCGCAGGCCGCGTCAATGCGCAAAACGCAAGGCGACGCGCCGTCCCGCGCCTTCGCCCGGCTCTCCCTTCGCCCGGCTCCGCGGCGAGGCCGCGGCCGGTCCTACGAAGACGGCGATCTTGAGCGCTTGACAAGGAACCCGCTTTCCCTCATTTAGAAACAGGACCTGAGCGGTCCCTTTTCGCCGAACAGGAGCGTCGCCCATGATTCGACTGAGCCGCCTGGCGGACTACGGCGTGGTTCTGATGACCCATGTCGCGGCCGGCCCCGACCGCTTGCAGACCGCGGCGGCGGCCGCCGCGGCGACCCGGATTCCCGAGCCCACGGCGTCGAAGATCCTGAAGCTTCTGGCCCGCGCGGGCCTTCTCGAATCGCAGCGCGGGATCAACGGCGGCTACACGCTCGCCCGCGCGCCCGGACAGATCACCGTGGCCGAGATCATCACCGCGGTCGACGGACCGATCGCGCTGACCGAATGCCAGGAAAAGGGCGGCGAGTGCAGCTTCGAGCCCTTCTGCCCGACCCGGGGGAATTGGCACAAGATCAACGACGCCGTCCATCGCGCGCTCGACGAGATCTCGCTCGCCGACATGACGACGCCGTTCGCGCCTTTTCTCGCGTCGAGCGATGGCCCGGCCTCGCACCGGCCGTCCTCGTAAGCCCGAAGGCGGGACGCTGTAGGAGAACACGATATGACGGCATCGCTTGATACGCGCGAAACGGTCGGCGCCCTCGGCGACGGCGAATACAAGTACGGCTTCGTCACCGACATCGAGATGGAGACCGCGCCCAAGGGGCTGAACGAGGACATCGTCCGTCTGATCTCGGCCAAGAAGGGCGAGCCCGAGTGGCTTCTGGAGTGGCGGCTGCGCGCCTATCGCCGCTGGCTCGACATGGCCGAGCCGCGCTGGGCGAAGCTCACGTTTCCGCCGATCGACTATCAGGACGCCTACTACTACGCCGCGCCCAAGTCGCGCAAAGCCAAGCCCAAGAGCCTCGACGAGGTCGATCCCGAGCTCCTGCGCACCTATGAGAAGCTCGGCATCCCCTTGAAGGAGCAGGAGGTGCTCGCCGGCGTCGCGGTCGACGCGGTGTTCGACAGCGTCTCGGTCGCGACCACCTTCAAGGACAAGCTCGCCGCGATGGGCGTGATCTTCTGCTCGATCTCGGAGGCCGTGCGCGAGCACCCCGAGCTCGTGCGCAAGTACCTCGGCAGCGTGGTCCCCTACTCCGACAACTTCTACGCCACCTTGAACTCGGCGGTGTTCACCGACGGCTCCTTCGTTTACGTGCCCAAGGGCGTGCGCTGCCCGATGGAGCTGTCGACCTACTTCCGCATCAACGCGGCCAACACCGGCCAGTTCGAGCGCACCCTGATCATCGCCGATGCGGGCTCTTACGTGAGCTACCTCGAAGGCTGCACCGCGCCCATGCGCGACGAGAACCAGCTCCACGCCGCGGTGGTCGAGCTCGTCGCCCTCGACGACGCCGAGATCAAGTACTCGACCGTGCAGAACTGGTATCCCGGCGACAAGGACGGGCGCGGCGGCATCTACAACTTCGTCA
>CAYYWV010000125.1:0-6460 GCA_964475385.1 uncultured Alphaproteobacteria bacterium | reverse complement strand
GCGGTTGCGCGGCGACGGAACGGCGGGATAGGCCCTGCCGCCCTGGCCGGATTAGAAAAAAGGCCCTATTCGTTTCGGCTCTTTTCCGCGTTTGACAGCCCCTTGCGGAGACGATAGACCTCGCCGGAGCGCTATCAGCGAACGGGAGGGAGAGGATGGCCGGCACGATCGACGCGCGACTGAAGGAGCTTGGGATCGAACTTCCCAAGGCCGCGGCCCCGGCCGCGAACTACGTGCCTTACACAATCAGCGGAAAGCTGGTTTTCATCGCCGGGCAGGTCACGATTTGGAACGGCGAACTTCGTTTCCTCGGCCGGCTTGGCGAAACGCTTAGCGTCGAGGAAGGCTACCAAGCGGCGCGGCTTTGCGGCCTCAATATCCTGGCCCAGCTCAAAGCCGCCTGCGACGGTGATCTCGACCGCGTCGTACGCTGCGTCAAGCTCGGCGGCTTCGTCAACTCGACCCCCGACTTCACCGACCAGCCCAAGGTCGTGAACGGCGCCTCCGACCTCATGGTTGAGGTGCTCGGCGACAAGGGACGGCATGCCCGCTTCGCGGTCGCCGCGCCATCGCTGCCGCTCGGGGTCTCGGTTGAAGTCGACGCGGTCTTCGAGATCGCCTGACCGCCGCCGGAAGACGGGCCGCGGCCGCCGATGTCTTCGGCGGAAACCGCTGGGTTCCGCGTCCGGGTCTGTGAATCGATCCACGCGATCGCGGCCGCCGATTGGGACGTCTGCGCGGGCGACGCCAACCCCTTCGTTCGTCACGCCTTTCTCGCCGCGCTTGAGGACTCGGGCTCGGCCATTGCTGAGACCGGATGGGCGGCCCGCCACCTCGCGGCCGAGGACGAAACGGGGCGCATCGTCGCCGTGGCGCCGCTCTATCTCAAGGCGCACTCCTTCGGGGAGTATGTCTTCGATCACGGCTGGGCCGCGGCTTTCGAGCGCGCCGGCGGACGCTACTACCCCAAGCTGCAATGCGCGGTTCCGTTCACGCCGGTGACCGGCCCCCGGCTGATGGTCCATCCCGCCCTTGCGGCGGAAGAGCGCGAGCGGGTCCATAACGCCCTGGCTTCAGCGATGATCGCGCTTTGCCGGCGCGAAGGCGCCTCGTCGGTCCACGTCACCTTCCCGAACGAGCCCACTTGGCGCCGTCTGATTGCAGCCGGTTTCCTCGGCCGCAAGGGCTTTCAGTTTCACTGGACCAACCAGGGCTACGACAGCTTCGACGACTTTCTCGCCGCCCTTTCGGCGCGCAAGCGCAAAGCGATCCGGCGCGAGCGGCGCGCCGTCTCCGAGACCGGAATCACGATCGAGACCTTGATCGGAGACGACGTAAAATCAAAGCACTGGGATGCATTCTTCGCTTGCTACATCGCAACGAGCGAGAGGAAATGGGGCCATCCCTACCTCACCCGCGCATTCTTCGAGCGCCTCGGCGAAACGCTCGCCGACCGGATCGTTCTGTTCCTCGCTTCGCGCGACGGGCGGACGATCGCAGGCGCGCTCAACCTGCGCGGCGGCGATACGCTCTACGGCCGCAACTGGGGCGCGCTCGAATTCCACCGTTTCCTGCACTTCGAGCTCTGCTATTACCGGGCCATCGAGTACGCGATCGCCGAAGGGCTCGCGCGCGTGGAGGCGGGCGCGCAAGGCCCGCACAAGATCGCGCGCGGCTATCTGCCGGCGCGCACCTACAGCGCGCATTGGATCGCGCACCCGGGCCTGCGCGAGGCCGTCGCCCGGTTTCTTACGGAGGAGCGCGCCGCAGTCGAAGACGATATGACGCTGCTCACGGGGATCGCACCGTTCAAAAAAGAAAGCGAGTCCCAGGCTGGCTGATCAGCCCCGAGAGCCCCGCGAACTTCAATGGGGGGCCGAGGTTACTTCACGGGCTCGAGATCGCCGCGCTTTCGCCGGGTGGACCGCTTTCTTCTGGGCGCGGGCAGATCGGCGAAGGTGAAGGTAAGCCGCTCGCCGTCGAGGCCCACGGTCACCCGTCCGCCTTTGGCGAGCCGGCCGAACAGGAGTTCGTCGGCGAGCGGCTTCTTGACGTGCTCTTGCACGAAGCGTGCGAGCGGCCGGGCGCCGTTTTGGCGGTCGTAGCCGCGCTCGGCGATCCACCGCCGCGCCTCGGGCGTAAGCGCGATGGTCACGCCCTGGTCTGCGAGCTGGCGCTCGAGCTCGCCCACGAACTTGTCGACCACCCGGGCGACGATCTCGGCCGAGAGCCCGGCGAAGGGAATCACGGCGTCGAGCCGGTTGCGGAACTCGGGCGTGAACAGGCGCTTGATCGCCTCCTCGTCCTCGCCCTCGCGCGCGGTGCGGCCGAAGCCGATCGCCGGCTTAGCCATCTCGGCCGCGCCCGCGTTGGTGGTCATGATGAGAACGATGTTGCGGCAGTCGATGGACTTGCCGTTGTGGTCGGTCAGCCGCCCATAGTCCATGACCTGAAGGAGCACGTTGAACAGGTCCGCGTGCGCCTTCTCGATCTCGTCGAGAAGCAGGACCGCGTGCGGGTTCTGGTCGATGGCGTCGGTGAGAAGCCCGCCCTGGTCGAAGCCGACGTAGCCGGGAGGCGCGCCGATCAGCCGCGAGATCGTGTGGCGCTCCATGTACTCGGACATGTCGAAGCGGATCAGCTCCACCCCCATGACGCGGGCGAGCTGGCGCGCGACCTCGGTCTTGCCGACCCCGGTGGGGCCCGAGAACAGGTAGCACCCGATCGGTTTCTCGGGCTCGCGAAGCCCTGCGCGGGCGAGCTTGATCGCGCTCGCCAGCGCGTCGATCGCCTGGTCCTGGCCGAAGACGACCTTCTTGAGCTCGTCGGCGAGGTCGCGCAGGGACTGCTTGTCGCGAGCGGTGACCCGCTTGGGCGGGATGCGCGCCATCTTGGCGACTACGACCTCGACCTCGCGCACCCCGATGACCTTGCGGCGTCGGCTTTCGGGCAAGAGCTTCTGAGCCGCGCCGACCTCGTCGAGCACGTCGATCGCCTTGTCGGGCAGCTTGCGGTCGTTGATGTAGCGGGCGGCGAGCTCGGCCGCCGCGCGGACCGCGTCCGCAGTGTAGCGGACGCCGTGGTGCTCTTCGTAATAGGGCTTGAGGCCTTGGAGGATGCGAACCGTGTCTTCGACGCTGGGCTCGTGGATGTCGATCTTCTGGAAGCGCCGAACGAGCGCCCGGTCCTTTTCGAAGTAGTTGCGGTACTCCTTATAGGTGGTCGAGCCGATGCAGCGCAGGCCGCCGCTGGCGAGCGCCGGCTTGAGCAGGTTGGAAGCGTCGAGCGAGCCGCCGCTGGTCGCGCCCGCGCCGATCACGGTATGGATCTCGTCGATGAACAGAATGGCGTCGTCGCGGGCCTCGAGCGCCGCGATCACCGCCTTGATCCGCTCCTCGAAGTCGCCGCGATAGCGGGTGCCGGCGAGAAGCGTGCCCATGTCGAGCGAAAAGATCACCGCATCGCGCAAGACGTCGGGCACCTCGCCGCGAACGATGCGACGGGCGAGCCCCTCGGCGATCGCGGTCTTGCCGACGCCCGCGTCGCCGACCAGAAGCGGGTTGTTCTTGGTCCGCCGGCAGAGCACCTGGATCGTGCGCTCGACCTCCTGGACGCGGCCGACCAAGGGATCGATCCGTCCTTCGGCCGCCTTCTTGTTGAGGTTGACGCAGTAAGCGGTGAGCGCCTCGGCGTCCTGAGCCTCGTCCTCGTCCGTCTCCTCCTCGCCGCCGTCGTCGTCGGCGCCGCGCACCGGCCGCGAGGCCTCTTGCCCCGGAACCTTGGAGATGCCGTGCGAGATGTAGCTCACCGCATCGAGCCGGGTCATGTCCTGCTGCTGGAGGAAGTAGACGGCGTGGGATTCGCGCTCGGCGAAGAGGGCGACGAGGACGTTGGCGCCGCTGACCTCGCTGCGTCCCGACGACTGCACATGCATCGCCGCGCGCTGGAGCACGCGCTGGAAGCCCGCGGTCGGCGTCGCGTCGACGAAGGTGTCGGCGACCAAGCCGCGAAGCTCGACGTCGAGGTACTCCTCGAGCGCCTCGCGAAGATCGTCAAGGTCGACCCCGCAGGCGCGCATCACCGCGACCGCGTCCTGGTCCTCGGTCAGCGCGAGCAGGAGGTGCTCGAGCGTCGCGTACTCGTGGCGCCGCTCGTTGGCGAGCGCGAGCGCGCGGTGCAGGCTTTGTTCCAGATTGGGCGATAGCATGAGGCCGGCCCTCGGTTTACGCTTTTTCCATGGTGCATTGAAGCGGGTGCTCGTGACGCCGCGCGAAGTCGATGACCTGGGTCACCTTGGTCTCGGCGACATCGAAGGGGTAGACGCCGCAAACCCCGACGCCACGCTGGTGCACGTGCAGCATGATCCGCGTGGCGTCCTCGTGACTCTTGCGGAAAAAGCGCTCCAGAACCAGAACGACGAACTCCATGGGCGTGTAATCGTCGTTCAACAGAAGCACCTTGTACATCGAGGGCTTCTTGGTCTTGGGCTTGGTCCTGGTGACGACCGAGGTGGTCGGCGCGCCGTCGCCCTGCCTGTGTTCGCCCATCGCTGTTACCGCGACCCTTTGAATACCGTAGTCAGGATCCTATTGCTCGTCGATAGCAAATGATATCGGAATTCGCCATGTCAATTAAAGAGGGAGCATGCCTTCGGGGGCCGAGAGGCTCTCCCTCTCCGCAAAGACATGCGTAAGGGCCCGGCCGCGCCCCGGGCGGCGGAAAGCGCGCTCAGCGTGCGAAGGGACGGCCCAGCGCCGCGGTCGCCCGCAGGACACCGGCATTGAGCGGCGCAATCGCCGCGTCGGTCGTACGCAACGAGATCGCGATGATGCGCTCGCTCTCGCTCGCGCAGGCCTCGGCCGTGCGCTTCACGAACTCAGCCTCGACCGCGATCGCCTCCTCGTACGAGCGGCACCCGGCAAGCGCCGTGGCGGCGGAGAGCCCGCGCGCCATCGTCTCGCCCGCAAGCGCGAACAAAGCGGCGTTGATCTCGGCGTAGCCGCCGATCAGCGCCGCCGCGGTGGTCGCGGCCGCGCCGAGCCCCTCGCGCGCAAGCGTCTCAGCGGTTTCGAGCGCCGCCGCGGTTCTCGCCGCCCCCGCCGGGCCCGCGGCCTTTTTCGCCTCCTTTCGCGACGTCGCTGCGCCCTCGATCTCCGCTTCGGGCGTCGACCGCGCCTCCGCCGCAACGGGGACCGGCGTTTCAGCCCCAAGGCCGGAGGCAGGCTCTTCCACTCCAGAAGCGGGCGCGGGCCTCTCAGTCACGGGGGCGCGCGTTTCCGCGCGGAGAGAAGCCCTCTTCCCAGTGTTCTTCGTCTTTGTCTTGGTCGTCCTGGACTTCAAGGGCCTTGCCGCCCCCGCCCTTACCGCGCCCGCCTCGGCGGCCACGGGCTTAGCCGGCCGACCGCTCGCCGTCGGCGACGAGGCGCGAGCCGGTTCGGCCTTGGGGGCCTCGGTTTCGCGCGTTTTGAGCGTGCGCACCTCGGCTTGAAGTTGTTCGGTTCCGGTCGGCTCGGCGACGACAGACGTCGGAGCCGAGCTTGGCTTCGCCGCACCGTCAGCCGATGCGCCTGTCTGCATTTCCGTTTGCTCCGGATCGGAAGAACGCCGGCGCGGCGCTTTCGGCCCGGCTTTCGCGGGCGCAGTCTTTTCGGTAGGAGTATCGCTCATCCTATTCCTCCATATTCGCCTTCTTCCAATTGTTTTAAAATGATATCTTATCTATTAGAAAACTCGAAAGAGGCGATGTTGCAGCGCAATATCAGCGTCAGAATCCTCCTTAACGAAAGCGCTGTCAAGCGCCAGCGGTCCTCCTTGACGAACCGGCCTAGCGGCCTTTCAACGCGTAGGCGCGCGCTTGTCGATCGTTCTGGTCCGCTGGCGGCGGACCGGCCTTAGTGCCGCTGGGACGAGTGGGGAAAGACGGAAACGAAGGCAAAGGCGCCCCGGAACTCCAAGATCCGGTCTCCCCGGTTGACCCGGACCTACGGGTTGCGATATCACTGCGCCCGGCCCTGCGTCCCCATCGTCTAGCGGCCTAGGACATCGCCCTCTCACGGCGAAAACGGGGGTTCGAGTCCCCCTGGGGACGCCACTCATTTCAAAGGGGTGCGCTCCTTTTTTCGCGGCGTTGGAGCGCGTGCGGAAAATACAGGAAAACCTGACCCGCGCCCGGGGCGGCTCTGGCGAGGGCGTAACGCGGCGACAAGCACACCCTGAGACCGACTGTCGCGCGCCCGCCGCGAGCGGGAGGCGCTGCAAACTGCGGGCGACGGAATGTCTTCTGGATTGGCCGCCGCTATGGCGATCGCCCGCGACGATGGATTTCCTCTTCGCGGAGCCGATGCTCGCCCTGCGATTCTTTCTTCAAACAGGCGGGCGACATCTCCGCCCGCCCTCCATGCTCGGTCTTCTCAAACTGTGGCTTCGGGGTTCGGGCGATGCGGGACGTCACGCCCCGTCA
>CAYYWV010000124.1:0-6550 GCA_964475385.1 uncultured Alphaproteobacteria bacterium | reverse complement strand
CGAAGGCGCCTAAAGGAGCGAACGCGCAGAAACTGGCCCCATAGCCGGCGGCGTTTTGGCCGTTGACCGACAGAAAACGCCGTGAAATGCTTGTAGAGACCCTCTGTCCCCGGCAACAGGGGGCGGGCGTTTTGGGAGGCGCGCGATGGGGTTACGCTTCGCCTTCGCGGGCGCTGCGCTCGCGGCGGTTATGGGAGTGTTGGCTTCGCCCTTCGCGGCGGCGCGAGCGGCGCCCCAGCCGCTGGGGTTGATGGCGAGTCGCGGGCCGGTTCCGCTTGCCTGTCTCGCGGGCGAGTGCGCCGCCGAGATCAGCGCCTTCTGTCTCGAACAGGCCCGCGGCATTCCTGATCCCGGCACGCCGTACCGCTTGGCCGCCGGCCGCCTTACTTTGATCGCCATCGCCGCCGACGGCAGAATCCAGCGGACGGACGCGGCGCCTTTGGTCTCGCTCGTGGTCGAGCGCGGCTACTCGTCGGTCCGCGTCGCGCTGCCCGCGCGCGTCCTCGAGCGGATGGGGGCGGTGCGCGCCGCAATCGAAGTCGGCGAGCGCGTGACCCTCGTCGCGGCCCCGATCACGGGCGATCCCGACCCGCTCGATGCGGCCGAGGCCGCCGCCGTCACGGGCCCGTTGCGTCGCCTCGCCGCGCGCTTCATCGACGACGAAGGGACCGCGGCGGATGCGGCCCGGTTGACCAATGGGCTGATCAACGACCTGCCCGAGAACGACCGGGTCTCGCCCGAGACCGCACGCAAGCTTTGGCGGGCGCGGCGCGAAAGCGCGGACGTTGCGCCGGCCGCCCGGGCGCGCGCCGACGCCATGGTCGAGCGCTGCCAGGTAAAGGTGGCCAAGGGCCGCTTCTTCAGCCTTCGCCACTGCCTCGAGGTGGCGCACGACCAAGAGATGCTGCGCCTGAACCAGCGTTACTGGCGGGCGGTTCTCGGCAGTTGATCGCGCAGACCATGACCGGACCGGGAATCGTCGCCGCAGGGCGCGGGAACGCGAGTGTTTGGCGACGGGCGCGGGTTTGTGATAGGGTCCGCGGTCCGAGCCGTTGGCCGATTTCGGGGGGCGCGCCGTTCGCGGTGGGAGTCGACGGCGTGGAGAGATTGCGCTATGCGCAGGCCGGCGTGCGGTTTGGCTCGGGAACCAGGCGCGAAGAACTGGACCGGAAGGGTTGGAGTTACAGTCAGGGACGGCGATAAAGAATGTCGGAGCGCAACGACCCGCTCGTTCGCTTTATCGAGGTTCAGAAGAGCTACGACGGCGAAACGCTGGTCGTAAAAAACCTCAACCTCGATATCGCGCGGGGTGAATTCCTCACCATGCTTGGCCCGTCGGGTTCGGGCAAGACTACTTGTTTGATGATGCTCGCCGGGTTCGAACCCGCCACCCACGGCGACATTCTGCTCGACGGCCGATCGATCAACAACGTGCCGCCGTACAAGCGGAACATCGGCATGGTGTTCCAGAACTACGCCTTGTTCCCGCACATGACCGTCTACGAGAACCTCGCCTTCCCGCTCGAAGTGCGGCGGCTCTCGAAGGGCGAGATCGATCAGCGGATCAAGCGCGCGCTCGACATGGTCCAGCTCGGCGGGTTCGAGAACCGCCGTCCGGGCCAGCTTTCGGGCGGCCAGCAGCAACGCGTCGCGGTGGCCCGCGCGCTCGTCTTCGACCCTCAGCTCGTGCTCATGGACGAGCCTTTGGGCGCGTTGGACAAGCAGCTCCGCGAGCAGATGCAGTACGAGATCAAGCACATCCACGAGAGTCTGGGCGTGACCGTCGTCTACGTCACCCACGATCAGGGCGAGGCGCTGACCATGTCGAACCGCATCGCGGTGTTCAACGACGGCGTGATCCAGCAGCTCGCCACGCCCGAGGAGCTTTACGAGCGCCCCGAGAACGCCTTCGTCGCCCAGTTCATCGGCGAGAACAACAAGCTTCTCGGCAAGGTCAAGGCCCTCAACGGCGAGACCTGCGAGGTCGAGATCGAAGGCGCCGGAAGGGTGATTGCGCTGGCGGTCAACGTGGATGCGGTGGGCGGCCGAACGATGCTCTCGCTCAGGCCCGAACGCGTGGTTCTCAACCCGGAAGGCGACGCCTATCCCAACGTGTTCGAGGGCCGGATCGAGGAGCTGATCTACCTCGGCGACCATATCCGCACGCGGGTCAATGTGTGCGGCCGGGACGACTTCATCGTCAAGGTGCCGAACGCATCGGGCGAAATCTCCGTCCAAGAGGGAATGCCGGTGCGGGTCGGCTGGAGGATAGAGGATTGCCGGGCCCTCGACGCCTGAACCAGGATGGCCGGCGACGAGGACCGCGCAACGCGGCGCGCGGCGTGAAGGCCAAGGGTCGCAATCGAGCCAGGGGAGTAATAACACCCACGGGATTGGACGCACCGCCGGGAAACCGGCCTTAAACTAGGGAGACTGACTTCATGAGAACTCTGGGAAGGGAAGCAACGTTCGCCGTCATCGGAGCCGCCGCCCTCGGCGTCGTGACGACGTCGGCCTTGGCCGCCGAGTCGATCACGGTCGTGTCGTGGGGCGGCGCCTATACGAAGAGCCAGATCGAGGCCTATCACAAGCCGTTCACCAAGAAGACCGGCATCGTGATCAACTCGGAGGACTACAACGGCGGCCTTGCGCAGATCCGGGCCCAAGTCGAATCGGGCAACGTGACCTGGGACGTGGTCGACCTCGAGCTCGCCGACGTGATCCGCGGCTGCGACGAGGGCATTCTCGAGCCGATCGATCCGGCCATTCTGCCGCCGGCCCCCGACGGCACGCCTGCGACCGAGGACTTCATCTCCGGCACGCTTCAGGAATGCGGCATCGGCGAGATCGTGTGGTCCACCGTCTACGCCTATGACAAGACCAAGTTCTCGGGCGATGCGCCGAAGACGATCGGCGACTTCTTCGACACCAAGCGGTTCCCGGGCAAGCGCGGTCTGCGCAAGACCCCGAAGGTCAACGTCGAGTGGGCGCTCATGGCCGACGGCGTGCCGACCAACAAGGTCTACGACGTGCTGTCGACCCCCGAAGGCGTCGATCGCGCGTTCAAGGTGCTCGACCGCATCAAGGACGACGTGATCTGGTGGGAGGCCGGCGCCCAGCCGCCGCAGATGCTCGCCGACGGCGAGGTGGTGATGACCTCGGCCTACAACGGCCGCCTGTTCAACGCCATCGTCAAGGAGAAAAAGCCCTTCCAGATCGTCTGGGACGGCCAGGTTTGGGACATCGACCTCTGGGGCGTCGTCAAGGGAACCCCGCGGCTCAAGGAAACGCTTGAGTTCGTGAAGTTCTCGACCGACACCCAGCGGCTCGCCGATCAGACCAAGTGGATTTCTTACGGGCCGGTGCGCAAGTCTTCGATGAAGCTGATCGCGCCCGAGATGCTTCCGCATATGCCGACGGCGCCCGACAACTTCAAGAACGCCCTCCAGAACGATTTCGAGTGGTGGGCGGACCATCAGGACGAGATGAACGAACGCTTCTCGTCCTGGCTGGCGAAGTAACCGGCAAGCGCCGGCAACGGCCGGGAGGAGCGCTTGCGCCCGCTCTTCCCGGCCGACGCCCGGCGGCACGCGAAGACGCGGCCGACAGGGCCGATAGGATAGATAACGGCGCAAGCGGCAAAGACCCGAACGACAGGGATCGGATTCGACGGAGATGGCGGACGTAGCGCTCAGGGACACGGTCATCACGACGGCCGATGGCGTCCCGCTCAAGGTCAAGCTCAGGCGCACGACGCGGCTCAACCGCATCAAGGCGCTGATGCTGGTCTCGCCTCTTCTTTTGTTCATTCTCATCACCTTTATCGCGCCGATCGGCGACATGCTTTTGCGCAGCGTCGTGAACCCGACGCTGGTGACCTACATGCCGAAGACGATGGAGGCGCTTCAGTCCTGGAACGGCGAAGGGATTCCCGACGAGCCGGTGTTCGCGGCGCTCGCCGAGGAGCTGGTCGCCCGTAAGAAAGAGCGCACCCTGGGCAAGGTGGCCAACCGGCTCAACTACGAAAAAGTCGGCATGCGCAGCCTGTTGTTCAAAACCGCGCGCAAGCTGACGCGGGTCAAGGAAGGCCCGTACAAGGATAAGATCCTCAAGATCGACAAACGGTGGAGCCAGACCGAGACCTGGGCGATCATCAAGCGCACGGGCGAGCCGGTTACGCTGTCGTACTATCTCGCGGCGCTCGACATGCGTTACGACGCCCAAGGCGACATCGTCTCGCAACCCGCGAACAAGCGCATTTACGTCACCCTGTACCTGCGCACCCTTTGGGTCAGCCTTTTCATCACGGTGCTGTGCCTCGTTCTCGGTTATCCGATCGCGTATCTGATGGCGATCCTTCCGGTGCGGACCAGCAACCTCCTCATGATCATGGTGCTGCTGCCGTTTTGGACCTCGCTTCTGGTCCGCACCACATCGTGGATCGTGCTGTTGCAAACCCAGGGGGTGATCAACGATATCCTGGTCTGGATCGGCCTGATCGGCGACAAGAACCGGATCGAGATGATCTACAACATGACCGGCACCATCATCGCGATGACCCATATCCTGCTGCCGTTCATGGTGCTGCCGCTCTACAGCGTGATGAAGACGATTTCGCCGAGCTATGTCCGCGCCGCCCAGTCGCTAGGCGCGAACCCGGTGACCGCTTTCTGGCGAATCTACTTTCCGCAGACGGTGCCGGGGATCGGAGCGGGTTCGATTCTCGTGTTCATTCTCGCGATCGGTTACTACATCACCCCGGCGCTGGTCGGCGGGCGGACGGGCCAGCTCATCAGCAACTTCATCGCCTATCACATGCAGCAGTCGCTGAACTGGGGGCTGGCGGCGGCGCTCGGCGGCATTCTGCTGATCGGGGTGTTGTTCCTGTACTGGCTGTACAACCGCGTCGTCGGCATCGACAACATGAAGCTCGGATAGACCCATGGCGCTTCCTCCCTATGTCGGGCCGATCGGGCGGACGTGGCATTACACGTTCCGCGTGATCTGCGCCGCGATCTTTTTGTTCCTGATCGCGCCGATCCTGGTGATCATCCCGCTGTCGTTCAACGCCGAGCCGTACTTCACCTTCACCTCCGGGATGCTGCAGCTCCAGCCCGACGCCTACTCGCTGCGCTGGTATCGGGACATCTTGAACAACCCGCAGTGGATGCTGGCGATGAAGAACAGCTTCATCGTGGGCGTCTCGGCGACCGGACTGGCGACCGGGCTCGGAACGATCGCGGCGCTGGGGCTAAGCCGCTCGTACATGCCGTATCGAACGTTCATCATGGGGCTCTTGATCTCGCCCATGATCGTGCCGCTCATCATCACCGCGGCGGGCATGTACTTCTTCTACTCGAAGATCGGCCTCGCCCAGACCTTGCCCGGCTTGATCCTCGCGCACACCGCGCTCGGCACCCCGTTCGTGGTCATCACCGTGACCGCGACCCTGGTCGGTTTCGACCACAGCCTGACGCGGGCGGCCGCCAACCTGGGCGCCGATCCGACGCGGACCTTCTTCAAGGTGACCATGCCGCTCATTCTGCCGGGCGTGATCTCGGGCGGATTGTTCGCCTTCATCACCTCGTTCGACGAGGTGGTCGTGGTCCTGTTCCTCGCCGGTTTCGAGCAGCGCACCATCCCGCGCCAGATGTGGGCCGGCATTCGCGAACAGATCAGCCCCACCATTCTCGCGGTGGCGACGCTTCTGATCACGTTCTCGATCGTGTTGATGACCACGCTCGAGCTCTTGCGCCGCCGGAACGAGCGGTTGCGCGGCATCCGCGCCTGATCCGCGCCTGATCGGCGGGGCCTTTCCGAAGGGCTCCCCTGGACAGGGAGCGAAACGCAACTTATTTCTTTTCTGGAAACTGGGAAGAATACGCCCCAAAGGGACGTTCGCGCGGTGCCCGACATGCTCGACGACAATCGCTTCACGCCCACCGAGGCCGTCCGTCTCGCCGCTCTTGGCACGCTTGCGCTCGGCGAGCGCAGCTACGCCGATCTCGCCAAGGCGGTGCGCCATTTCACGTCGCATTACTGGGGGCCGACGCTCGACGTCATGGGCTCGTCGATCGAGCTTTTGCGGTTTGAGGGCTTGATCGAAGCCGTCGAGGAAGGCGCAAGCAAGGCGGACGCCATTCTACGGCTAACCGACAAAGGGCGCGCCAAGCTCGAATCCCTGGTCACCGCGACCGTGCGCGCGCCCGGGGGCGATTTCAACAAGCTCGCCGTCGCGCTCAAGCTCAGGTTCATGCACTTCCTGCCCCGCGCCGCCCAGCGCGAGCAGGCCGAGGCGCTGATCGAGATGTCCGAGGCCGAGCTCGCCCGGCTGCGCGATCTCCGCGAATCGAGCCGGGGCGAGGATGGGTATCTCCTGCGCTGGCTCGATCACGACATCGCCCGCGCCGAGGGCGACCTCGCCTGGTTCCGCGCGCTTCTCGACGAGCTTTCCGAAGACTGACCGCGCTCGGCTCCGAAGCGCGGCCGCGCGGCGGCGGGCGCGAGAGGCGGCCAACGTGGTCGCCTCTTATCACCCCCACCCACCCCT
>CAYYWV010000123.1:0-6589 GCA_964475385.1 uncultured Alphaproteobacteria bacterium | reverse complement strand
GTCGTTCAAAGGCGAAAGAGTATGAATCGGCCCTTCCGCCGCGCGCGAGGCTTCGCGGATCAGCCGAGCTGAATCCAGGTGGTCTTGATCTCGGTGTACTTCTCGAGCGCGTGCAGCGATTTGTCGCGGCCGAAGCCGGACTGCTTGAAGCCGCCGAAGGGCGTCGTCATGTCGCCGTGGTCGAAGCAGTTGACCCAGACGCTGCCGGCGCGCAGCGCCTTCGCCGCTTTGAACGCCTTGTTGATGTCGCGGGTCCAGATGGCGGCGGCGAGGCCGTAGACGCTGTCGTTGGCGATGCGGATCGCCGCGTCGAGATCGTCGACGGCGAGCGTCGCGAGCACCGGGCCGAAGATCTCCTCCTGGGCGATGGTCATCTTGTTGTCGACCTTGTCGAAGACCGTGGGCTCGATGTAATAGCCGCCGGTCTCCTCGTTGACGCGGCCGCCGCCCATGCGGATCTCGGCGCCCTCCTTGCGGCCGGTCTCGATATAGCCGAGGACGCGCTCCATCTGGGTCTTGTCGACCATCGCGCCCATCCGGGTCGCCGGGTCGAGCGGGTGGCCGGGCTGGAGCTTGCGGCCCACGGCCATGACTTTTTCCAGAAGCGCGTCCTTGATCGCGGCCTCGACGATCAGCCGCGAGCCCGCGTTGCAGACTTCGCCCTGGTTGAAGAAGATGCCGAAGGCCGCGGCCTTGGCGGCGGCGTCGAGGTCGGGGGTGTCGGCGAGCACGATGTTCGGGGTCTTGCCGCCGCATTCGAGCGAGACCCGCTTCATGTTCGACTTGCCGGCGTACTCCAGGAAGAACTTGCCAACCTCGGCCGAGCCGGTGAAGGCGACCGCGTCCACGTCCATATGCATTCCGATGGCGCGGCCCGCGGTTTCGCCGAAGCCGGGCACCACGTTGAGCACGCCTTCCGGAATCCCGGCCTCGATCGCGAGCTCGGCGATGCGCAGCGCCGTCAACGGCGACTGCTCGGCGGGCTTGAGCACCACCGAGTTGCCGGTGGCGAGCGCCGGGCCGAGCTTCCAGCACGCCATCAGCAGCGGGAAGTTCCACGGCACCACCGCGCCGACCACGCCGAGCGGCTCGCGGGTGATCAGGGCGACCGCGCTCGGGTCGGTGGGCGCGATCTCGTCGTAGAGCTTGTCGATGGCCTCGGCGTTCCAGGCGATGCAGTTGGCCGAGCCCGGAATGTCGATGCGGTAGCTGTCGCGGATCGGCTTGCCCATATCGAGGGTCTCAAGGAGCGCGAGCTCTTCGCGATGGGCCTCGATGAGCGAGGCGAACTTCTGGAGCTTGCGCTTGCGCGCGGCCGGCGCCATGCCCGACCACGCGCCCGATTCGAAGGCGCGCCGCGCGGCGGCGACCGCCTTGTCGACGTCCTTTTCGTCGCAGGACGCGACCTTGGTGATGACCTCGCCGTTCGCCGGATTGACGCAGTCGAAGGTTTCGCCCGAGACCGCCTCGACATACTGGCCGTCGATGAAGGCCTTGTTGCGGATGTCGAGCGCCTTGGCCCGGGCTTCCCATTCTTCGCGGGATGGCATTTCGGTCATCTGAAGCACTCCTTAAAGTTCATGGAGCCGGCGGGCGTCGGCCGCGGCCGAGCGGACTCGGGCGCGAGGCCCCCGCAAGGTCGGCTCGTTGCGGGAAACGAATTTGGCGGAACAGTACTGCGACGCCGGAAGGCCGGCAACGTTCGTCCGCGACCAAAAGACTTGCGATCAGCCGTCGACCCGACGGCCGCTCTCGGGGTCGAACAGATGGACGGCGCCGGGGACGAGGCGCAGCGGAAGGCTGTCGCCTTCCTTGAGGCGCAGGACGCCGCCGAGGCGGGCGGTGACCAGGCCGTCCGCGCCGTCGAGCGCGCCGTGGGCGAGCAGATCGGCCCCTAGGGTCTCGACCAGCCGCACGGCGAGCGTGAGATCGGCCGCCGCCGGCTCGGCCGGCTCGAGATGCTCGGGCCGGATGCCGAGCACCACCGGCCGATTGGCGAGCGCCGGCAGGGCGGCCTCGCGCAACGGCAGGACCGGCCCCGCGTCGAGCGCGACGCCGGTTCCGTCCGCGCTCACCCGGCCAGTGAGAAAGTTCATCGCCGGCGAGCCGATGAAGCCCGCGACGAAGCGCGTCTCGGGCCGGGCGTAAACGCGCATCGGCTCGTCGATCTGCTCGGCGACGCCGTCGTTCATCACCACCAGCCGGTCGGCGAGCGTCATGGCCTCGACCTGATCGTGGGTGACATAGAGCGAGGTGGTGCCGAGCGAGCGTTGCAGGGCCTTGATCTCGAGCCGCATCTGCACCCGCAGCTTGGCGTCGAGGTTGGACAGCGGCTCGTCGAACAGGAAGGCCGCCGGGTCGCGCACGATCGCGCGGCCCATGGCGACGCGCTGGCGCTGGCCGCCCGAAAGCTGGCGCGGCTTGCGGGCGAGAAGCTGGTCGAGCTCGAGCATCCGGGCGGCGCGCGTCACCCGCGCGTCGATCTCGGCCTTGGGCAGGCCGGCGATGCGCAGGCCGTAGGCCATGTTGTCGTAGACGCTCATATGCGGGTAGAGCGCATAGGTCTGGAAGACCATGGCGATGTCGCGGTCCTTGGGCTCGAGGTCGTTGACCACCCGCCCGCCGATCGAGATCCGCCCTTCGGTGATCGTCTCGAGCCCGGCGATCATGCGCAACAGCGTCGACTTGCCGCAGCCCGAAGGCCCGACGATCACGATGAACTCGCCGTCGGCGACCGCAAGGTCGATGCCGTGAATCACCTGGGTCTCGCCAAAGCGCTTGACGACGCCCTCGAGTGTCACCTCAGCCATTCGCTCTGCGTCTCCGGTTCCGCTATTTCTCGGTCTCGACCAGCCCTTTGACGAACAGCTTCTGCATCGCGATCACCACGATCACCGGCGGCAGCATGGCGAGAATCGTCGTCGCCATGACGAGATGCCACAAAGGCTCGGAATCGGGCACCGCGACCATGCGCTGGATTCCCATGACCACGGTGTAGAAACGTTCGTCGGTGGTGACCAGAAGCGGCCACAGATACTGGTTCCAGCCATAAATGAACAGGATCACGAACAACGCCGCGATGTTGGTGCGCGACAGCGGCAGAAGGATATCGCGAAAGAAGCGTATCGGCCCCGCGCCGTCGATCCGCGCCGCCTCGACGAGCTCGTCCGGGATCGTCATGAAGAACTGGCGGAACAGGAAGGTCGCCGTCGCCGAGGCGATCAGCGGCACCGAAAGCCCGGCGTAGGAGTTGAGGAGGTCGAGCCGGGCCACGACCTCGAAGGTCGGCAGGATGCGCACCTCGACCGGCAGCATCAAGGTGACGAAGATCGTCCAGAAGCACAGCTTGCGGAACGGGAACCGGAAGTAGACGATGGCGTAGGCCGAGATCAGCGAGATCGCGATCTTGCCGATGGCGATCGAAAGCGCCATCACCAGGCTGTTGCCCATCATCAGCAAAACCGGCGGGCTGCCGGCGGCGGCGACGCCGCCGGTGAGCACGCTCGCGTAGTTCTCGACGAAGCGCCCCCCGGGCCACAGCGGCAGACGCCCCGAGACCAGCGCGTCGGCCGGGTAGGTCGAGGCGACGAAGGTGAGCCAGATCGGAAAGCCCACCACCGCCACCCCGGCGATCAGCACCAGGTGGGTCACGATGCGCAGAAGCGGGCGGTTCTCGACCATCAGTACTGCACCCGGCGCTCGATATAGCGGAACTGGACCATGGTGAGCGCGATCACGATCGCCATCAGGATCACCGACTGCGCCGCCGAGCCGCCGAGGTCGAGGCCGATGAAGCCGTCGTTGAACACCTTGTAGACGAGAATCATGGTCGCCTGCCCCGGCCCGCCCGAGGTGGTCGCATGGATCACGCCGAAGGTGTCGAAGAAGGCGTAGACCACGTTGACCACCAGAAGGAAGAAGGTGGTCGGCGACAAGAGCGGAAAGACGATGGTCCAGAAGCGCCGCGCCGGGCCGGCGCCGTCGATCGCCGCGGCCTCGATCAGCGAGCGCGGGATCGCTTGGAGGCCCGCCAGGAAGAACAGGAAGTTGTAGCTGATCTGCTTCCAGGTGGCGGCGACGATGACCAGGATCATCGCGTCCGTCCCGTTGAGGAAGTGGTTCCAGTCGTAGCCCAGCCCCCGCAAAATGTACGCAAGCAACCCGACCGACGGGTTGAACAGGAACAGCCACAACACGCCCGCGATCGCCGGCGCGACCGCATAGGGCCAGATCAGAAGGGTCTTGTACGTGGTCTCGCCCTTGATCGCGCGGTCGGCCATGACCGCGAGCAAGAGCCCGAACGCCATCGAGAAGAAGGCGACCGAGGTGCTGAACACCACGGTCACGCCGAAGGCGTTGAGGTACAGCGGGTCTTCGAACAGGCGCGCGAAGTTGTCGAGGCCGACGAACTCGGTCCGCAGCCCGAAGGCGTCCTCGCGCAGGAGCGACTGGTACAGCGCCTGCGAGGCCGGCCAGATGAAGAACACCAATGTGATCGCGAGCTGCGGCAGCACCAGAAGGTAAGCGAGCCCGCGGCTGCGGAAGGTGACGCGTTTTTCCATGCGGTTCGACGGACGGCGAGAGACGGAACGGTCCGGCTCCGCCGGTCCCGATCCCGGAACCGGCGGAGCCGCCGCAAATACGCTAGCTGTTGTCCTTCTCGAACTGACGCAGCAGTCGATTGCCGCGCTTCACCGCTTCATCCAACCCTTCCTTGGCGGTCTTCTTGCCCGCCCAGATGGCTTCGAGCTCCTCGTTGATGATGTCGCGGATCTGCACGAAGTTGCCGAGCCTGAGCCCCTTCGAGTTCGCGGTCGGGGGCTTGTTGGTCATCTGCTTGATCGCCGTGTCGGTGCCCGGGTTCTTGTCGTAGAAGCCCTGGCTCTTGGTCAGCTCGTAGGCCGCGTAGGTGATCGGCAGGTAACCGGTCGACTGGTGCCAGTCGGCCTGGACCTCGGGCGAGGAGAGGTACTTGAAGAAGGCGGCCACGCCCTTGTACTCCTCGGGCTTCTTGCCGGCGAGCACCCACAGCGTCGCGCCGCCGATGATGGTGTTCTGGGGCGCGCCCTCAACGTCGGGCCAGTAGGGCAGCATGCCGACGCCGAAGGCGAAGTCCTTGACGTTCTTGCGCACGCCCGCGTAGGCCGCCGACGAGTTCATGTACATGGCGCACTCGCCCGAGTAGAACTTGGGCGCCGAGTCCGAGCGCCGGCCGCCGTAGTCGAAGATCTTGGTTTTCTGCCACTCGGCGAGCTGGGCGATGTGACGGACCTGGACCGGGCCGTTGAAGACGAGCTCGGTGTCGAGCCCGCCGAAGCCGTTGGCCTTGGTCGCAAACGGCACGTTGTGCCAGGCGCTGAAGTTCTCGAGCTGGACCCACGACTGCCAGCCGGTGGTGAAGCCGCATTTGGCGGCGCCCGCGGCTTGGATCTTCTTGGCGTAAGACTCGAGCTCGGGCCAGGTCTTGGGCGGGCGGTTGGGGTCGAGCCCGGCCTTCTTGAAGGCGTCCTTGTTGTAGTAGAGCACGGGCGTCGAGCTGTTGAACGGCATCGACAGCATGTTGCCCTCGGTGTCGGTGTAATACCCCGTGACCGATGACAGATAGACCTTGGGGTCGAACGGCACCCCGGCGTCGGCCATCAGCTTGTAGACCGGATAGATCGCGCCCTTGGCGGCCATCATGGTCGCGGTGCCGACCTCGAAGACCTGGACGATATGCGGCTGCTTCCGCGCGCGGAAGGCGGCGATCGCCGCGGTCATGGTCTCGGTGTAGTTGCCCTTGTAGACCGCCTTGACCTCGTAGTCCGACTGCGAAGCGTTGAAGCCGGCGGCGATCTCGTTGACCTTCTCGCCCAGCGCGCCGCCCATGGCGTGCCACCACTCGATCTGGATTTTGGCCGACGCCGACTGGGCGGCGCCGGCGAACAGCACGGCCAGCGCCGCGGTCCAAAGTTTGCGTTTCAGCGACATGGCGTTCTCCCTGTGACGCTCTCCCAACAAACGGAATGCGGAAGGGCGGCGCGCGCCGCCTTCCTGCGCCCGGCCTTTTTATCCCGGACGCGGTTTCTTCCCCGCATGAGTGCGGGAGCTAGCTTCCAACATATCATGTTCGCGTGAAACGGAAATGTGACAGCGCCGATAGCGAGAACAAATTTTTCCGCCGCCGTCGAATGCGACAGTCAGGGCTGCGCCTGCGCGAAACACGCGACTAAGCGCCCGCGGCCCTTGCCCGGCTCGGGCGGGCCAAGAAAAATGCCCCGCGGGGCGGGGCAAGTTTTAGAGGAGGACACCTTGCCCAGGGGCAAGAGTACAGGGAGGATGGCTCCATATAATCCCGGAATGATTACGAAACGGTTAACGCCTTCGCGGCCCGGTCGGCCCGTGGGCCGCGATCAGTTCCGCGACCGGAAGGGATGCGCGGGGTAGACGCCGAGAACCTTGACGTGGCGCGAGAAGAAGCTGAGCTCTTCGAGGGCGAGCCGCACCGGCTCCTGCGCCGGGTGGCCTTCGATGTCGGCGTAGAACTGGGTCGCCGTGAAGGTGCCGTCGAGCATGTAGCTTTCGAGCTTGGTCATGTTCACGCCGTTGG
>CAYYWV010000122.1:0-6637 GCA_964475385.1 uncultured Alphaproteobacteria bacterium | reverse complement strand
TTGTAGAGAAGGGTCGGGCATTCGAGCGCCTCGACCACGCAGATCGCCGCGCCCAACCGCTTCTTGAGATAATCGCCGGCGGCAAGCGTACCGGCCGAACCAGAGGCGGCGACGAAGGCCGCAGCCCGCATAGGCCGCGCGCCGCGCGCCGCCTCAAGCGCGCGCTCGAGCGCCGGCCCGGTCACCGTGCGGTGAGCGATGTAGTTTCCGAACTCGCTGAACTGGTTGAGGATGACGTTCGCGGGATCGCGCGCGAGCGCATGGCAGGCGTCGTAGATCTCCTTGACATTGCTCTCCGAACCCGGGGTCCGCACGATGTCGGCCGGATCGGACACCCAGCGCTCCAGCCATTGGAAGCGCTCCCGGCTCATGCCTTCGGGCAGCACCGCCACCCCGCGGCAGCCGAGAATGCGCGAGATCGCGACTCCGCCGCGGCAGTAGTTGCCGGTCGATGGCCAAACCGCCCGGTGGCGTTCGGGATCGAATCGCCCGGTGACCAGCCGCGGCATCAGGCAGCCGTAGGCGGCGAGCACCTTGTGCGCGCGGATCATGGGAAAGCGGTTGCCGAGCGCGATAACGATCGGCGCGGCGACCCCGGTCAACGCCTCGGGCAACACGAGATGCGCGGGCGCGGGCGCGAAGGACCGCCGGTCGTCGGCGTTGTGCCAGTGGACTCGAAACAGGTTCAGCGGATCGGGCGTATCCGGGTCGACCGCGCCGAGCCGCGGGCCGAGACGGGCCGCAAGAGCGGAAGGCTCGGCGAGATCGGAAAGCCTGGGCAGGCGGATTCCGCCTTCGCGGAAACGGGCGACGGCGCGCTCGTAGACGGCCCGATCGACGATGTCGCGGTCGAGTCCCACCGAGAGCTGAGACGCGGCCATGGTCAGGGGGTTTGGCATCGTTCCTCCTTTATCGGCCTCTACCGGATGGCCGGTGCGGCCATGACCGCCTCGGGCGGGCGCCCGACGATGGCGGCATAGGTTTCGGGATCGGTCGCTCCTTCGGTCCCGAACAGAACCACATGGCTTTCCGAATCGAGGCCGAGGCGCGCGCGCGCGTCCCGGTCCGAAGCGGCCGCGATCAGCCCGGCGAGCCCAGCGACCGCGGATTCGCCGGCGACGAGAGGGGCATCGCCGAAGCGCCCCTCGGCGAGAAGGCGCATGCACTCGGCGGCGGCCTCGTCGGTCACGGTCATCGCGGCGTGCGCGCCCGCGGCGAGAATCGGCCAGGCGAGCCGCGAGACCTCGCCGCAGGCGAGCCCCGCCATGATCGATTCGAGCGCGCCGTCCACCGCGACCGGGCGGCCCGCCTCGATGCTCGCGAACCAGCAGGCGGCGGTCTCCGGCTCGACCAGAACGGTGATTGGACGGCGGGGCCCGAACGCCTGCCAGAACCGCGCGCAGCTCGCCGCCGCCATGCCGCCGACCCCGGCCTGCAGGAAGACATGGCTGGGCGGCGCGGCGTCGCCGAGCTGGGCGATGACCTCGTCGGCCATCAGCGCGTACCCTTGCATGACCTCGCGCGGCGCCTCGGCCATGCGGCCGTCGGAGGTGTCGGCAACCACGATCCAGCCTTCGGCTTCGGCGGTCTCTTGCGCGATGCGCACCGCATCGTCGAAGGCGCCGGGCGTGCGCCGCACCTCGGCCCCGAGGGCGGCGATGGCGCGCTCGCGCGCGGCGGTGACGGTCTCGTGGATGAAGATCACCGAGCGGCAGCCGAACATCCGCGCGCCCCAGGCGACCGAGCGGCCGTGGTTGCCGTCGGTCGCCGCGGCGACCGTGACAGTGGCGGCGATCTCGCGATAGCGCCCGGCGATGAGTTCGGCGACCGCGGGCTCGCGACCGCCCGTCCGCCGCGCGATCCGGCGCATGAGCGCGCGCGCGACCGCATAGGCGCCGCCCAGCGGCTTGAAGCTGCCGAGGCCGAAACGCGGGGCCTCGTTCTTGTAGTCGATGCGCGCCACCCCGAGGGCGCGGGCCAGCCCCGGCAGAGAGACCAGCGGCGTGGGCGCATAGCCCGGCCAGGCGGCAATGACGGCGCGGGCGCGCGCAAGCCCGGCTTCGTCGAGCGCCGTCGCCTGCTCGGGACCGTAGGCCGCGTCGCGAACCGCTTGCGGGTTTCGCGCCAGAGAGAACCGGTGTTCGGGAAGCGCCGCCATCGCTCGAAAATCTCTCAACAGAATCGATCGCCTTGAATATACCCGCGGGAAAGAGAGGTCGAGCAGTGTAATTCATCCGGTTGACGGCGCGGCCCAGGCGGGGTCATCTTGAGCCGGTCCATCGCGACGCGGAGGAGGAAGGAGGACAGGACCATGACGCTCAAGGTGACCATCGACGAATGGCCGGACGGCGGCGAGATCCCCGGCGACTTCGCCTTCTGCCTTCCGGCCGACGAAGGCCACGTCACCACCGGCCCAAACCGCAACCCCACGGTCCGCTGGTCGGGCGCGCCCGAAGGCGCGCGCTCGTTCGCGCTCATCTGTCACGACCCCGACGTACCCTCGGTGCCCGACGACGTCAACAAGGAGGGCGCGACCGTGCCCGCCGACTTGCCCCGGGTCGACTTCTACCACTGGGTTCTGGTCGATATCCCGGCCGACCGGACGTCGATCCCGGCCGGCGCCGACTCCGACGGCGTGACCCCCGGCGGCAAGCCCATCGGCGCGACCGATCATGGCTTGCGCGGGATCAACGACTACACCGCTTGGTTCGCGAATGATCCTGAAATGAAGGGCGACTACGGAGGCTACGACGGCCCTTGCCCGCCGTGGAACGACGAGCGCCTCCACCATTACGTGTTCACGGTCTACGCCCTCGACGTCCCGAGCCTCGGCCTTTCAGGCCCCTTCGGCGGCAAGGACGCGCTCGCCGCCATGGAGGGCCACGTGCTCGCCAAGGCGAGCTGGACCGGCACTTACACTCTCAACCCCGCGCTCCGCGGCGGCTGAGCGGCCTTTCGGCCCTTGTTCGGAGCCCGCGAACCCGTTCGCGGGCCTCTGAAAAGAATGCCTTCGCCGCGCGGGGTCTTGCACCGCGCCTCAGCGTCGCTACATATCGGATCAGGGGCTTGGCCGGCCGGACCCCGGCGGCGGGTCCGCATCCCTCATAATCTATCTACAAAGAGCTTACGGGACTTTCTTCTTGCACCAGAAGGGAGGACTGTCATGAAAATCGCCCAAATCGCGCCTCTGATCGAAGCGGTCCCGCCGCGGTTCTACGGTGGCACGGAACGGATCGTTTCCTACCTGACCGAGGCGCTGGTCGACATGGGGCACGAGGTGACGCTGTTCGCGAGCGCGGATTCGCACACCCGGGCGCGGCTCGTGCCTTGCGCGCCCCAAGCGCTCAGAACCGACCCGACGGTCAAGGAGTACCTGCCTCACCATCTGGCCATGCTCGACGAGGTCATGCGCCGCGTCGATGATTTCGATATCCTGCACTTCCACCTCGATCTCGTGCACATGCCCACATTCCGGGCCTATGCCGAACGCACGGTGACCACGCTTCACGGCCGGCTGGACCTGTCCGACCTCGCGCCGTTCTACCGCCGTTACAGCGCGATGCCGCTGGTCTCGATCTCGAACGATCAGCGCCGCCCGATGCCGCAGGTGCGCTGGCTCGGCACGGTCCACCACGGACTGCCCGAAGACCTCTACCGTCCGGGCCCGGGCGGCGATTACCTCGCTTTTCTCGGCCGGATCTCGCCCGAGAAGCGGCCCGACCGGGCGATTCGAATCGCCCGGGCCGCCGGTCTTCCGCTCAAGATCGCGGCCAAGGTCGACCGCGTCGATCGACCCTACTTCGAAACGGCGATCCGCCCCTTGCTCGACGGCCCCGGGGTGGAGTTCATCGGCGAGATCGGCGAAGCGGACAAGGCCGAGTTCCTGGGCCGCGCGCGGGCCTTCCTGTTCCCGATCGACTGGCCCGAGCCCTTCGGGCTCGTCATGATCGAGGCGATGGCTTGCGGAACGCCCGTGATCGCTTACCCTTGCGGAGCGGTGCCCGAGGTGGTCGAGGACGGAGTGACCGGCTTCATCGTCGACAATGAGGACGCCGCCGCGCAGGCGGTCGCCCGCGCCGCGACCCTCGATCGGGCGCGGATTCGGGCGCGCTTCGAGGCGCGGTTCACCGCCCGGAGGATGGCCGAGGACTACGTCGCGCTTTACGAGCGCCTGCTGACCGCCGAGCCGCTGGTCGCGGCCGTGGCCTGAAGGCGGCGCCCCGATGCCGCCGCGCGAACAACCGCTTCAGCCGTCGCCGGTCGAAGCCCCGCCGCGCCAGCCGACCCCCGAGTTCTATATCCCGGCGACGTCGTCGATCCTTGAGCGTCGACCGCGGACGCTTAAGCACGACGACGTCTTCGCCGTGTTCGACCATTACGGCGACATCCTCGGTTCGGAGCGCAGCCCCGAAGGGCTGTTCCACGGCGACACGCGGCATCTGTCCCAGCTCAGGCTCGTCATCGACGGCAAGCGGCCGCTGCTCTTGAGCTCGACCGTCCAAGACGACAACGCCCTTCTCGCCGTCGATCTCGCCAACCCGGACATAACCCGGCGCGGGCGCGTGGTTCTGCGCCGCGACACCATCCACATCGGACGGACCAAGTTTCTCTGGCGCGACGCCTGCTACGAGCGGCTGCGGCTGCGCAACTTCGGCCCGCGGCGGCACCGGGTCCGGCTTCGCATCGACTTCGCGGCCGACTTCGCCGACATCTTCGAGGTTCGCGGTCACAAGCGTCCCCGCCGAGGCGCGCTCAAGATCGACCAACCCGAAAACCACGCGGTGCGCTTCCGATATCTCGGCGTCGACGGAGTCGAACGGCTGACGACCATCGCCTTCGAGCCCGAGCCCAAGCGTCTCGACAAGCGGTCCGCGACCTTCGATATCGATCTCGAACCCGGAGCGCGCGCCGCCGTTTTCGTGACCGTCGCCTGCAACCGGGCGACCCCGCGCTCGCCGCGGCTGTTCTTCCCCTGCCTGCGCGAGACGCGGCGCGCGATGCGCCGCGAGGTCGCCGACAAATCCACGGTCGAGACCTCGAACGAGCTGTTCAACGAGATCCTGTGCCGGGCGCTCGCGGATCTGCGCATGCTGATCACCAAGACTCGCCACGGCCCCTACCCTTACGCGGGCATTCCCTGGTTCTCGACCGCCTTCGGCCGCGACGGCATCATCACCGCGATCGAAATGCTGTGGTTCGACCCCGGGATCGCGCGCGGGGTGCTCGATTATCTCGCCGCCACCCAAGCGACCGAGACCGATCCCGAATCGGAGGCCGCCCCCGGCAAGATCGTTCACGAGACCCGAGCCGGCGAAATGGCCCAGCTCGGCGAGGTTCCCTTCCGCCATTACTACGGCAGCGTGGACGTCACCCCTCTGTTCGTCATGCTCGCCGGCCTTTACTACGCGCGCACCGGCGACATTGCGGCCATCGCCCGGCTCTGGCCCAACATCGAGGCGGCGCTCGCCTGGATCGACGGTCCGGGCGACAGCAATGGCGACGGCTTCGTCGACTATGAGCGCCGGGACCGCGGGCTCGCCAATCAGGGCTGGAAGGACTCCGACGATTCGATCTTCCACGCCGACGGCGCGCCGGCCGCGGGGCCGATCGCGCTTTGCGAGGTGCAAGGCTATGTCTTCGCCGCCAAGCGCCACGCCGCCCGGCTCGCCCGCGCGCTCGGCCACACGGCCGAGGCCGACGCGCTCGACCGCGAGGCCGACGCCCTTCGCGACCGCTTCGACCGCGCCTTCTGGTGCGCCGAGCTTGGGACTTACGCGCTTGCGCTCGACGGCGACGGCCGGCCCTGTCGGGTCAAGACCTCGAACGCGGGCCACGCCCTGTTCGCAGGAATCGCCCGCCACGACCGCGCCGTTGCGCTTGCGCAGACCCTTCTCGCCCGCGATTCCTTCTCGGGCTGGGGCGTGCGCACGGTCGCCGCGGACATGGCGAACTACAACCCGATGTCCTACCACAACGGGTCGGTCTGGCCCCACGACAACGCGCTGATCGCGCTCGGGCTCTCGCGCTACGGCTTCAAGGCCGAGGTGCTGCGCATCGTCGAAGGGATCGCCGACGCCGCCAACGCCATGGACCTTCACCGGCTGCCCGAGCTGTTCTGCGGCTTTCCGCGGCGGGCGCGCCAGGGGCCGACCCTTTACCCGGTCGCCTGCTGGCCGCAGGCCTGGGCGAGCGCCGCGCCGTTCGCTTTCCTCGAAGCCTGCCTCGGCCTCGACTGCGATCACGCCGCCAACGTCATCCGGCTTACCCGGCCGATGTTGCCCCCCTTCCTCGACGAGGTTTGCATCCGGGGCCTCAGGGTCGGCGCGAGCCGCGTCGATCTTTTCCTGCGCCGCCATCGCAGCGATGTTTCGGTCAACGTGCTCGCCCGCGACGGCGACGTCGGCGTGATGGTGCTGAGCTGAGAACCCCGCCCCTGTCGCGGAGCGCGCCCATAGGCTAAGCTGCCCCCATGACCCGCCGCAAAGGAGGCCCGTGATGGAGCAATGGGGCTATATGCCCTGGTACGGCATGATCTTCGGTCCGATCGTGATGATCGCGGTGCTCGCCGCCGCCGTCGCCGTCGTCGTCATCATCGTGCGCTGGCTCGCGGGCGGCTCCTCCGCCGGTCCAACGCCGC
>CAYYWV010000121.1:0-6753 GCA_964475385.1 uncultured Alphaproteobacteria bacterium | reverse complement strand
TACGCCGCGTCCGCCACGTTGGCGAGGAACCAGGCGTAGGTGCGGGCGAGGCCTTCGCGGAGCGGCGTCTTCGCGGTCCAGCCGAGGGCGGTGAGGCGCGAGACGTCGAGAAGCTTGCGCGGCGCGCCGTCGGGCCGCGACGGATCGAAGACGAGCGCGCCGTGGAAACCCACCACCTCGCGCAGCATCTCGGCGAAGTCGGCGATCGAAAGATCGCGCCCGGCGCCCACGTTGATGTGGGGCTCGTCCGAGTAGCGCTTGAGCAGGAACACGCAGGCGTCGGCGAGGTCGTCGACATAGAGGAACTCGCGCCGGGGCCGCCCCGTGCCCCAGACCGTGGCCGAGGCCGCGCCGCTCTGCTTCGCCTCGTGGAACCGGCGCATGAGGGCCGCCGGCGCATGGCTGTTCTCGGGATGGAAGTTGTCGCCGGGGCCGAAAAGGTTGGTCGGCATGGCCGCGATGAAGTCGTCGCCGTACTCGCGGCGATAGGCTTGGCAGAGCTTGACGCCCGCGATCTTGGCGATCGCGTACCATTCGTTGGTCGGCTCCAAGGGGCCGCTCAGCAGCGCCTCTTCGGGCATCGGCTGGGGCGCGAGCCGCGGGTAGATGCAGGACGAGCCGAGGAACAGGAGCTTTTCGACGCCGACCTCGTGGGCGGCGTGGATGACGTTGGCCTCGATCATCAGGTTGTCGTAAAGGAAGGCCGCCGGATAGGTTGCATTGGCGTGGATGCCGCCGACCTTGGCCGCGGCGACGATCACCACGTCGGGTTCGTTGCGCGCGATCCAGGCGGCGACGTCGGCCTGGCGTCGGAGGTCGAGCGCGGCGCGGTCGACCGTCAGGACCGCGCAGTCCTCAGCGGCGAGCCGGCGGCAAACCGCGGCGCCGACCATGCCGCGATGGCCGGCCACCCAAACGCGTTTGCCGCGAAGCGCGAAGATCTCGTCAGCCACGCCATGCGCCCCGGTTGGCTTCCCGCTTCACGGCGGAAAGATCGGCGGCCACCATCTCCCTGACCAGCTCGGCGAAGGGGGTCTTGTGCCGCCAGCCGAGCGTCTCGCGCGCCTTGGTCGGATCGCCGAGCAGGCAATCGACCTCGGTCGGGCGGAAGTAGCGCGGATCGATCGCGACCAGCACCTCGCCGCTTTTGGCGTCCACGCCGGTCTCGTCGCGGCCTTCGCCGCGCCAGACGATGCGCCGGCCGACCTCGGCGAAGGCGGCTTCCACGAACTCGCGCACCGAATGGGCCTCGCCGGTCGCGAGGACATAGTCGTCGGGCGTCGCCTGCTGAAGGATCAACCACATGCCTTCGACATAGTCGCGCGCATGCCCCCAGTCGCGCCGCGCATCGAGATTGCCGAGATAGAGGGTCTTTTGCAGGCCGAGCTCGATGGCCGCGACCGCGCGGGTGATCTTGCGGGTGACGAAGGTCTCGCCGCGGATCGGGCTTTCGTGGTTGAACAGGATTCCGTTCGAGGCGTGCAGGCCATAGGCTTCGCGGTAGTTGACCGTGATCCAGTAGGCGTAGAGCTTGGCCGCCGCGTAAGGCGAGCGGGGGCGGAACGGCGTGGTCTCGCGCTGCGGCGTCTCGATCGCCTCGCCGAACAGCTCGGAAGTCGAGGCCTGGTAAAAGCGGGTCTTTTGCTCCATGCCGAGGATGCGGATCGCTTCGAGGAGCCGCAAGGTTCCGAGCGCATCGGCGTTGGCCGTGTACTCGGGCGTCTCGAAGCTCACCTGCACGTGGCTTTGGGCGGCGAGGTTGTAGATCTCGTCGGGCTGGACCTGCTGCATCAGGCGGATCAGGTTGGTGGCGTCGGTAAGGTCGCCGTAGTGCATGAAGAAGCGGGTCTCGCCCTCGTGGGGGTCGCGGTAGAGGTGATCGACGCGGCCGGTGTTGAACGACGACGAGCGCCGCTTGATCCCGTGGACCTCATAGCCCTTGTCCAACAGGAACTCGGCGAGATAAGCCCCGTCCTGGCCGGTCACCCCGGTGATGAATGCAACCTTTTCGCTCACGGCCCGCCCTTCCTTGCGTGAATCGCGCCCGGCCGCGCCGCCGCGCGGCGCCGAGGCCCGTATCCTGCGGTTGCGTATTTAATATCCGGTTTTCGTCACGCCGGCGAGGCGGTCATCGCTCCGCCCCGTATTGTTCGGCGAGCAGACGCGCAAGCCCCTCGCGCAAGCCCACCCGGGCCGAGAAGCCGAGGCCTGCGCGCGCGCGCGCGGTGTCGGCCACGGAGTGCACGATGTCGCCCTTGCGCCAGGGGCGTCTTTCGGGCTCGGGGAAGGGGCCTCGCGCGCCGAAGGCGGCGACCGCCTCGCGGATGGCCTCGTAGAGCGCATCGAGCCGGGTGCGCACGCCGGTCGCCACGTTGAACACGGCGTGCGTCTCGACCTTCTCGGGCGCGGCCGCCAGCCAGATCGCTTCGCAGACGTTCTCCACATGGCAGAAGTCGCGGCTCGCCGAGCCGTCGCCGTAGAGGATGGGCGTCGCGCCGGAAAGGAGCGCTTCGACCCAGCGCGGAATCACTGCGGCGTAGCCGCCGGCGGCGTCCTGCCAGGCCCCGAAGATGTTGAAGAACCGCAGACCCACGGCGACCATCCCGGGCGCGGTCAGCGCGAGCGCCGCGGCGTAGTGCTCGTTCGAGAGCTTGCTCGCGGCGTAGGGGCTCAAAGGGCGCGGGGGCGTCTCCTCGCCGAGAGGAAGCGCCTCGCTGTCGCCGTAGACCGCGCAGGACGAGGCGTAGACGAAGCGCCGCGCCCCGGCGTTCGCGGCCGCGCGATAGGCGTTGAGAAAGCCGGTCCCGTTGATGGCGTGGGTCTCTTCGGGGTCATCGAGCGAGCGCTGGACCGAGACCTGGGCGGCGAGATGGGCGACGATCGCGCACCCCGCCGCCGCGCGGTCGAGGAACCCACGGTCGAGGATATCGCCTTCGAGGAAGGTGAAGCGATCGCCGAAGCGGCGCTCGAGCCGGTCGATATTGGCCCGCTTGCCGGTAAGGAAGTTGTCGCAGCCGACCACGGTTTCGCCCCGCTCCATGAGATAGCGGCTGAGGTTCGATCCGATGAAGCCGGCCGCGCCGGTGACCAGCCAGCGGCGCGCGGCGGCGGGCGTCTCGGCGTCAGACGTCACTCGATGGCTCCCCGTTTGTTAAGACTCCGCCCGAAGGCGTTCGGACGCAATCGTAAAGCATGTTTCGGCCCTGCGGGATCGATTCTGTTACGCCTTGGGCAAGGCGGGACGCAAGACGCCGGACGCTCCGCGATGGTCTAATAGCTTTTCGCCTTTGAACGACCTATGCGACCGAGCTATGCGACCGAGGCGCTCATCCTCCGACGCGCTCAGGATGAGGGCCTCACCCTGAACGCGTCGGATGGCGAGGCCCGAGTCTCCTCACCCGAGTCTCCTCAGAGGCGAACGGGTCTAACAGCCCGTCGGCCGGCTCGCCCAGAGGCTTGGCTGAGCGCCGGCTCGCGGAGATCGCTTGCGGCGGCCTCACGGCCCCTGGCGCGGGGCGGCGGGCTTTAGATCGCCCGGGCTCCAGCAGAACTTCGCCTCATGGCCCCTGGCGCGGGGCGGCGTCTCGTCAGGCGCCGTCGTCGTTCCGGCGAGCGGCACGCCGACCGCGCGCGCGGTGGCGATCGTGATCGCGCGCAAATCCTCGGGCTCCAGGTTGTGGACGTCGGTCTTACCGGTGCAGCGGGCCATGATCGAGGCCTCCGACGACAGCGCCCGCAGGAACTCGGCGGCGCGCTCGGCGCGGTCGTCCTCGCTGAGGTCGGCGGTGAAGGCGAGCCCGCTCCCTTCGATCCGCCCGCCGAGCGCGAACCCCATCGCGAGGCCGAGCGCCGCGGCCCGGCACCCGAGCGCGATCAGCTTGGCCGCGTCGGTGCCCGAGCGCACGCCCCCGAAGTAGAGGAGATCGATGTCCTCTTCCCGGTTCATGTCGCGGAGCTGCCTGATCGCGTCGCGCAAGAGCGCGAGATCGGGCGGCCCTTCGAGCTCGGCCCAGGGCTGCGCGAGGCCGGCGCGGGCGCCGTCGAGCACCGCGAAGTCGAACCCGGCCTCGAGCGCGCGGACGAGGCCGTCGCGCAAGGTCTCCGTGCCGAGGACGAGGCCGAGGCTCTGGCCGGCCGTGCGCCGCGCGGGGGCGATGCGGTCGAGGCCCATCCGGGCGTCGTAGACCAGCGCTTGGGCCGCATCGGACGGGGCGTCGTCGGGGGCGGCGATAAGCTGAAGCCAGGGAATCTCGCCCTCGGGCGGCCGCCGGCCCAGCCAGGCGCTGCCGGCCCGGGCGAGCCCGGCGGCGAGGCCGGCGCGCACCTCCTCGGGAGCGTCGTCGAAACCGGCGACGACGAAGGGCGCATCGATGCTAAGCCCGCGGCCGATCACGGTCCGCACGTTGCAGGCGTCGCGATAAGGATCGATCACCAGCCGCGACAGATTCGCCGGCAGGAACACGAGATCGTCGAGCGTCGCCGGCCGGTCGGGGCCGAAGGGATCGGGACGCGGGCGCAGGCGTTTGCGCAAGATCGCGCGTTGGATCGCCGCGTCCGACGGGTCGGTCCGCGCCATGAGGAAGATGTCCTCGCGGCTGTGGACGTTGTAGTCGGCCGAGCCGGTTTCGGCGTCGCAGCGGTAGCAGCGCGCGGCCTCCATATGGGCCTCGCGCTCGGTGTAGGTCGATTCGATCTCGGGAAAGGCGACCGGATCGTCGCCGAGGCCGTGGAAAGGCTGCTCTTGGCGCGGGATCACCTCCCAGTCGGGGTCTTGGGCGACCGGCACCCGCCGCGTCCGATAAGGCGTGCGGTAGGGCAGCGGGTTTTCGCGGCCGTCGAGGAAAGCCTTGACGTAGTAGGCCGCGCGATGGCCGTGGTGCATGGCCTCGACGATGGTCGAGCCGCCGAAAGCCCCGTCGCCGGCGGCGAACACCTTGGGATCGTCGGTGCGCATGGTTTCGAAGTCGGCCCGCACCCGGTCGCCGGCCATCAACCCGCGGCGGTCGAGCTCGTCGGAGCGCGCCTCCTGGCCGGTCGCCAGGATCACCATGCCGCAGTCGATGTCGAACTCGGAGCCTTCGATGTTGACCGGCCGGCGGCGGCCGTCGTCGTCGGGCTCGCCGAGCTCGGTGCGCACGCAGCGCAACGCGAAGCGCTCGCCCTCGGCCACGACCGCCACCGGCTGGACGTTGTAGGCGAACGCGACGCCTTCGCGGATCGCGCCTTCGAGCTCGTCGCGCCGGGCCGGGATCTCCTCGGGCCCGCGCCGGTAGACGACCGTCACCTCGCGGCAGCCGGGAAGCCGCTTGGCCACGCGGCAGGCGTCCATCGCGACGTCGCCGCCGCCGATCACCAGCACGGTCTCGGGCAGCGTCGGGCGTTCGCCCCCGTTCACCCGGCGCAGAAAGCCGACGCCGTCGACCACGCGGGGATCGTCGACGCCGGGAATGCGCATCCCCTTGCCCCACCAGGCCCCGATGGTGAGCAGCACCGCATCGTGGCGGTCCTTGAGCTCGTCCAGCGTCACGTCGCGCCCGAGCGCGCAGTTGGTGTGCAGCGTGATCCCGGGGCAGTGGTCGAACAGGCGCCGCATGTCCTCCTCGATCACGCCGGGCGGCAGGCGAAAGGCGGGAATGCCCCAGACCATCATGCCGCCGGGCCGTTCGGTCATCTCGTAGACGTGGACCGCGAAGCCGGCTTCCGCGAGGTCTTGGGCCGCGGTCAGCCCGGCCGGGCCGGCGCCGACGATGCCCACGCTTTCGGCGCGCGTCACCGGCGCTTCCGGCAGGCGGAAGTCGCGGCCCAGCTTGTCCATGACGAAGCGCTTGAGGTTGCGGATCGCGATCGGGCCGTCGCTTTCGGCGCGGCGGCAAGCGGGCTCGCAGGGCGCGTCGCAAACCCGCCCGCAGATCGAGCTGAACGGGTTGGTGGCGGTGATCGCCTCGAAAGCCTCTTTGATCTTCCCTTCCCAGATATAGGCGATGTAGGACGGCGCGTCGGTGCCGATGGGGCAGGCGACCTGGCAGGGCGCGGGCACGAAATGCACGTCGTCCACGTCGTCGCCCGCCTCGCAGCCCGCCGGCGCGGGCGAGACCCGGTTGATGTCGTAAACGCTCATGGAACTTTAACCCGTCGCCGTCATGGGGGCTGCGTCGCGCGCGCGATACTCGGGGCGGTAGGGCAGGCGCGTGATCGCCGCCGCCTCGGGCGTGAGCGCCACCAGGTCGTCGCGCGAAAGATCGTGGACGCTGCGATGGCCGAGGCCGTGGACGATGGCGGCGATCTGCCAGCGCAGGCTTTCGAGATAGCCGTGGATGTTCTTGGCCTCGGTCGGAATGTTGTAGCGCTTCTCATGCTCGGGGTCTTGGGTCGCGATCCCGACCACGCACTGGCCGACATGGCATTGGAGGCAGGCGATGCAGCCGCCGGCGATGATCGCGGCGGTGCCCACCGCGACCGCATCGGCCCCGAGCGCGAGCGCCTTGGCGGCGTCCACCCCATCCTTGACGCCGCCCATGAGCACGATCTGAAGCTGGCCGGCGCGGTCGATCTCGGCGAGCGCGTCGAGCGCCTCCTGGATCGCGGCCAGCGTCGGGATGCCGACGTACTCCAAGACCTCGTTGCCGGCCGCGCCGGTCGAGCCCTGGAGCCCGTCGAGCTCGACGAAATCGAAGCCGTCCTTGAGCGCGATCTTGATATCGTCGCGCACGCGCCCCGCGCCGAGCTTGACCGAGACCGGAATGCGGTAGCCCG
>CAYYWV010000120.1:0-6821 GCA_964475385.1 uncultured Alphaproteobacteria bacterium | reverse complement strand
GGCGGCCGGTCGAGCTTATCAAGCGCCGAACCTATCAAGAGATCACCCTGATGCTGCTTTCCGGCCAGCTCAACGCGGCCTGGATCTGCGGCTTTCCTTATGTCCAGTACCGCGACCGGTTGTCTCTTGTCGCCGTTCCCCTTTTTAACGGCCAGCCGCTCTATCAATCCTATCTGATCGTGAACGAACGCAACGCCGCCCGGTCGTTCGACGATCTTCGGGGAACGGTCCACGCTTTTTCGGACCCCAACAGCAACTCGGGCTTTCTGGTCACGCGCGCCCTTCTGGCCGAGATCGGCGAGCGGCCCGAGACCTATTTCAAGAGGCATTTCTTCACCTATGGGCATCGCAACGTGATCCGCGCGGTCGCCGCCGCTTTGGCCGAAGGCGGAAGCGTCGACGGCTACGTGTGGGAGGTGGTGAATGCGATCGAGCCCGCGTTGACCATCCGCACTCGGGTGATCCGCCGGTCTCAGTGGCTGGGCTTTCCGCCCATCGCGTGCAGCCGGACGCTTCAGGACCACCCGGTGACGCGAGCGATCGCCGAGGCTTTGTTCGCAATGCCCGAAGACCCGCTCGGCCGCCGGATTCTCGACGCCCTTCATCTCGACGGGTTCGCCCCCGCCAAGCCCGCGCTTTTCGACGGAATCGCTCGGCTCTACCAGATCGTCCGCACGCAGGCATGACCCGCTTGCGCCTCAACCCGTTTCGCTGGCCGCTGCGCGTCAAGGCGCCGATCCTGGTCGCGGCCCTGACCATTCTGGTCTCTACGATCATCTCCGAGACCATGCTCTCGCGACTCGCCCGCAACCAGGAGGTTCAGCTCGAACGCCTCGCGGGCGCGTATCTCGACGGTCTTTCGAACGCGGTGTTGCCCCATCTCGCGCGCCACGACATCTGGGCGGCGTTCGATGTCCTCGACCGGGCGAACCAGCAGTACAAGGGCGTGAAGGCGCGCTACACGATCGTCGCTCTGACCGACGGCCGAATTCTCGCGGCCTCGGTGCCGGCGGCCTTTCCGGTCGAAACCCCGGTGCCGAAGGCCCTGGCGGCGCGGTTCGGCGATGGCGATGCGGTGATCTTCGACGAGGACCGCGCGCTCGCCTGGGTCCGCCGCACGATTACGGCCGACGGCCTGCCCTTGGGAACGATCTACGCCGAGCTCAACATCGCCGAGCAGATCGCCGAGCGTCGCCGCGTGCTTCTCATGCTCGTGATACTGAACAGCGGCCTCACGATCATTTTCGCTGCGATCGGCTATCTGGCCGTCCGGCGCATGCTCCAGCCGGTCTCGGTGCTGGGCGCCCATATCGAGCAGGTCCGCGGCGGCGACGTCGCCCCTATTCCAAACGAGCAGATCCTGCGCGAGGGGCCCGAGTTCGCGACCCTGTTTCGTCGCTTCAACGCGATGGTCGCCGCGATCAACGAACGCAAGGTGCTCGCCAAACGGCTTGCCGAGGAGGAAGGGCTCGCCCAGCTCGGCAAGCTCGCTTCGAGCATGGCGCACGAGGTCAACAATCCTTTGGGCGGCATGATGACGGCGGTCAGCACGCTGCGCAAACACGGGACCGACCCGCAGGTGCGTCGGACGGCGCTTGGCCTGCTCGAGCGCGGGCTCGACGATATTCGCAACGTGGTTCGGGCGACGCTGGTGACCTACAAGGGCGCCTCCGATCCGAGCCGATTGCGGCGAGAGGACTTCGACGATCTCAGGTTTCTGATCCAGCATAAGATCGCCCACCGCTGTCTTCGCCTCGATTGGCGCAACGCGCTCCCCGCGGAGGTCGATATCGACGGCGCCGCGATCCGTCATGCGGCGCTCAACCTTCTGCTGAATGCGTGTAACGCCTCGCCCCAGAACGGCGCGATCCGGGTTCTGGCCGAGGTTCAGGCGGGAACCTTCCGCTTTACGGTCGCCGACCAAGGGCCGGGTTTGCCGCCCTCGGTCGAGGCCCTGTTTCGGGCCAGCGAGCGCGATGACGTTCCGGCGCCGGAGAACGCCGGGCTCGGGGCCTGGATCGCAACCCGGCTCGTCGCGCGGATGGGCGGGCGGATCGCGGTCGAAACCGCGCCCGGCGCCGGCACCCGATTGACGATCGCGGTCCCGCTGCGCAGCGAAAGCAAGCTCCATGCCGTCGCCTAAGGCCTGCGTCGCCGTGGTGGAGGACGACCCCGTCATGGGAGGGTCGTTGGTGCAAAGGCTTGCGCTCGAAGGCTACGAGACCTTGTGGTGGCGTCGCGGCGACGAAGCGATGGCGGCGCTGCGCCGCCGCCGGCCCGACGTGCTCGTCTGCGACATCCGCCTTCCCGACATGAGCGGCGAAGACCTCTTTCGCGAGGTTCTGCCAGACCTTGGGGCGGCGCCGGTCCTGTTCGTCACCGCCTTCGCCGAGCTCGAGCAGGCCGTCCGCCTGATTCGCAAAGGGGCCGACGAGTACATCACCAAGCCCTTCGACATCGAAGATTTCCTCGGCCGGATCGACCGTCTGATCGCTCGCCACGCGCCGGCGACGAACTCGCCCCCGACGCTTGGGGTTTCGGCGGCGATGCGCGAGATCGAGGAGCTTCTCCGCCGGGTCGCCGACGTCGACAGCAGCGTTCTTCTCATCGGCGAAAGCGGGGTCGGCAAGGAGGTCGCCGCCCGGTTTCTGCACCAGATTTCGCCGCACGCCGAAGCGCCGTTCATGGCCGTGAACTGCGCCGCGATCCCGTCCGAGCTCATGGAGAGCGAGCTCTTCGGCCACGAGCGCGGAGCGTTCACCGGAGCGCATGCGCGGCATGAAGGCTATGCCGAGCGCGCGGGGAACGGAATCCTGTTCCTCGACGAGGTGGGCGACCTGCCGCTCGCCCTTCAGGGCAAGCTCTTGCGTCTGTTGCAGGAGCGGGTGTTCACCCGCCTCGGCGGCGAAGACGTGCTCGCGTTCAACGCGCGCCTCGTCTGCTCGACCAACAAGGATCTCGACGCTTTGGTCCGATCCGGGCGGTTCCGCTCGGATCTCTACTATCGCATCAACGTGATCCCCGTCGTTCTGCCGCCGTTGCGCGACCGCCCCGATGACATTCTTCCCTTGATCCGCGGCTACATCGCGCGCTTCGCCGCCGACTTCAACCGACCGGTCCGCGGGCTCACGACGATCGCCGAGGAGGCCGCGCTCGCTTACGACTGGCCGGGCAACGTCCGCGAGCTGCGCAACCGGGTCGAGCGCGCCGTCGCCCTTGCGATGAACCCGAGGCTCGGCGCCCAGGATCTGTTCCCCGACGCCGGCCACGGCGCGGAGGTCAACGAGATGCCGACCCTCAACGAAGTCCGAGACCTGGCCGAACGGCGGCATATCAAGCAGGCGCTCGAACGCACCGGCGGTCAGATCGCGATGGCCGCCGAGCTTCTCGGCGTCTCGCGGACGACCCTGTGGGAAAAGATGCGCAAGCTCGGCCTCAGCGCCAAAGACGCGGATTGACCGCGTTCGGAAATCCGAACGTCCTTTCGCCCCGTCATCCGGTTTTCCAAACATTCCGTCAGCCGCGGTTCCGTAACCCGTTGGAATCGGGGGGCGCGGCCATTGGCACGGTTCTTGCTCCGCCTTCGGCATAACCACAACCAAGATGGGAGATGTCTCATGAAGAAAGCTTGTCCGGGTCTTGTCGATCTCGGGCGTCGCCGCTTCCTCAAAGGCGGCGGCGCCGCAGCGGCTGGCGCGGCGGCGGCGGCCGTTTTGCCGATGAAAGCGGCGCGGGCGACGCCCGGGGCGCGGGTCAAGTATCCGTCGAGCCGGTTGGCCAACCTTGCCGACCTTAAGGAGAATGAGCCTTTCGAGGTGGCTTATCCGGACGAAGACGCCCCGGGCGTGCTGCTCAAGCTCGGCAAGCCGGTCGAGGGCGGCGTCGGTCCCGATCGGGACATCGTCGGATTCACCGCCGTTTGTCCGCACAAGGGCTATCCGCTCAGCTACAACCCGGCCGATCGGAGCTTCAACTGCCCGGGCCATTACTCGCGTTTCGATCCCGAGGCCGGCGGCCAGCAGATCTGGGGCCAGGCGACGCAGAACCTTCCCCAGTACGTTCTTCGCGTCGACGCCAAGGGCGACATCTACGCCGAAGGCGTCGATGAGCTCCTCTACGGCCGCCTGAGCAACGTGCTCTGAGAAGGAGAGACGGAGATGGCCTACAAGCGACAGATCGATCGGTTGCCGATCATTCCGAAGAACGCCAAGAAGCACACCGTGACCTGCCACTACTGCATCGTCGGTTGCGGCTACCATGCCTACACTTGGCCGGTGAACCAGGAGGGCGGCGCGGCCCCTGGCGAGAACGCCTTCGGCGCCGACCTCTCGAAACAGCAGGGAACCAACACGCCCAACTGGTACTCGCCCTCGATGTACAACATCGTCAAGCAGAACGGGCGCGACGTGCATCTCGTCATAAAGCCCGATCCGGCTTGCGTGGTGAACTCGGGCCTCGGCTCGGTCCGCGGCGCGCGCATGGCCGAAAACCAGTTCTCGGCGGCCCGCGGCACCCAGCTCCAGCGCCTCACGGACCCGCTTGTTTGGCGCTACGGCACCTGGCAGCCGACGAGCTGGGACGACGCCCTCGATCTGGTGGCCCGCGTCACCGCGCGGGTGATCGCCGAGAAGGGCGAGGACGAGCTCGTCGTCTCGATGTTCGACCACGGCGGCTCGGCCGGCGGCTACGAGAACACCTGGGGCACCGGCAAGCTGTACTTCGGCGCCATGAAGGTGAAGAACTGCCGCATCCACAACCGCCCGGCCTACAATTCCGAGGTCCACGCGACTCGCGACATGGGCATCGGCGAGCTCAACAACGCCTACGAGGACGCCGAACTCGCCGACACCATCATGGCCGTGGGCTGCAACCCGCTCGAGACCCAGACCAACTACTTCCTCAATCACTGGATCCCAAACCTGCGGGGCGCGACCCTCGACAAAAAGAAGAAGGAGCTTCCCGACGAGCCCCACGCGCCGGCGAAGATCATCTTCGTCGATCCCCGGCGCACGGTGTCGATCGCCGCGGCCGAGGCCGAGGCCGGCAAGGAGAACGTGCTCCATCTGGCGCTCAACTCGGGCACCGATCTCGCGCTGTTCAACGCGCTCTTCACCTACATCGCCGACAAGGGCTGGGTCGACCGGGCTTTCATCGAGAAGTCGACCATGCGCGAGGCCCCCGAGCGGCCGCCGCTCTATCCGGCCCGCGGCGTCTCCGAGGCCAACCCCGGGCATCTCACCAGCTTCGAGGCGGCGGTCGAGGGGTGCCGGATGTCGATCGAGGAGGCGGCCAAGATCACCGGCCTCAACCCGAACGACATCGTCAAGGCGGCCGAGTGGATCGCCAAGCCGAAGGCGGGCGGCAAACGTCGCCGCACCATGATCGGCTACGAGAAGGGCATCATCTGGGGCAACGATAATTACCGCACCAACGGCGCTCTGGTGAACATCGCGCTCGCCACCGGCAACATCGGCCGGCCGGGCGGCGGTTGCGTCCGTCTCGGCGGCCACCAAGAGGGTTACGTGCGGCCTTCGGACGCCCATGTCGGGCGGCCGGCGACCTACGTCGACCAGCTCTTGATCTCGGGCCGCGGCAGCGTCCATCACATCTGGGCCTGCGACCACTACAAGACGACGCTGAACGCCACCGAGTTCAAGCGCGTGCACAAGCGGCGCGCCGACATGGTGAAAGACGCCATGGACGCGGCCGCCGGCGGCACCCGCGCCGAGCTCGTCGATGCGATCATCAACGCCATCCGCCAGGGCGGGCTGTTCGTGGTCGATGTGGACATCATCCACAGCCAGATCGGCCAGAACGCCCATGTCATCCTGCCCGCCGCCCAGTCGGGCGAGATGAACCTCACCTCGATGAACGGCGAACGGCGGATGCGCATCACCGAGCGCTACATGGACCCCCCGGGCGTGGCCAAGCCGGACTGCCTGATCGCCGCCGGCATCGCCCAGAACATGGAGCGCGTGCTGCGCGAGATGGGGCTCGACAACTACGCCGACCGTTTCAAGGGCTTCGACTGGAAGACCGAGGAGGACGCCTTCGAGGACGGCTATCGGAAGCACGCCCACGGCGGCGAGCACGTCACCTACGAGCGCCTCAGGAAGATGGGGCCCAACGGCTTCCAGGAGCCCGCGCAGGGGGTCGAGAACGATAAGATCGTCGGCACCAAGCGTCTCTACGCCGACGGCGTCTTCTCGACCGAGAACGGTCGGGCCAAGTTCATGGACGCGCCTTGGCGCGGCCTGCAAGCGCCGGGCAAGGAGCTGCAAAGGAAGCGGTACGCCTTCCTCATCAACAACGGCCGCTCCAACCTGAACTGGCAGAACTGGCACTACGACCAGGAGAACGAGTTCGTTCTCGATCGCTGGCCCTATCCGTTCATCGAGATGAACCCGGACGACATGGCCGAGCTTGGCGTCAATCCGGGCGATATCGTCGAGGTCTATAACGACGCCGGCGCGACCCAGGCGATGGCCTATCCGACGCCGACGGCGAAGCGCAAGGAGACCTTCATGCTCTTCGCCTCGCCGCGCGGCACCCAGGGCAACGTCGTCAACGCCGGGGTCAACGAGCTGGTCATCCCCAACTACAAGCAGACTTGGGGGAACATCCGCAAGCTCGCGAACGCTCCGGCGTCGGTGGCCCATCTCTCCTTCAAATCGAAGGAGTACTCCGGCTGATTCAGGCCGTTACGTTCCTGGACCCGGGCGGGCGTCCGCCCGGGTCGTTTTTTGTCATCGCCTTCCTTGCGCGTCCGGAGCGAATCGGGGATATCGCGCCGGAAAGAACCGGCTTCGGCCGGTCATACC
>CAYYWV010000119.1:0-6833 GCA_964475385.1 uncultured Alphaproteobacteria bacterium | reverse complement strand
GGCCGAAGACGAAGGCGTAGCGCTCGTCGCGCGAGAACACCACCGAGGCGTGCGAGAGATCGCCGAGCCCCGTGACCTCGCCGAGCGCCGAGGGGCCCGAGGTCTCGACCAGGCGGACGCTGCCGCTCGCCCGCTCGATCACGAGGCCGAGATCGCCGGTCCCGCGAAGCCCGGTCGCGCAGCCCGAAAGGAAAAGGAGAAGCGCGGCCAGGACCGCCAAGCGTATCCGGTCAGTTCTCACGCGCGATCCCCTCCTTCAGCCGATGGACCAGCCAGGCCGCCTCGTCAGGCGATATCATAAATCGCCACGGCGGCATAGGCGTTCCCGGGCGTCCGTCGAGGACGGTCGCGATCAGCACGTCGTCGGGAATCTTGGCGAGCCGTTCGGGCAGAAGCGAGGGACCGAGGCCGCCTTTGAGGGTCATGCCGTGGCAAGCCCCGCAGTCCTGGCGCAGGAGGTAGAGAAGCGCGGCCTGGCGCGGCTTGGGCGGCGCGGAAGACGCATCAGTGCTCGCGCGGGCGTAAGCGTAGGCCGCGGCGATCAGCGTCAGAGCGCCGAGCGTCGTGAAAAGAAAAACCCTGACGGCCGCCCGTCTAGCCATGGCCGACGCGCGCAGGCGCGCCCAAGTCTTCGGCTGAGGCCGGGGTAAGCATGGCGCACAACCCGGCGGCGCGTCCGATGAAGATCAAGACCGGCGATTTCAGCCCCTTCTCGGCGACCGCCTCGGCGAGGTTGGAGAGCGGGGCTTGACAGGTCTTCTGCTCGGGCGTGGTGCCGCGCGAGACGGCGAGCGCCGGGGTCTCGGGATCGAGCCCGGCGTCGATCAGGTTGCGGCAGATCGGGGCGAGGTTGGCGAGCCCCATGTAGACGACCAGCGTGGTGTCGGGATCGGCGAGGCTGCGCCAATTGAGATCGAGGTCGTGGCCCGGCCGCCCGTGGCCGGTGACGAAGCGGACCCCGTTGGCGACCCCGCGATGGGTGAGCGGCACCCCGAGCGCGGCCGCGCAACCGGCGGCGGCGGTGATCCCCGGAACCACCTCGAAGCGGATGCCGTGGGCGGAGAGATAGGCCGCCTCCTCGCTGCCGCGGCCGAAAATGAAGGGATCGCCGCCTTTGAGCCGCACCACCTTGCGGCCCGCGCGGGCGAGCGCGGTCAGGAGCGCGTTGATCTCTTCCTGGTCCAGGGTGTGATGCCCGTTGGCCTTCCCGGCGTAGATGCGGGTCGTGCCGGGCCGGACCAACGCGAGCACCGCGGGCGAAACCAGTCGGTCGTAGACCACGACGTCCGCTTCGCCGAGAAGGCGTTGCGCCTTGACGGTCAAAAGCTCGGGGTCGCCCGGCCCGGCGCCGACCAGATAAACGCAACCAGTCGTATCGTTATCGTTCGTCATCGTTCGCTACCTGCGTCGGGGACGGGGCGGCCTGGGGCCGCCCCGTCCGAACCGATCAGTAGATGTCGTTCTTCGTGTTGTACACGTTGAACTTACCGGTTGGCGTGACCAGCCTGGGATCGCGGATCACGGCCTTGAGCTTCCGCGTCTTGTCGTCGACGACGACGATTGCGGATTCCTGCTCTTTCTTGTTCCAGACCGAGAACCAGATCTCGGTGCCGTCACGGTTGTACTCGCCCTGGACGACGCGCCTCGGGCCTTCGCTGATGCCCGACCACTCGCCGATGGGCAGCACCTCGTAGCCCTTGTCGAGGTTGTCGATGTCGAACACCGCGACCGACGACGCGATCTCGGGCTCGGGGTTGAGCGGGGTGTCGACCCACAGGTTCTTCGACTTGGGGTGGGTCTTGATGAACAGCGACCCGCCGCCCTGGCCTTCGAGCGTGCGCACCACCTTCCAGGCGTATTGCGGATGGTTCACCGGGTCGGTCCCGATCACCGCAATGGTCTCGTCGCCGAGATGGCTGGTCGCCCAGACCGGACCGTACTTGGGATCGATGAAGTTGGCGCCGCGGCCCGGGTGGGGTTTGGTGCCGACGTCGATGATCTTGACGAGCTCGTCGGTCTTGGTGTCGATGACGACGATCTTGTTGCGGGCGTTGGCCGCGACCAGGAAGTAGCGCCCGGTCGAATCGAAGCCGCCGTCATGCAGGAAGCGCTCGGCGTCGATCGCGGTCACTTTGAGGTTCTCGATGTCCTCGTAGTTGACCATCAGAACCTTGCCGGTCTCCTTGACGTTGACCACGAACTCGGGGCGATAGTGCGACGACACGATCGAGGCGACGCGCGGCTCCGGGTGATAGACCTGGGTATCCACGGTCATGCCGCGGGTCGAGACGATCTTGAGCGGCTCGAGGGTGTCGCCCTTCATGATGACGTACTGGGGCGGCCAGTACGCGCCGGCGATGGCGTACTTGTCCTCCCAGCCCTTCATCTTCGAGCTCTCGACCGAGCGGGCCTCGATGCCGATCTTGATCGTGGCCACGGTCTGCGGCGGGTCCATCCACAAATCGATCAGGTTGACCTTGGCGTCGCGGCCGATGGTGTAGAGATAACGGCCCGAAGCCGACAGCCGCGAGATGTGCACGGCGTAACCCGAATCGATCACGTCGACGATCTTCTTGGACTTGCCGTCGATGAGCGCGACCTTGCCGGCGTCGCGAAGCGTGACCGAGAACAGGTTGTCGAGATCGAGGTCGTTCATCTTCTTGGTCGGCCGCTGGTCGACCGGGACCAACACCTTCCACGATTCCTTCATCTCGGGCAGGCCCCACTCGGGCGGCTGAGGCGGCTCGCGCAGGAGATAGCGGGCCATCAGGTCCACCTCCTCCTCGCTGAGCTCGCCCGAGGTGCCCCAGTTGGGCATTCCGGCCGGCGAGCCATAGGTGATGAAGTCGCGGAGATACTCGTACCCTCGCTTCTTGGTGATGTCCGTGGTCAGCGGCTTACCCGTCGCGCCTTTGCGCAGAGCGCCGTGGCAACCGGCGCAGCGCTCGAAGTAGATCCGTTTGGCGCGTTTGAACTCCGCCTTGGTCATGGCGGGTTGGCCTTCCTTGGCGCCGGGCATTTCGACCTTTTCGCCCTTGAGGATGTTGAGCGAAGGTTCGTAACGACCGCCCGGCGTGGTGCCGTGTTTCTTGATGTCAGAGGGGCTCGGCTGCGAGCCGGCGAATGCGGCGGAGCCGAGCGTGGTCGCCAGGGCGAAGAACACCCCGACAGCAAACGTAGTCAACAGGCGTCTCATAGTCAGGAGCCTCCAAGATAATCCGCTGCGGCAGCCCGTAAGCCGTGACCCTAATGGCCGTTGCCGCGAAACGCCTTGACCCACGTCAAGGAGGACGCGACGCTCCCTGTCGATACTCGTTTCGGAACTGCCGAGGGGTGGAGGCGCGCGCGTGCGAAAGCGAAGGGCGGGGGTTGCCGGGCTCGTTGCGCTCGTTCTCGCGCTTGCGGCGATTCCCGCAGGGGCCTGGGCTGCGCCGCGCGATACCGCGGTCTTCGCGCGCGTCTTTCCGGACGCCGAATCCTTCGGTCCCCTTGAAGGCGCGCCGCCGGCGGCCGCCGCGCTCAAGGACGGCATGGTGGTGGGCTATGTGTTCTTCACCCGCGACGTGGTGGCCTCGACCGGCTTTTCGGCCAAGCCGCTCGATATCGCCGTCGGCGTCGACCGCGATGGGCGCATCACCGGAGCCGAGATCGTCGAGCAACACGAGCCCATCCTGGTCATCGGCGTGACCGAGGCCGATCTCGCCGCTTTCGTCCACCGCTACCGAGGGCTCAACGTCCGCGACGTGGTCCGCGTCGGCAACGCACCGGGGTCGGGGCCGCGAATCGACGCGGTCTCGGGCGCGACCGTCTCCTCGCTCGTGATCAGCGATGCGATCATGCGAGCGGCGCGCGCGGTCGCGCGCTCGCGCGGAATCCTCGGCGGCGCCGCCGCCGCGCTCGATATCGACAGCTTCGCGCCGGCGGGTTGGGACGCGCTCGTCGCCGAAGGGGCGCTCGCCCGGCTCCATCTCACCAACGAGGCGGTGGATCGAGCGCTTCGCGAGCGGGGCGCGCGGGGGTTCGGGCCGGCGGGCGTGGTTCGCAAGCCCGAGGCGACCTTCATCGATCTCTACGTCGCGCTCGCCACGCCGGCGGCGATCGGACGCAACCTTTTGGGCCGGCGCGTCTACGATCGCCTTATGGCGGGGCTCGCGCCCGGCGATCAGCTCGTTTTCGTGGCGGCGAACGGATTGTACTCCTTCAAAGGGACCGCCTGGCGCCGAGATGGAGTCTTCGACCGCATCGTGCTGGTTCAGGGAAGCCGGACCATCCGTTTCAAGGCCGACTGGCACCACCGGATCGAACGGTTGACGGCCGAAGGCGCGCCCGGCTTCCGCGAAACCGCGGTCTTCGTCGTGCCGCGCGCGGCCGGGTTCGACCCGACGGCGCCTTGGCGGCTTGATCTTCTGGTCGAGGCCGACGCGGGCGCGCAGCCGGTATTCGCGACCTTCATGGTCCCTTACCAAGCCCCGGCCCGGCTGGTGCGGCGGCCTGCGGCGAGCGAGGAAGCCGCGCCCGAGCCCTTGTGGATCGGCGTATGGCGGGCGCATGCCGGACGGATCGTGATTCTTACGCTCGCGCTCGTGGCGCTGACCTTGTTCCTCGTGTTCGAAGATCCGATCGTCCGCCGTCGCCGGCTGTATCACTTCTTGCGTTACGGCTTTCTCGCCTTCGCGGTCATCTGGATCGGCTGGTACGCAGGCGCCCAGCTCTCGGTCGTCAACGTGGTGACGTTCTATCAGGCGCTGCTTGGCGGGTTCCGCTGGGAGACCTTCCTGGTCGCGCCTTTGATCTTCATCCTGTGGTCTTACGTGGCGGTCGCGCTTCTGTTCTGGGGACGAGGGGTCTTCTGCGGCTGGCTGTGCCCGTTCGGCGCGTTGCAAGAGCTTCTCAACCGCGGCGGACGGCTGCTTGGCGTTCCCCAGATCCGGCTTCCCTTCGTCGTCCACGAGCGGTTGTGGATGATCAAGTACATCGTCTTCCTGGGCCTGTTCGCGCTCTCGCTCGGCGGCTACGACCGGGTCCAGCCGATGGTCGAGGTCGAGCCCTTCAAGACGGCGATCGTTCTCAGGTTCGCGCGCGAATGGCCGTTCGTCGCCTATGCGCTCGCGCTGCTCGCCGTCGGGCTTGTGATCGAGCGCGCGTTCTGCCGCTATCTCTGTCCGCTCGGCGCGGCGCTCGCGATTCCCGCCCGGCTGCGCATGTTCGACTGGCTCAAGCGCCGCTTCCAGTGCGGGGTCCAGTGCCAGATCTGCGCCGTGCGCTGCACCGTTCAGGCGATCCATCCCGACGGCCGGATCAACCCGAACGAGTGCATCCATTGCATGAACTGCCAGACGCTCTATCACGACGATCAGACCTGTCCGCCGTTGATCGCGCGTCGTAAGCGGCGCGAGGCAGCCCGCGCGAGCCGGCTCATGACCGAGTCGGGAAGCGACGCCCAGATGTGATCTCTCAATAGCAACAGGTAGTCCACTCGATCTCGACGATGGAAGCACGCTTGAGCTCAAAGGCTGAATCGCGCCGCCCGCCTGCGTTGTTCGCGTTCGGCTTCCGGCCGTTCTTTTTGCTCGCCGGTCTTTACGCTGCGTTCGTGCTGCCGGTCTGGCTTGCGCTTCACCACTCTCGGGCCCCCTGGCCGTTCGCTTGGCCGACGGCGCTGTGGCATGCGCATGAGATGCTCTTGGGCTACGCGTCCGCCGCGCTTGCCGGCTTTCTTCTGACCGCGGTGCCGGGGTGGCAGAAGACGCCGCCGGTGACCGGCGCGCGCCTCGCCGGGCTCGCCGCGCTGTGGCTCGCCGGGCGGCTTGCGATGTGGTTTTCGGGCTTTCTTCCTGCGGGTCTCGTCGCCGCGGTCGATCTCGCGTTCCTGCCGGTGCTGCTCGCCGTGGGCGCGCCCGGGCTCTTGAGCCCGCGGGCGAAGCGCAACCGCATCTTCGTCGCCGTGATCGCGATTCTCGTCGCGGGGAACGCGCTCATGTACGCGGCGGCGGCCGGGCTGGTGGGGGAGCGGCTCGGCGCGGGCCTGGCGCTCGACGGCTTCATCCTTCTGATCACGATCCTGGGCGGGCGCATCGTGCCCGCGTTCACCGCCAACGCGCTTGCGCCCCGCGGCCTGCGCGAGGCGGTCAAACAGCGGCCCCTGCTCGACCGCCTCGCGCTCGCAAGCGTCGCGGCCGTGGTGATCGCCGACGCCCTGGCCGAGCTGCGGCCCGAGACCGCCGCGCTCGCCGGCGCGATCGCGGCGTTCGCCGCCATCGTCAACGGGATGCGGCTCGCCGGCTGGGGCTGGAGGCATACGCTGGGCGCGCCGATTCTCTGGATTCTTCATCTCGCCTACGGTTGGCTGGTCGTCGGGCTCGCCGCTCGCGCCCTGGCCGCTTTCGGGGTCATCTTGCCGCTCACCGCCATGCACGCGCTCGCCGTCGGCGCGATCGGCAGCATGACGATCGCGGTCATGTCGCGCGCCGCCCTCGGGCACACCGGGCGGCCGCTGGTCGCCCCCTGGCCGGTGGCGATGGCTTACGGGCTGGTTTCGGTTGCGGCGGTCGCGCGCATGGTCGGCGGTCCGGTGGCGCTCGAGGTGGCGGGAACGGCCTGGACCGCGGCCTTCGTCGCGTTCTCGATCGTGTTCGTTCCGATCCTTACCAGTCCTCGGCCCGACGGCAGGCCGGGATAGACGCGGCCGGAAGGGCGAGGCGCTTAATACAAGACGCCGGCGAGCGGATCGACGCCGATCGCGTAAGGATGGCCGAAGAGAAGCCCGACGTAAGCGATGAGCGTGAGCGCGATCCGCCCCCAACCGATCTCTGACCAAGCGAGGCGCTGGCGGC
>CAYYWV010000118.1:0-7100 GCA_964475385.1 uncultured Alphaproteobacteria bacterium | reverse complement strand
GGCGCCTGATTGGTCGTCGCCGGAGACGGTTCGCGCCCGGCTCCCCTCCCTCCGCATTCGCATCGGTCGGGACTTTCTTTGCTCACTGCGCCTTACTGCGCGAACGGCGCCGGATTCGTAGTCGGGCCGCTCGAAAAAGGAGACTGGCTCCGGATCGGTCGATATCAGCGGAGATCGAGCTCAACACGCGCGGTAATGCGCGGCGTCGGTGATGACACGATGAAATCGCGCTTTCTACTCAGCTTTTTAAATATTAATAAAGATTTAAAAACCACAACACTAATGCGGGAAAAAAGACGGCACGAAGATACGCAATTGCACGTCATAGCGGCGATTAAACCTGTAAGTTTAGGAATCTTTTCACGATTCATCTTTATGGCTGTTCATGACGCGGATTCTGCTCCACGTCTGGGACGACGCAGGGCGAGCTTCGGTGGGTTCGTAGCTGGCCTTGTGAATGCGAATAACGAGGAGATCAAAGCGCAATGAATAGGCGGATTTCCATTCCTTCCATCGCCGCGGCGTTTGTGCTCGTGGGCAGCGTTGCAGCCTGGGCCGAGCCGGGCGTTACCGACAGCAAAATCGTTTTCGGCCAATCGGCCGCTCTTGGCGGTCCGGCCGCCGCGCTTGGCATCGGCATGAAGGCCGGGCTTGAGGCGGCGTTCAAGGAAGCCAACGACGCGGGCGGCGTCTATGGCCGAAAGATCGAGCTCAAAAGCTATGACGACGGCTATGAACCCGACCGCGCCATCGCCAACACCAATAAGTTGATCGACAAGGATCAGGTGTTCGCGCTGATCGGCGAGGTCGGCACGCCGACCTCCAAAGCGGCGCAGCCGATTGCGACCGAGAAGAAGGTCCCCTTCATCGGGCCCTTCACGGGCGCCGGCTTCCTGCGCAAGCCCGAGAACAGCAACGTCATCAACCTGCGGGCGACTTACGACCAGGAGACGGAAGCCTGGATCAAGCACCTGACCGAAGACCTTGGGTTCGATAACATCGCCATTCTCTATCAAGACGACGCCTTCGGCCGGGTCGGCCTTGCGGGCGTCAAGAAGGCGATGGACAAGCGCGGCCTCAAGCTCTCGGCCGAAGGAACGTATCCGCGCAATACGACGGCCGTGAAGCGGGCTTTGCTCACGATCCGCAAGGCCAAGCCCCAGGCGGTGGTGATGGTCGGCGCCTATAAGCCGATCGCCGCGTTCATCAAGCTCGCCCATAAGGCCAAGATGAACCCCGTGTTCGTGACGATTTCCTTCGTCGGCTCCAAGGCTCTGTCGAAGGAGCTTGGCCCCGAAGGCGCGGGCGTGGTCATCACCCAGGTCGTGCCGTTCCCGTGGGACACCTCCATCCCGGTGGTCGCCCAGTATCAGAAGGCGCTCAAAGCGGCGGTCCCGGATGCGGAACCCGGCTTCGTGAGCCTCGAAGGATATCTCGTAGGCCGGCTCGCCATCGAGGCCCTGCGCAAGGCGGGCAAGGACGTGACCCGTCAGGCGTTTCTCGATGCGGTCTATAACACGGGCACCTTCGATCTCGGCGGCGTGACGCTGGAGTACGGCCCCGGCGATAACCAGGGCATGGGCGAGGTGTTCCTTACGGTCATCCAACCCGACGGCAGCTTCAAGCCGGTCGAGACCCTGGCCGCGTTGACCAACTGAACGCGGACGGCCGGGCGGAGAGGCCCAGCGCGCTCTCGGCCCGGCCATCCTTTTTCGTGCCGCTCGAAACCGGGCGGATAACTCGGACAACGCCGCGGCTGGCCGGTGCGGGCGCTCGGACTCTGCTTCCGGCGCGGCGGAATTGAATCAAGTGGGCTCACGTCATGGACGACAAAAACGTAGACAAGAACACGGCGGAACTCTGCGACGAACAATCCGGCGAGGCTGTCGCCGACGAGCGCTCCGATGGCGGCGCGACGATCGCCATGGGGATTCGCGGCCGCCTTTTCCTCGCTCTCGGCGTTCTATCGCTGACGACGCTTGCGGCGATCGGCGTCTCCTGGGTCGCGCTGAGCAGCGTCACCAACACGCTCGGCACGATCATCAACGAGCGCACGCCCGCGGTCGTGGACACGCTTCGGCTTGCGGAAGCCGTGGCCCAAGTCTCGGCGACCGCGCCCGTTCTCGCCTCGGCCACCAATGCGCAGGAACAGGCCGAGATCGCGAGACGGCTTGAGACCGCGCGTAATCAGGTTGACGCGGTTCTCAAGAACGGGACCGTTACTCTCGAAGGCGTCGGAAAAACCGAAGCCGCGTTGAATGAAAACCTCAACCGTCTGAAAGAGCTCGTCAAAGAACGCAACGCGTTGCGCCAAGCGCTCGCCGCAAAGGCGCAAGTGATGAAGAAGTCCCACCAGGCGCTTCTTGCGGCGCTGGCGCCGATCGCCGACAACGCCGACTTCGATCTCATCATGGGCGCCGATAGCATCGACCCCACCCAACCTGATGCGGTCTCCAACTTTATCGAATCTGGGGTCGGCCCCTTGACCGCCGCGATCGAGGCGAAGGCGGCGACCAATGATATCGTGGGGCTTCTCAGCACGGCCGCCAACGAACGCGCCGCCGAGAACATCCAACCCCTGCGCGAGCGGTTCAACGCCGCCGACGCGGCCTTGGCCAAGGCTCTTGAAGAGCTCAAGGATCAGGAAGGGATCAAGGCCGTCATCTCCCACGCCAAAACGCTGCGCGCGCTCGGTGCGGATGGGGACAATATCTTCGATATCCGGTTCAAGGAGCTCAAGATTCAGGATGAAATCGCGGCGTTGTTAAGCGCGACGCGAGCGCTCGCTTCCGATGTCTCCGCCAAGGTGGCCCAGGCGGCGGATCGCGCCAAGGCCCAGATGGTCGATGAGACGTCCCGCGCTCGAGATGCGGAACAGCGGAACAAGATTCTTCTCTTGGCGATCACAGGCGTCAGCGTGACGATCGCTCTTCTGATCTCGATCTTCTATGTCGGTCGCAATCTAGTTCGTCGCTTGGTCGATCTCTCCCACGCCATGGTTGCGCTAGCCGACGGAAAGCTTGACGTCGAGGTGCAGACAGGCGGTACGGATGAAATCGCCGTCATGGCGCATACGGTTCAGATCTTCCGCGACAACGCGCGCGAGGTCGAACGCTTGCGCGCCGAACGCGAGGCGAGCGAACGACGCGCGCAAGAAGAGCGCCGCCGAGAGATGCTCGGCCTTGCGGACAGCTTCGAGAACACCGTTATGGGCGTGGTTGAGGGCATCGATACCGCAGTCGCGCGGATGCGTGAGCTTGCGCAGAACATGGCGCAAGCCACCGATCTCATGACGCGGGAATCGGGCTCTGTGGCCGCCGCGACCGAACAAGCGACGACGAATGTCCAGACCGTCGCCACGGCCGCCGAGGAGCTTTCGACCTCGATTGGGGAGATCAGCCGACAGGTCAGCGAGTCCTCGAACATCTCGAAGCGCGCGGTGGACCAAGCGCGTCGAACCAATGACACGGTCCAAGGCCTCGCGAGCGCTTCGCACAAGATTGGCGAGATCGTCGATCTGATCAGCGACATTGCCGAGCAGACGAATCTGCTCGCGCTCAATGCGACCATTGAGGCGGCGCGCGCTGGGGAGGCCGGCAAAGGTTTCGCCGTGGTCGCCGCCGAGGTCAAGAACCTCGCGAATCAAACGGGATGCGCCACCGAAGAAATCGCCCAGCAGATTCAGGAAATTCAAGCGGTCAGCGAAGAAACGGTCAGGGCGATCCGCGAGATCGGTGAGACGATCGAACAGGTCAACGAGATCGCGGCCACCATTGCGGCGGCGGTCGAGGAGCAATCCGCCGCGACCGGCGAAATCAGCCGGAACGTCCAAGAAGCCGCAAGCGGCACGCAGGAAGTCTCCGGCAAGATCGCTGGCGTCAGCCAGGCTTCGACCGAAACCGGCGCCGCCGCCGGCGAAGTGCTCCAAGCCACTGAAGGGCTGGCCAGCGAGGCCGCCGCATTGCGCGAGCAGGTCGACGCCTTCCTTTCGAAGGTCCGCGCGGCATAGCGCTCTCGCCGTGGCGCCCGGCGAGAGCGGCGAGGGATCGCTCCATGGCGCGCCGCCGGCCCGGGCGTTATCGCGAGGCGTTCCGCTGCGAAACGGTCGCGACCACGGCCATGCAGTCGCCGAGCCGGATCAGTCCGGGGAAATGGCGGGCGGCGAGGATGCCGTCGATCTTGGCGCGGTAAATTGCGGGGGCGACGCCGGTGCGGTCGATGGGCCAGACCCGGGCGAGCGCATCGCCCTTGCGCACCGGCGCGCCGAGATCGAGCGCGAAGTCGACCAGCCCTTCGTGCTCGCAGAAGGTGAAGCAGTCGTCCGACGGCATGTCGATCCATGTCGAAGGCGCGGGCTCGGGCGCGCCGGAAAGGATGCCGGCGTGGATCAAGAAGTTGCGCACGCCGCGCCGGGCGATCGCCGCCGAGCGCGCGGTCGCGCCGCCGCCGCCGCCGAGCTCGGTGGTCACGAAGGTCTTGCCGAGCCCTTCGGCCGCCTCGTCGTACATGCCCGCCGAATCGATCTCGCGCAGGATCGCCGAGTAGGGCGCGCAGAACGCCTCCATCGCGGCGACGCAGCGCGCCTCTTGGTCCTTGTCGGCGAGCCGATGAACGGCGGCCATCGGCACGAAGTCGAGCGTCTTGCCCCCGGCGTGAAGGTCGAGAACATAGTCCGCTAGGGGCAAGAGATAGCGCTGGAAGTAGTCGGCGATCTTCTCGGTCGCGGTCCCGTCCGGGCGGCCGGGGAAGGCCCGGTTCATGTTGCCGCCGTCGATCGGCGATGTCCGCCGCCCGGCGCGGAAGGCGGGCGCGTTCATCGCCGGCGCGACGATCACCCGGCCCGAGACCGCGCGCGGATCGAGGCTGTGGGCGAGGTCGAACAGGGCGAGCGGGCCTTCGTACTCGTCGCCGTGGTTGGCGCCGGTGAGCAGCGCGGTCGGGCCGTCGCCGTTCTTGATCACCGCGATCGGGATCATCACCGCCCCCCAGGCGGACTCGTCGGCGCTGTGGGGCAGCCGCAGGTGGCCGTGCTGGACGCCGTCGGCGTCGAAGTCGACCGTGGCGACGATGGGGCTGGGCTTCATGGCGGCGCGCTCAGTCCTTCACGAACAGTTCGCGCGGCACCGAGGCCAGGCACTCCGCTCCGCGCTCGGCGATGACGATGCTTTCGGTGATCTCGAGCCCCCAATCGTCGAGCCACAGCCCCGACATGAAGTGGAAGGTCATGTTCTCTTCGAGCACCGTGCGGTCGCCGCTGCGCAGGCTCATGGTGCGTTCGCCCCAGTCGGGCGGGTAGGAAAGTCCGATCGAGTAGCCGGCGCGGTTGTCCTTCTCGATCCCATAGCGCGCGAGCACGGCGAAGAAGGCGCGGGCGACGTCCTCGCAGGTGTTGCCGGGCCGGGCGGCGGCGAGCCCGGCGTCCATGCCTTCGAGCACCGCCTTCTCGGCGTCGAGGAACTTCTGCGGCGGCTTGCCGAGGAAGACCGTGCGCGACAACGGGCAGTGGTAGCGCCGGTAGCAGCCGGCGACCTCGAAGAAGGTGCCCTCGCCCTTGCGGAGCGGCCGGTCGTCCCAGGTCAGATGCGGCGCGGCGGCGTCCGCGCCCGAAGGCAGAAGCGGCACGATCGCCGGGTAGTCGCCGCCGTAACCGTCGGCCCCGCGAATCGCGGCGTCGTAGATCTCGGCCACCAGATCGCTCTTGCGCATGCCGGGCTCCGCCGTCTCGACGATGCGGCGGTGGACCTTCTCGACGATGCGCGCGGCGATGCGCATGTAAGCGAGCTCGCGCTCGGACTTGACCGCGCGCCGCCAGTTCACCAGCCCGGTCGCGTCCCGGAAGACGGCGTTGGGCAGCCCCCGCTCGAGCGCGGCGAAGGCGGCGGCCGAGAAGTAATAGTTGTCCATCTCGACGCCGATCGCCGCCCGCGCCCAGCCCCGGGCCTCGATCTCGGCGCACAAGCGCTCCATCGGGTGGCGTTCGCTCGACTGCACATAGTGGTCCGGGTAGCCGACGATGTTTTCGGCCGCCATGAAGCAGGTCCGCCGCGCGCCGTTCGCGTCCTGGCCGCGGCCGAACCAGACCGGCTCGCCGTCCTGCGCCAGAAGCACGCACTGGTGGACGTAGAACGACCAGCCATCGTAGCCCGTGAGCCAGGCCATGTTCGACGGGTCCGAGACCACCAGGAGATCGAGCCCCCGGCGCGCCATCTCGGCCCGGGTCTTGGCGATCCGGGCCTCGTACTCCGCCCGCTCGAAATGAAGAATCGGCGCGATCATCGAAACCCCTTTGTCGTTGCGACTCGCCCGCAAACGAAGTCAAGAAACGAAGTCGGCGCCCGCGCCGGCCGCCATGCAGCGGTCGCGGGCCAATGTGGCGATGGCGGTGTCCTGGACGCCCGCGCCCGTGAGATCGCAGATCGTGACCTGGTCGGGCGAGGCGCGCCCAAGCCCCGGATTCAGGATGATCTCGCCGAGCTCCGGGAACCGCCGAGCGGCAGGGACCATACCGGCGGCGATGGCGTGATGCAATTCGCCGAGCGCCGCGCATTGGGACCGCCGGTCGCAGACGAACAGATCGGCGCGGGCGATCGCGGCGGGGTCGATCTCGTTCTTGCGCTCGGCGTCCGAGCCCATGGCCGTGACATGCTGGCCGGGTTCGAGCCAGCCGGCTTCGAGGATCGGCTCGGTCGCCGGCGTCGCCGTGACCACGATGTCGGCGCCGCGCACGGCCTCCTCGGCGCTGGGGGCGGGGACGACCGGGATGCCGAGCTTCTCCGAAAGCGCAGCCGCCGCTTGCGCCGCCTGCGCGGGCCGGCGGGCCCAGACGCGGGCGCTTTCGAGCGAGCGAACGAGGGTAAGCGCTTCGAGCTGCAGCCGGGCCTGGACGCCGCCTCCGAGAACCGCCGCCGTTCGCGCATCGGCCCGGGCGAGATGTTTTGCGGCGACCGCGCCGGCCGCCGCGGTGCGGATATCGGTGAGATACCCGTTGTCGAGAAGCAGCGCTTCGACCAGCCCCGTCTCGGCGCTCAGCAGCACCATGAGCCCGTTGACGCTCGGCAGGCCGCGCTTGGGGTTGTCGAAGAAGCCCGGCGAGATCTTGA
>CAYYWV010000117.1:0-7190 GCA_964475385.1 uncultured Alphaproteobacteria bacterium | reverse complement strand
AGCCAGGAGATCTTGCCGAACATCTCCCACTCGTTGTTGACGAAGTCGTCGATCGTGTAGTGTTTGCCGGCCTCGAGGCAGACCACCTTGATGCCTTTCTGGCAAAGCTCGTTGGCGAGCGTGCCGCCGCCGGCGCCCGAGCCGATGATGACGACCACGCTGTCGTCGTTGAGATCGTAACGTGCCATGTCGCGGCCCTCCCCCTACGAGATGTCCGGCAGCCAGCCGAGGTCGTTGAAACCTCGGTCGATGTAGCCGCCATATTCGAAAGCCGATCCTTCGTAGCCGAAGAAACGCCAGACCTGTTCGTCGTTGTAGAGGGTGGTCACGGTCGTGCCCCGCACGGTCTGGAAGAAGCCCGTATTCTCCATGCTCTTGAGCGCCTTGAGCCGGTGGCCTTCGGACAGATCGAGAAAGGCGATGCCGTAAGTCCGATCGAGCGCGGCGACGCCGTTCTTGAGCGTCTTGGCGAGCTCGGAATCGCCGGCCGCCTTCTGGTCGAGCGTTTCGACCACGCGGGCGTAATAGATGTCGCCGATCGCATCGTGCGGGTACATCTCGCGACACACCGCGACCAGGGTCTCGGCCGTGTGCCGGTCGAGCGCCGCAAGCGTGAGCGCCCAGGCGCCCTTGGGATCGACGATCATCGCAATGCCGCCGGCCGCGGCCGCGCCGGCTATGGTCAGCCCGCTCGACTGCAGAAACTGGCGGCGGTCCATACCTTTGCCTTTCATCCTGGTACCCTCCCTGTACAGTCGCGCCGGAGCGGTCCCGCCTCGCCCGTTCGCGGCGCGCTCCTCATCGTCCTCATCGATAGCGGCCATGCTTTTCGAGAACCTCGATCTTGTAGCCGTCGGGGTCCGCGACGAAGAAGAAGCGCGCCATCAACGCGCCGTCGCGGTGGAACTCCTTGATCGGCTGAGGTTCGAGACCAAGGCGTGCAAACCGCTCATGAGCCGCGTCGAGGTCGTCGACCACAACCGCAAGATGACCGTATCCGGTGCCGTGGGTGTAGGGCTCGGTCTGGCCGTGGTTGTGGGTCAGCTCGACCTCGAAGTCGGCTTCGTCGTTGCGCAGATAGACGAGCGTGAACCCCTCGAAGTCGAAGCGGTCGGCTACATCGAGCCCGAACGCATCGCCGTAGAACCGGATCGACCGGTCCAGGTCGAGCACTCGGATCATGGCGTGAATCAACTTGGCCACGGCGCCCATCCTCCGTCGCAAGACATTTGTTTAATTTTACCAGCGACCGCGGCCGAGGTGGTGGTAGCCCTATGTTACATGCGACGTATCGGCGCGCCCGCAGGGCCGGTTGCAGACGGGCGCGCCCGCCCGGCTATGCGGCCGAGGCCGTCGTTTCGCGCCCGCCGCGCTGAAGATAGACGATGCAGGCAACGCGCAGGATCGAGGCGAAGTTGCCCACCTCGCCGCGCCGCTCGACCACCTCGTCGTGGAGCGTCGACAGAAACCGGGGCGTGCTCGTGCCTTCTCCGGCGGCGATCTCGTCGAGAATGTCCCAGAACCGCGCTTCGAGACGGACGCTCGTCGCGCAGCCGTTGAGGCGGATCGAACGCGTCACATACTGATAGTTTGCAGGATCCTGGCCCGCATAGAGCTGGCACATGACGTTTCCTCCCTAATGCGTCGTCTCGGCCTAGGGCGCTTTCTCCCACCGTTCGAGGGACGCAGGAGGCGCCCTTTTTTCTTTTCAGGTTACGGTTGCGGTGAAGGCTCGGCAAGTCCCGATGGCGTTCAGGCCGCGTCGGCGGCGAGGCGCGCCGCGCGTTCGCCCGAAACGATCGCGCTCTCGATGGTCGCGGGAAGCCCGGTGTCGGTCCAATCGCCGGCCAGGAACAGGTTGCGAAGCGGCGTCCGCGCGCCCGGCCGACGCGCGGCCTCGGCCGGGGTCTGGGCGAAGGTCGCCCGCCGCTCCTTGACGATGCGCGCGGGCGGCGGCGCATCGCGGTCGAGGGCGAGGGCGCGGGCGACGTCGGCCCACAGGCGCGCGGCGATCTCGCCCGCCGGCCGCTCGGCGAGCGCATCGGCCGCGCTCACCGTCGCCGAGGCCACGTCGCCGCGGACGAACAGCCACTGCGCCAGCCCGCCGATCAGGCCGAGGAAGGGCGCATCCTCGGGAAGAGCGACCGGGCGGGGGAGGCGGAAATGGCCGTTGACGATGGCCCGGTGCGCGCGCGGCGCGGCGATCCCGGGCGCGAGGCGCGCGGCGCTCGCCGGCGGCAGGGCGAGAATCGCACGGTCCTCGGGGCCGAGCGCGACGCGCCCGCCCGCGAAGTCGAGGGCCGCCGCGCGCCCGTCCGCGATCTCGACCGCGCGCAGCCGCGCGCCGAAGGCCGGTCGACAGCCGCGCGCTTCGAGCCAGGCGAGCGCCGGCGCAACGAAGCAGTCCGAGAGCCCTTCGCGGGCGACGAAGGCCCGCGCGTTTTCGCCGCCGCGCAGGAAGACTCGCGCGAACACCGGCCGCAGAAGGCTGGCCGCGGCGGCCTCGGCCTCGGTGTTGAGCACGGCGACGGCGAGCGGCTCCCAAAGCCGCGCGAACAAGGGGCCGTCGCGGCCGAACGCCTCGGCGACGGTCGTCTCGGCGCGCGCGCGCGCGAGCCGCAAGGCGGCGGCGAGGTAGTCGCGGGCGCGGGTCTCCGGCACCCGGCGCGCGGGATCGAGCAGCCACAGGGGCAAGGGGCCGCGCCCCGGCCTCAGCGTCCAGCGCGCGCCGCTCGCAAGGTCGACGAAGGGGAAGACCGGGCGCGCGCATCCCCGCAACCGGTCGCGCGCGCCCAGCTTCTCGAGATAAGCGAGCGCGCGCGGGTTCGCGCCCAGGATCAAATGGTTGCCGTTGTCGATCCAGCGATCGAGCGCAGGCTCGTAGAACGACCGGCACCGCCCCCCGGCCTGGGGCGCGGCGTCGTAAAGCGCGACGCGCAAGCCGCGATCCGCAAGGGCCACGGCGGCGGCGAGACCGGCAAGCCCTGCGCCGACCACATGGACGGTGGCGGAAAGCCTGCCTGAATGCGGGCCGGAGCGAAGCACCCTGAAGGCGGCCGCCGTTCAGGCCTTGTCGGCGAGGTCGTCGATCCAGGTCAGCGCCGCGACCGCGGTCGGGAAGCCGAGCGTCGGCGCGGCCAGATGGGCGACATGGCGCAGCGCATCCGCCGGAACGCCTTCGGCGAGCGCGCGGCGCACGTGCGAGTGCACGGCGCCTTCGCTGCGCGCGCCCACCGCGAGCGCGAGCTTGACCAGCCGCTGGGTTCGCGCGTCCAGCGGGCCGGCCTCGGCGCAGGCCTTGCCGAACGCCTGGTAGGCGCGCCACATGTCGGGCCGCTCATGGGCGAGGCGGGCGGCTCCCGAGGGCAGCGTCTCTTTTTCTTGCGCCATGTCTCTGTCCCTGATCTCTCTTCTCCGCGTCGGGACGGTATCATACCAGCGCCGGCCGCCCATGGCCCGTCTTGCGGCAAGCGTTCCGGCCGCGCCGGGGACCGCTGCGTCGCGCGCGCCGAGAAAGGCGTCGATGCGGGCGGCGGTCTCTGCGGCCTGGACGCGCCGCGGGGTCGTAATGCGGCGGTGCGCGGCATCGTCCCCCTTTCGTCCTTTTTGAGCCCTGCTGATCGTGCCGAGGCGATTCGGCCTTGATCCAGGTCGAGCGACCGCCCCAACGGGCTGTGACCGTCGGCACTGATCGCGCGTAAACCTTTCGTTAGCCTTACGCTCACGGTCCGCAAGCGGTGAGCCTGCGACCCGGAAGGACGCGAAGACGACGCTTTCGACCGCTTGCAAGCCCCGGGCCGGCGCGTTGGGAGGCGTTCATGACGCGCCGAATCGAAGCTGCGCGTATGGAAGGGCAGGGGCGTCTTTCCGAAGAACGGTTCGCACTTTCGTCCTGACGAGAGGCCAGATATGACCGAGCATCCAGGCCGCAATACCGTTGATGCCGCGCCGGCCGGTTGTCCGGGGAGCGCGCCGTCGCCCCAAACCACCGTCCGCGACCGACACGGCGAGGCCGTCCCTCTTCCTTCGATCCCTGGCTTTTGCGCCGGCGCGGAGAAGGCCGATCCCGAACCCGGTCTCGGCGATCCTCGCGAGGCGCTCGAACAGGCGTTTCGCAGGCTGTTGGAGATCGTCGGCGGCGCCGAGGACTGTCCCGCCGGAACCTGAACGCAAAGGAGAGAAAGATCGCCGGGCCGCGTCAGGCCCGATCCAGCCCCATCTGATCGGCCAGCGCGCGGAACAACGCGCTTTCGCCGTCGGCGAGGCGGTCCAAGATCGTGAAGTGGTGGACCCCGGGGACGCGCATGAACCGGCAATCGACCCCGCGCTTCCGGCAGGCGGCGTAGAAGTCCTCCGACTGGGCGATCCAGCCCGCGGGCTCGTCGCCGCCGACCGCGATCACGAGCGGCGCGACCGGCCCCGGCGGGCGCAGCGTCGGGCTGTTGCGGAGCGCGCAGTCCAGATCGAGCCCGATTTCGGCGTTGACCGAGATCCGCGTCACCGGCGCAAGCTCATAGACCCCGCTGACCGCGAACACCCCTTTGATCGCGTCGCCGGGCAGCCCTTCGGCGGCCCAGTCATGCGCCATCGCCATCGCCGCGAGGTGGGCGCCCGCCGAATGCCCCGAGACGAACAGCCGCGCGGGATCGCCGCCGAACGAGGCCGCGTTCTCGTAGACCCAGCGGATCGCGTTTCGGACCTCGCGCACGATCGCGTCGAGCGTCACCGCCGGGCAAAGGTCGTAGTTGACGAGCACGGCCACGGCCCCGGCGGCGACCAGCGGCTCGGCGAGGTGGCTGAAGTCGGACTTGTCGAGCGCCCGCCAATAGCCGCCGTGGATGAAGACCTGGATCGACGCGCGGCTTGCGTCCTCCGGCGCGAAGACGTCGAGCCGCTCGCCCGGCGCCTCGCCATAGGCGATGTCGAGCCGGCCGGAAAGCCGCGCCCGCGCCGCCGCGGCGCGGGCCGCGTAGGCCGCAAGATGCGTCTCGGCGTCGGGCACCGCGACGCGCGGGTTGAGCGCGCGCTCAAGCGCGTCGTCGGTCAGCGCGCTCCAGTCCACGGGACAGTCCTCCGCGACGATTGCCGCGGCGAGGATATCACGCGCCGTTGGCGGCGGAAAACCGCACGGGATCCGCGCGCTACTTGACGGTGATGCAGATGCAGTGGGCGTGCTGAGCGACCTTGTGCGAAACGCTGCCGAGCAGCAGCCCTTTGAGCGTGCCGAGCCCGCGGCTGCCGAGCACGATGGCGTCAACGTCTTCGCGGCGCGCTACGTCGAGGATGCGCTCGGCGGCGTCGCCGTCCTCGATCAGCGTGCGAACCGAAGCGACGCCGCATTCTCGGGCGGCGCGTTCGGCGGCGTTGACGATCTGGCGGCCCACCGCTTCAAGCGTCCGCAGCGAGGCGGTTTCGGCCCCGACTCCGCCCGGCGTGATCACCATCGCCTCGGGGATTTCGGGCGTCGGCGGCGGCGGCGGGGGCGGGGGCTCGACAAGCCCTTCGACCTCGACCAGCCGCCGCAGCTCTTCGGGCAGGTGTCCGCGCAGAAGCACGTGAAGGATGATCAGCTCGGCGCCGTACTTCGCGGCGAGGTCGCTCGCGAACGCGACGGCCTTGCCGGCGTGGTCGGAGCCGTCGGTGGAAACGAGGATCGTCTTAAGCATCGCTGGCGCTTTCGTCTCTATGGCCTGGCGCAACTATCGAACCGATTCGCGGCCGCCGCCGCATTGATATGCATCAAGCGCGGCCTTGCGACGGCGGGGTGGCGAACGCCGCTCGCTTCGCTATGCTCGGCGCGATCCGAGGAGGGCGCATGGCGAAAACGATCGGAACGGTGGCGGAATGCGCGGCGGCCTGGGGGCTCAGCGATCGGCTCGAGCGCGTCCGTCGGCTCGGCCGGGCCTGGGCCGCATGCCTCGCCTGTCGGGTCGAGATCAGCCGCCGGGCCAAGACCGTGGCCGGCAAGGCCTACGCCGCCGAGCGGCGGATCGTGCTCAACGCCCGGCTCCTCGTCCCAGGCCGCGAAGCCGACCGCGACGCGACCTTTTTGCACGAATGCGCGCATGTCCTCGCCGACATTCGCTATCGGGCGCATTGCCGCCATGATTGGCGGTGGCGGCGGATCATGGCGCTGTTGGGCGAGCCGCCGCAAGTCTCCCACGACATCCCTTATCTGTCGCCGCAGGCGCACGCGGTCGTTGTCTGGGCCTGCGCCCAATGCGGCGAGCGGTTCCATTACGTGCGCGCGCCGCGCCGGCGTCTCGCCGATTGCTACTGCCGCCGCTGCGGGCCGCGCCTCGGCCGCCTGTTGGTGGTTCGCGACCGCAGGCTTGCGGACGAGTGCGCGCAGACCGCCTCCTAGAACCAGCGCCGCCGTCGCTTGCGGGCGTGCATCAAAAGCTCTTGCAGCGCCAGCATGACCCGCTGGTGGTAATGGGCGTTGTCGCGGTCGCGCTCGCGCTCGGCGAGCTGGCGCTCGTTTTCGTTGTACTGGAACAGATCGACCATCGCCATCAACGCGCGCCGCAGCACCCGGTCCCGTTGTTCGAGCGCGCTGGCCATCTCGTTGATCCGGGTATGGAGCATCGACACCTGCTGCTCGAGCTCGACGAGCTGCTTGGCGGTCGCCGCGGTCAGCACCGCGTTGGTCAGCGCCCGGGTCTCTTGAACGCGGTCGGAGGACCGGGCGGGCGTTGGCGCGCGGGCCTCTGCGCCCAACGCGCGGTCGACGTCCTCGGCGGTCGCGCCCTCGCGGTAGAGGTCGCGAATCCGCGCGAGCGTCGCCATCGAACGCGCGGCGATCAGATGCTTGCGACCGGTGCGCCGGGTTTCGATCGCGCCTGCGTGGCGTTCGAGATAACGCCTGAGCCGCCGCGCCGGAACGCCGAGCCGGGCGCTCGCCTCCGAGACCGACAGCCACGCGGGCGCGGGCGGCTCGGCTTTCGCGCCGGCATCCGCGCAAGACCCGGTCTTCAGAACCCGAAGATCGGGATCGGGGTTCGCCATCGACTGCCTCCAGGCAACGGACAGGCACCGCAACACGACGATGCCGAAGCCGTTTCTCCGTTAATATTAACCCAAAATAATACAATTAAAAGGGGGTAAAGCGCAATGAACCACAATATCTGGTAGCCGTGGCGGGTTTGCAAACCTGGGTCTCGAATTTTCTTGCGACGCATATAACCAAA
>CAYYWV010000116.1:0-7288 GCA_964475385.1 uncultured Alphaproteobacteria bacterium | reverse complement strand
AGCGTATGTCTCTATGAGCGTATGGTTCGATGACGGAATGCGACGGGGGCGGCGCGCTCGGCCGCCTGCCGTCGAGAGGCCCCGGAGCACGAAAGGGAGGCGGCGATGAGACCCTTCAACCGGATTGCGGCCCCGATCGCGGCCGCCATGCTTGCGGCCGCCGCGCTTGCCGGCTGCGCCGCGCGCGACGCGATCTTCGAGACCCCGCCTGCGGGCTATGTCGCGGACGCCGCCGCGCGGACCGCCGGCGTCGACTGGTCGCGCGCGGAGACGGTCGCGGTGACGCTTTCCGAGTACGCCTTCGCGCCCGCCGAGATCGCCTTCGAGGCGGGGAAGCCCTACCGGCTGCGGATCGAGAACGCCGGCGCGACGACCCACACCTTCGTCTCGGAGGGGTTCTTCCAAGCGATCGCCGCGGCCAGGCTCACGAACGGCGACGCCGCGGTCTCGACCCCTTACGTCAAGACGATCGCGGTCGCGCCCGGAACGGTCCGCGAGCTCGACTTCGTCGCGGTGCGATCAGGCGTCTTTCGGCTCGAATGCACGGTGCCGGGCCACGCCCTGTTCGGCATGACCGGCGCGATCGCCGTTCGTTAGCGCGATGCGGTCGCGTTGGGCCGCTTGAACGCGTCGGGTTCCGGTCTGTGGCGTGGCTAAGACCGGTTTTTTCGCTCCTGTGCGAAACCCCGGCCGGTAATGGAAATTTTAAGGATTTCCACCTTTAGTAGAGTGTCCGACCGGGCCAATGCGGTCGGTGCGGGAACGATTTTGGGTCCGGGCGCCACGCCATGCCGCGATCATCGCGTTCGTCGAAACTGAAACCAGGGTCGCCGCGGGGGAACCTCCTCGCCGAGCTCGAAAGCCTGAGCGGGTTGATCGACGAGCTGACCGCCCTTCAGGCCCGAGTCGACGCGCTCGAAGACCTTCAGGCCCAGCGCGCCCGCGCCGAGGCCGCGCTGCGCGAGAGCGAGGCGCGCTATCGCACCCTGTTCGAGGAATCGCCGATCTCGATCTGGGAGATCGACTGGTCGGGCGTCAAGGCGCAGGTCGACGCCCTGCGCGCCCGCGGCGTGACCGACTTCCGCGCTTACTACCGAAACCACCCCGAAGCCGTGCGCGAGGCGGTCGCCGCGATGCGGGTGGTGAGCTTCAACAAGACCACCCTCGACATCTACCGGGCGCCCGACGCCGAGACCTTTAAGGCGGCGATGGGGGCGTACTTCGCCAACAACCATTGGGAGGAGCTCGGCGCGGTCATCCAGGCCTTCGCCGACGGCGAGACCCGGCACGTTCACGAATGCCGCGAACGCGCCTTCGACGGCACCGAGCTGTTCGTCCGCCTCATCCGCCAGATTCCCGATGGCTATCAGGACAGCTGGGCGCGGGTGATCTCGACGGTCGAGGACATCACCGCGCGCAAGATGGCGACCGAGGCGATGCGCCGCGGCGAGACCTGGAAGCGCCATGCGGCGCGGATCGCGCGGGTCGGATACTGGGTTTGGCACGGCGCGCGGATCACCGACCGGAACCTTTCCGACCCGGGCCTGCCCAAGCACGCCAAGGGCCTCGCCGAGCTACGCGCGCTGTTCGAGATCGCGCCCGACACCGGCCAAGCCCGCTGGCGCATCCATCCCGCCGACGAAGCCCGGCTCGCCGAAGTCCTCGAGGCGGCCGACCATAGCCGTCACGGCTACGACGTGAAGTACCGCATCATCGGCCCCGGCAAGGCATTGCGCGTCATCCACGAGACCGGCGAGCCGACCTTCGACGACGACGGCGCGAGCGAGATCTGGGTCGGGATCGTCCGCGACGTGACCGACGAGATGCGCGCCCGTTGGCTGCGCGAGGGCTCGAACCGGGCGCTTGAGCTCTTGGCCACGGGCGCGCCGTTGTCCGAAGTGCTGCTCGTCCTTGTCCAGACGGTCGAGACCCTGAACCCTTTCATGCGGTGCTCGATCCTTATCTACGACCGGAAAAACGGCCAGTTGCGTCACGGGGCGGCCCCAAGCCTTCCCGACGACTACAACAAAGCGGTCGACGGCCTCAAAGTCGGCCCCGGTGTCGGCTGTTGCGGCTCCGCCGCCTTCACCGGCCAGCGCGTGGTCGCGGCGGACGTGCGCGAGCATCCCTATTGGGAGCCATGGCGCGATGTCGCCGCCGCGGCGGGCATCGTCGCCTGCTGGTCGGAGCCGATCTTCTCGTCGTCGGGCGAGGTGCTTGGAACCTTCGCGATCTATTACGACGAGCCCCGCGAGCCCGGCGACGACGACCTCGAGCTCATCCGCACCACGGCCCATCTCGCCGGCGTCGCGATCGAGCAGCGGCAGGCCGAAGAAACGCTCAGGCGGAGCGAGGAACGCTTCCGCAGCGTGTTCGAGACCGCCCCGATCTCGATCTGGGAAGAGGACTGGTCGGGGGTCAAGGCGCTGGTCGACGACCTCGCACGCCAGGGCGTCACCGACTGGGAGCGTTATTTCGAGGACCACCGCGACGTTCTGGTCGATGCGGCCAACCGGGTGCGGATCATCGAGACCAACCGCGCCACCCTCGACATCTATCGCGCCCCCGATTACGACGCGCTGAGAGAGATCACCCGCGGCGAGGTCTTGACCGAGGGCGAGCTCGAAACCTTCCGCCGCGAGCTGCTCGCGTACATCTCGGGCGAGACCTTCATCTCCAACGATTCGGTCGAGGAAACCTGGGACGGCCAGGAGATCATCGCCCGAATCCGCGCGACCATCCCCGAGACCGAGAAGGACACCTGGGCGCGGGTGATCGCCACGGTCGAGGACATCACCGAACAGAAACGCGCCGAGGCCATGGCGATCCGGGCCCAAGAGCGCCTCATCGACGCGATTGAAAGCTTTCCTCACGCCTTCGCGCTTTACGACAGCGATGATCGCCTGGTGGTGTGGAACAGCCAGGCGCTGGCGTTCAACCCCGAGCTCGCCGATCTCATCCAGCCCGGCGTGACCTTCGGCGAGATCGCGCGCGCGGCGGCCGAGCGCGGAGTCGTCGCGGTGTCCGAGGAAGGCCCCGAGGCTTGGGTCGAAGAACGGATCGCGCGCCACCTCAACCCGTCCGGAGAGTTCGTCCAGAAGATCGCCGACGGGCGCTGGTTCCAGGTCAGCGAGCGCCGGACCCGCGAAGGGGGCATCGTGAGCGTGCGCACCGACATCACCGAGCTCAAGCGCCGCGAGATCGAGCTCGCCAAGCTTTCGGAAGAGCTGAGCCGGACCAACTTCCACCTCGACGCCGCGCTCGCCAACATGCCCCAGGGCCTCGCCATGTTCGACGCCGACCGCCGGCTGATCATGTGCAACCAGCGCTACCTCGACATGTACGACCTGCCCGAACGGTTCGGCCGGCCGGGCACCCGCTTGCGCGACATCATGGCGTTCAGCACCGAGCAGCAAGGGCTTTCTCCCGACGAGGCGAAGGCCGTCATTCGGCGGCGGCTCGCGCTCGCCCGGCGCAAGCGCGAGGCGTCATACAACGAAAAGCTTTCCGACGGGCGCATCATCCGCGTCTCTCACCGTCCCCTCGAAGGCGGCGGTTCGGTCGCCACCTACGAGGACGTGACCGCCCGCGAACGCGCCCAGGCCGAGCTTCGCGAGAGCGAGGCCCGTCTCGCCCAGGCCCACCGCATCGCCAAGCTGGGCCATTGGGTGTGGGACGAAGAAACCGACACCCTGATCGGCGCCTCCCAGGAGCTCGCCGACATCTTCGGGGTGGCGATCGACGATCTGCCCAAGACGGTCGACGCGTGGAACGCCTTCATCCACCCGGACGATCTCGACTGCGTGCGCCGCGTGATCTTCTCCCTCAGCGCGGACAATCCCTCCTATCAAATCGAGTACCGGATCGTGCGTCCCGACGGCGAGGTCCGCGTCGTGGCGGAGGACGCCGAAGGCGAGTTCGACGAGCGCGGCGAGATGGTCCGCGTCGTCGGCACCGTTCAGGACATCACCGAGCGCAAGCGCACCGAAGAGGCGCTGCGGGCCGCCAAGGAGCAGGCCGAGCTCGCCAACCGGGCCAAGTCCGAGTTCCTCGCCAACATGAGCCACGAGCTGCGCACGCCCTTGAACGCGATCATCGGGTTTTCCCAGATCATCCACGACGGGGTGCTCGGGCCGATCGGCAACGCCAAGTACCTCGAGTACGCGAAGGACATCCAGACCTCGGGCGAGCACCTTCTCGAACTGATCAACGACATCCTCGATCTTTCGAAGATCGAAGCCGGCAAGCTCGAACTCGACGAGGAGACGATCGACATCGGGCAGGTCATCGAGGCCTGCATGACCCTGGTGCGCGAGCGGGCCGAGGCCAACGGCGTTGCGCTTCATTGGGAGGCCTCGACCGATCTCGGGCGGCTTCGGGCCGACAAGCGCAAGCTCAAGCAGATTCTGATCAACCTTCTGTCGAATGCGATCAAGTTCACGCCGTCCGGCGGGCGAGTGGTCCTGCGCGCCGGCCTCGACGCCGAGGGCGCTATGGTGTTCACGGTCGCCGACACCGGGATCGGCATCGCGCCCGAGGACATCGAGAAAGCGCTTGCGCCGTTCAGCCAGGTCGACACCACGCTGTCGCGCAAGTACGAGGGCACCGGCCTCGGCCTTCCGCTCGCCAAGTCGCTCGCCGAGCTGCACGGCGGTTCGCTCGAGCTTGCAAGCCGCCCGGGCGAAGGCACGACCGTCACCGTGCGCATCCCGGCCGAACGCGTCATCGCCCGCGCCGCGAAATCGGCGTAAGTCCCGTTGAAGCGTCTGAGAAATCGCCGAAAGCCTCGGAATTCGGCCCGAAATCGCGGGGTCTCTGTTGTCATCGAGCAAGCGAACGATTAGCTTCTTCCAAGCGGTCGCAGCCTCGCAAGGAGCGGGCGCGGCGACTTTTGACGATCATCTGAACAAAGGCATCCAAATCATGACGTTTTTCCGAGTGGCGCGGGCCGCCGCGCTCGCCGGCTTGGCCGGTCTTTTCGTGCTGAGCATCTCGCCAGCGGCCTTGCGCGCCGCCGAAGACGACCCCGTCATCGCCAAGGTGGACGGTTTCGAGATCCATCGCTCCGACGTCATGGAGATCGTGCGGGGCCTGCCCCAGCAGTATCAGCAGATGCCGCTCGAAACCCTGTTCCCGTTGCTCCGCGACCGGTTGATCGAGCTCCAGCTCGTCGCCGCTGTGGGCCGCAAGGCCAATCTCGCCGACGACGAGGTCGTACGCCGCCGCATGCGCAAGATCGAAGACCGGGTGATTCGGGACGTTTACCTTTCGCGCTATGTCGACAAGAAGGTCACCGACGAGACCTTGCGCAAGATGTACGAGGACGAGATCGCGAACACCCCGCCGAAGGTCGAGGTCCGCGCCCGCCATATCCTGGTCAAGACCGAGGCCGAGGCCAAGGCGCTGATCGCGCGCATCAAGGCCGGCGAGGACTTCGCGACGCTGGCCAAAGAGAACTCGATCGGACCGTCGGGCGCCAAGGGCGGCGATCTCGGCTACTTCACCCGCGACGCGATGGTGCCCGCCTTCGCCGACGCGGCCTTCGCCCTTGACGTCGGGGCGGTCACCGACGCGCCGGTCCAGACCCAGTTCGGCTGGCATGTGATCAAGGTCGAGGACCGGCGCGAGGCGTCGCCGCCGAGCTTCGAGGACTCGCGCGAGAGGCTCCGCGCTCAGGCCTCCCAGACGGTCGTGCGCGCGCTACTCGACGAGCTCCGCAGCAAGGCTACGATCGAGCGCTTCAATCTCGACGGGACGCCGGCGGCGGCCGAATAGAGCGCGCCGGGCGAAGAACGGCCGCGTCCGCCGGACCGCGACGGGCGCCGCTTGCGCTTGCGCCCCGGCGGCGGCCCGCGCAAGAGCATGCGCGCGGAGCGTGAACCCCAGCCAAGTGACGACGAACCCGGCCACGGCCGCAACGCCGAGCGCCGCGTTCGTCACCGCCGCGATCAGAATAGCCATGGCCGCCAGCCGCGCGGGCCAGCCGATGGCGTGCGCGTCCTGCACTGCCCCGTCCTCGTGTCCTCTCGGCCGCCGCCCGTATGTCTCGGGCGTTTCGACCGTTTTCTTATTGGCCATTATACCCTTCGAGGGCTCCTGTGGCCAAAGACGGCCTCGGGCGCCCGCCAAAAGCCCTGCAAGTTCGTTGCCATCGAACGATAAGGCGCGGATTCCAAGGCTGGGCATGGTTAATGTCCGGCCGCCGGATCGGCGATTGTAAAGCGCGCCGACACCCAAGACCCTTCGCGGCCGCCGGCCGGGAGCGGCTGATTCCACAAAAAATATTTTATATCAACGGGATGTATTCAGTCGTTCGTCGCCGTGGGACTGTCAAGCCGACCGACGCTCAACCGACGCCGGCGCGCGTCTGCGTCAAAAGCCAGGCAACGCGGCTCGAAGCGAGCGGGCGGCCGGTCTCGGCGCGTTCGGCGGCGGGCAGGACATCGAGGCTTGGCCACAATCCGGTCTCGAGCGCATCCGCATAACCCGCAGGTAAGCCGCGGCGGCGCATCGCCGCGGCGGCGGCGCGGAAGTCGTAGTCGAGAGCGCGGGTCTCGATGACGATCCCGTCAGGAATGGGCGACAGCACCGAGAACCAGACCCGCGGCGTGCCATCATTGGCGGGCAGGCCCACCGCGCCCGCGTTATGCCACAGCCGGCCGTCGACGATTCGGGTGAAGGGAATGCCCGAATGGCCGCCGATGACCCCGTCGGCGTCCGCGCGGTCGATCTCATCGATGAGCGTGGCCTCGGGGGTCGAAGGAAAGATGTAGCGATTGATCCGCGACGGCGCGCCGTGCACGACGAGCAGACGCCGGCCGCCGAGACGGAAGCGGATCGCGCGGGGAAGCGCCGCCATCCAGCGCCGCGCCTCGTCGTCGATCTCGGCGTCGCAATGGGCGTACCAGCGGCCCGCGAGCGCGTCGCAAGCCGAACCCTCGGCGAACCCGCAGCCGCAGGCGTCCGACCGAGCGGCGAGCGCTTCCTCGACATTGCCCATCACCACCGCCACGCCCGCATCGCGCAACAGCGCCACCGTTGCGGCCGGATCGGCGCAGTAGGCGACCGTATCTCCGGTGCAGATCATGCGCGTCGCCGGGATGCCGAGGCGGCGGGCGGCGTCGAAGAGCGCGCGGGTCGCCTCTAGATTGCCGAGCGGTCCGCCGAAGACGAGCACAGAGCCCGCGCAGGGGCCAAGGTCGAGGGTCGGTGGAGCTGCTTCCGAGACGCTCATGATTTGCGGTTTTGGCATGCGTCCGCGCAGCCCGTCAACGGCCTATGGCCAGCA
>CAYYWV010000115.1:0-7333 GCA_964475385.1 uncultured Alphaproteobacteria bacterium | reverse complement strand
CCTAGTTCTTGCTCTTGTCGACCAGCCGGTTCTCGCCGATCCAGGGCATCATGCCGCGCAGGCGTTCGCCGACCTCCTCGATCTGGTGGGCGGCGGCGCGCCGGCGCATGGCCTTGAACGCCGGCTGGCCGGCCTGGTTCTCGAGCACCCACTCGCGGGCGAAGCGGCCCGATTGGATATCGTCGAGGACGCGCTTCATCTCGGCGCGGACGGCGTCGTTGATGATCCGCGGCCCCCGCGTGTAGTCGCCGTACTCGGCGGTGTTCGAGATCGAGTAGCGCATGTTGGCGATCCCGCCTTCGTAGATCAAATCGACGATCAGCTTGACCTCGTGCAGGCACTCGAAATAGGCCATCTCGGGCGCGTAACCGGCCTCGACCAGGGTCTCGAACCCGGCCTGGATGAGCGAGGTCAGACCGCCGCAGAGCACCACCTGCTCGCCGAACAGGTCGGTCTCGCACTCCTCGCGGAAGGTGGTCTCGATCACGCCCGCGCGCCCGCCGCCGATCGCCGCGGCGTAAGAGAGGCCGATCTCGTGGGCGTTGCCGGTGGCGTCCTGCTGGACCGCGAGCAGGCAGGGCACGCCGCCGCCCCGCACATACTCCGAGCGCACCGTGTGCCCCGGCCCTTTGGGCGCGACCATGAACACGTCGAGATCGGGCCGGGGCTCGATCAGGTTGAAGTGGATCGAAAGCCCATGAGCGAAGGCGAGCGCCGCGTTCTCGCGCAAATTGCCGGCGAGCTGGTCGCGATACAGCGTCCCTTGATGTTCGTCGGGGGTGAGGATCATGACCACATCGGCCCAGGCCGCGGCCTCGGCCACGCTCTTGACCGTGAACCCGGCGGCCTCGGCCTTGGCGGCGCTCGCCGAGCCCTCGCGCAGCGCGACGACGACCCCCGAGACGCCCGAATCGCGCAGGTTCATGGCGTGCGCGTGGCCCTGGCTGCCATAGCCGACGACGGCCACCTTCTTTCCCTTGATGAGGTTGAGATCGGCGTCGCGATCGTAATAGACACGCATGGTTCTTCCTCCCCGTCACTCCAGGGCCTGTGGACCGGACCGCGCCGGCCGGCAGGCGATTCAATCAGATCGGCTTGGCGCCGCGCGAGATCGCGACGACGCCGGTGCGCGAGACGTCGACCAGGCCGAGCGGCCCCATCAGCTTGATAAAAGCGTTGAGCTTCCCGGTCGTGCCGGTCATTTCGAACACGAAGGACTCGTTGGTGCTGTCGACCACGCGAGCGCGGAAGATGTCGGCGATGCGCAGCGATTCAACGCGCTTCTCGCCGGTGCCGGCGACCTTGATGAGCGCGAGCTCGCGTTCGACGCTCGGCCCTTCGATGGTGAGGTCCGAGACCTTGTGGACCGGCACCAGACGGCCGAGCTGGGCCTTGATCTGCTCGATCACCATGGGCGCGCCCGAGGTCACGATGGTGATCCGCGAGAGCGTCGCCTGGGGATCGACCTCGGCGACCGTCAGGCTGTCGATGTTGTAGCCCCGGGCCGAGAACAGGCCGATGACCCGGGCGAGCACGCCGGCCTCGTTGTCGACGAGAACCGCGATGGTGTGTCGTTTGATTTCTTCCGTCACGTCGTCATCCCATGGCAATGCCGCCCCGCCCGTCCGGCAAACGCGCGCCTTGCGGCCGCGGACCGGCCGGACCCTCGCAGGCCCTAGACCAGGACCATGCCGTCTTCGGCCTGCGGCTCGATTTCCTCGTCGGGCCCGAACTTCATGTCGTAATGCGCTGCGCCGGCGGGAATCATGGGGTAGACGTTCTCGGTCGGATCGACCCGAACGTCGACGATCACGGCCTTGTCGGTCTCGATCATCTCGACGATCACGTCGTCGATCTCGTCCGGCTTGGTCGCCCGCAGCCCCTTGGCGCCGAAGGCCTCGGCGAGCGCGACGAAGTCGGGCAGCGAATCCATATAGCTCTCGGCGTAGCGGCCGCCGTGAAACAGCTCTTGCCACTGGCGGACCATGCCCATGTACTGGTTGTTGAGGATGAACAGCTTCACCGGCAGCCGGTACTGGGCGAGCGTGGACATCTCTTGGATGTTCATGAGCACCGAGGCCTCTCCGGCCACGTCGATGACCAGCGCTTCCGGATGCGCGACCTGAACGCCCATCGCCGCCGGCAGGCCGTAGCCCATGGTGCCGAGCCCGCCCGAGGTCATCCAGCGGTTGGGCTTGTCGAAGCGCAGGAACTGGGCCGCCCACATCTGGTGCTGGCCGACCTCGGTGGTGAAGTAAACGTCGCGGTCCTTGGTGTGCTCGTAGAGCCGCTGGAGCGCGTACTGGGGCTTGATGACCTTCTTCGAGTTGCGGTAGCGCAGCGAGCGCCGCTTGCGCCAGCCCTCGATGGTCTTCCACCAGGCCTTGAGCGCCTCGGCGTCGGGACGGCACAGGCGCTTCTTCCACAGCTTGACGATGTCCTCGAGCACATAGGCGCAGTCGCCGACGATCGGCACCTCGACCGGCACGTTCTTGTTGATCGACGAGGGATCGACGTCGATGTGGATCTTGGTCGAACCCTTCGAGAACGAGTCGAGCCGCCCGGTCACCCGGTCGTCGAAGCGGGCGCCGACCGCGAGCATCACGTCGCATTCGGCCATCGCCATGTTGGCCTCGCAGGTGCCGTGCATGCCCAGCATGCCCAGAAACTGCGGGTCCGAGGCCGGAAAGGCCCCGAGCCCCATCAGCGTAAGCGTCACCGGATAGCCGGTGATATGGGCGAGATTGGTCAGAAGCTGGGCCGCCGCAGGCCCCGCGTTGATGACGCCGCCGCCGGCGTAGATGATCGGCCGCTTGGCCCGGGCGAGCAGCTCGACCGCCTCTTCGATCGCCGCCGGATCGCCTTTGACCGGCGGGTTGTACTTGGGCGGACCCAGCTCTTTCGGTCCCTTGTATGCGGTCGTGACGGCGATCGAAACGTCCTTCGGAATGTCGACGACCACCGGGCCCGGACGACCGCTGCGCGCGACGTGGAACGCTTCGTGCAGGACGCGGCCGAGGTCTTCGACCCGCTTGACCAGGTAGTTGTGCTTGGTGCAGGAGCGCGTGATTCCCACCGTGTCGGCCTCCTGGAAGGCGTCGTTGCCGATCAGATGGGTGGGAACCTGGCCGGTCAAGCAGACCACCGGAATGCTGTCCATCATGGCGTCCGTAAGCCCGGTCACGCAGTTGGTCGCGCCCGGCCCCGAGGTCACCAGAACCACGCCCACCTTTCCGGTCGAGCGCGCGTAGCCCTCGGCCGCGTGCACCGCCGCCGGCTCCTGGCGCACGAGAATATGGCGCACGTGGTTCTGCTTGAACAGCGCATCGTAGATCGGAAGGACGGCCCCGCCGGGATAGCCGAAAATGGTGTCGACCCCCTGATCGACGAGCGCCTTGATGACGATCTCAGCGCCGCTCAGTTCCTCGCTGGCCACCGATCGAGCCCTCCGTCTGCCGATCACTCCGCCGCGCCGCGCAGACCGGTCCGCCGGCCTGGCCCGCCGCCCAGCGGCGCATCCCGCGCAGCGATATGGGCCGGCGTGTATATTGCGGCGCAAACAAACGACGACGCCTTGCAAGGCGTCCCACGAAATTGGCAAACTAGACGCTCACCGAGAGGCGGTCAACAGGAACCGCCCCGTATCCTCGACGATCCGCCGCGCGAGCGCGGGCGAAAACGCCTCCCCGTAGACCTTCGCGCCGGCGAATCGATGGCGGAACCAGGTCGACTGACGCTTGGCGTAGCGGCGGGTTTCTTGTTGCACCGCAGCAACGGCGGTCTCGCGGTCGATCTCGCCGGCGAGGTGGCGCAGCAGCGGCCGCACGCCGAGCGCCTTCATCGCCGGCAGCGCGGGGTCGAGCCCGCGCTGCTTCAACGCCGCCACCTCGTCGAGCGCGCCGGCCGCGATCATCGCCGGCACGCGCGCATCGCAGGCGGCGTAAAGCGCGGACCGCGGCGGCGACAGAAGGAGCCTCAGCGCCGGCCCGGCGAGCCCCGCCCCGGCCGGATGGCGGCGCCGCCACTCGGCGAGCGAGACGCCGGTCGCCTCGATCACCTCGAAGGCGCGGATCAGGCGCTGGCTGTCGCCGGGCGCGAGCCGGGCCGCCATCTCGGGATCGCGGGCGGCGAGCAGCGCGTGAAAGCCGGCCCCGCCGAGGGCGGCGTGCAACGCGCGCGCGGCTTCGCGCACGGGGGCCGGAATGTCGGGCACCGGCGCGATTCCTTCGAGCAGGGCCTCGATGTAAAGCCCGGTGCCGCCGACTACGATCGGGAGCCGGCCCGAGGCGCGCGCCGCCGCGATCTCGGCGAGCGCCATCGCCCGCCAGCGCGCGGCCGAGCACGCCTCCGCCGCATCGAGCACGCCGTAGAGGCGGTGCGGCGCGCGGGCGCAGGCGCTCTCGTCGGGGCGCGCGGTGAGGATGCGAAGGTCGCGGTAGACCTGCATCGAATCGGCGTTGATCACCGTCCCGCCGTAGGCCTCGGCGAGCGCAAGCGCAAGCTGGGACTTGCCGCTCGCGGTCGGTCCGGCGATCACCACCACGCCTTTTCTCTCCGGCCCGCTTGCCAGAGCCCTGTTCTCTCCGTAGGTTTGCGCCCCCATGTCCAACGTTCTCACGATGATCGCAGGCGGCGACCCGCCGCTCGACGATAGCACGGCCGCGGCCGCGCGCGAGGCGCTCGTCGCCGCCGGGGCCGAGGCGCGCCCCCCCGATTGGCTCGCCCCTGGCGTCGCTTGCGATCTCCCGTTCTCAGGGCTTCCGCTCAAGGCGGCGGAGGCCATCGTCCGCGATCGCCTCGCAGGAGCGCCCGTCGATGTCGTCGCCCAACCGCGCGCGGGCCGGCGTAAGCGGCTGCTCGTCGCCGACATGGAATCGACCATGATCGCCAACGAGTTCGTCGACGAGATCGCCGAGGCCGCCGGGGTCGGGCCTGAGGTCGCGGCGATCACCCGACGCGCCATGGCGGGCGAGATCGGGTTCGCCGCCGCGCTTCGCGAGCGCGTCGCCATGCTTCGCGGCGCGCCCGCCGCGCTTCTCGACCGGGTTTACGCGAGGCTCGTCGTAAACCCGGGAGCGCGGGCGCTGGTCCGGACCATGCGGGCGCATGGCGCTTATGCCGCGCTGGTCTCGGGCGGGTTCGAGGTCTTCTGCGCCCGGGTCGCGGCCGAGCTCGGCTTCGACGCCCACTTCGCCAATCGGCTCGCGGTCGCCGAAGGCCGCATCACCGGCCGCCTCGAAGGACCGATCCTCGACCGGGCGGCCAAGCGCGCCCATCTCGAACGCCTCGCCGCCGAGCGCGGCGTCGCGCTCGCCGAAACGCTCGCCGTGGGCGACGGGGCCAACGACCGCGACATGCTGGCCGCCGCCGGGCTCGGCGTCGCCTATCGGGCCAAGCCCGTGGCCGTCGCCGCGGCGCGGGCGCGCATCGACCACGGCGATCTCACCGCGCTGCTCTATCTTCAGGGCTATCGGGCGGACGAGATCCGCGGCTGAAAAGCGCCGTCTTTCAGAGCCTGTCTGAGCGCGCTCATCGGCGCACCAGCCACAGAAGCGCGACTCCGAGCGCGGCGGCGGCGAGCCCGGCGGCGCGCAGGTTCGACGACGGCAGGACGAGGGCCTGCGCCATAACCCGCTTCATGGCGTCGGGGAAAAGGGCGTAGAGCGCGCCTTCGATCACAAGCACGAGGAAAAGAGCGCTCAAAAGATCGGTCATCGCATAGCGCCCGATGAAGTCAGTCGACGACGGCCGACGCCCGCCGACGCGGCGCCGCAAAGGGCGCGCGCGCCGGCGTCCGGGTTATTGAGGCGTCGGCTCGGCGCTTCCGGTCGCGCCGCTGCTGCCGCCGAAGAAGCGGAAGAACTCGCTCTTGGGCGAGATCACAAGGGTGGTGTCGTCTGGTCGGAACGCGTTGCGATAGGCCTCCATCGAGCGATAGAACTCGAAGAAGTCGATATCGCGGCCGAAGGCGTCGGCGAAAATGCGCACCGCCTCGCCGTCGCCCTCGCCGCGCAGGATCTGGGCCTTCTTGCGGGCCTCGGCGAGCAACACGATCTTGTCGCGATCGGCCCTGGCGCGGATCTTCTGCGCCTCCTCCTCGCCTTCGGCGCGGAGCTCCTTGGCCTCGCGCTCGCGCTCGGTCTGCATGCGGCGGAAGATCGCCTGGCTGTTGGCCTCGGGCAGGTCCGCGCGCTTGATGCGCACGTCGACGACCTCGATCCCGAAGTCCTTGGCCTCGGCGTTGACCATGTCGCGGATCTCAGCCATCAGGATGGCGCGTTCGCCCGAGACGATCCGCGCGAGCGTTACGTTGCCGAGCGCCCGGCGCACGCTGCCGTTGACGATCGAGGCGAGCCGCGTGCGCACCACCGCTTCGTTGCCCACCGACTGGAAGAACCGCAAAGGATCGACGATGCGGTAGCGGGCGAAGGCGTCGACCACGAGCCGCTTCTGGTCGGCGGCGATGACCTCCTCCTTGGGCGCGTCGAAGTCGAGAATCCGGCGGTCGAACAAGGCCACGTTCTGGATGAAGGGCAGCTTGAAGTGAAGCCCCGGTTCGGTCACCACCCGGCGCGGCTCGCCGAGCTGGAGGACCAGCGCCTGGGTCGCCTGATGGACCGTGAACACCGAGCTGAAACCGACGATCACGAGCGCGACGATCGCGACGACAAGACCGATCAGCACTCCCCGGCTCATTGGCTTGCCCCCTTCTTCGTCTTCGCGCCCCTGAGTTCGGGCAACGGCAGATAGGGCAGCACCGCTTGGGCGCCGCCGCTTGCGCTGTCGACGATCACCTTGTTCATCCCTTTAAGGATTTCCTGCATGGTGTCGAGATAGATGCGCTTTACGGTGACGTCCTTGGCCTTGAGGTAGGACTTGTAGACCGCGAGGAACCGGCTCGCGTCGCCTTCGGCGCCCTTCACCACTTGGTTGCGGTAGGCTTCGGCCTGCTGGACGATCTGCGCGGCCTCGCCGCGGGCGCGGGGGATGATCGAATTGGCGTAGGCCTGGGCCTCGTTGATCGAGCGCTCGCGGTCGGCGCGCGCCGCCTGAACGTCGCGGAACGCGGCGATCACCGCCTCGGGCGGATCGACCTTCTGAAGCTGGACCTGGGTGATCTGGATGCCCGACTGATACTCGTCGAGCACTTTCTGCATGAGTTGGAAGGTCTGAGCCTCGACCTCCTGGCGGCCCTCGGCGAGGGCGAAGGCGATCGGGGTCTTGCCGATGACCTCGCGCATGACGCTTTCGGCCACCGCCTTCACGGTCTCCTCAGGCGCGCGGATGTTGAACAGGAACTTGCCCGCGTCCTTGATGATCCAGAAGACGACGA
>CAYYWV010000114.1:0-7445 GCA_964475385.1 uncultured Alphaproteobacteria bacterium | reverse complement strand
GCATGGCCTGGGCGACCTCGAGCCGCTCGCTCGCGTTGCGCACGTGCATGGTGGTCTCGAAGCCGTTGGGATAGCCCGCCTTGGCGAGCAGAGCCTTGGCCTTGGCCACGTCGAGGCGGTAGGGGGTGTCGGTGATCTCGCCGAGATAGGTCCGCGGCAGATAGGCCTGGTGCACGACCACCTGGCCGCGCAGCACCGTCTTGGCGATGCCCTGGTAGTCGACCAGGTACTTCATCGCCTTGACCACGTCGGGGTTGGACAGGATCGGGTTCTTCTGGTTCATGCTGAAGTACCAGATCCGCCCTTTGAGGTCTTCCTCGATCTTGAGCTCGGGGTTGCCGCGGATGGCGGCGATGTCGTCGGGGCTGAGCCCGCGCGCGATGTCGACGTCGCCCTTCTCGAGCAGCAGCCGCTGGCTCGCCGCCTCGGCGACGTGGCGCACGATCACCCGCTTCATGGTGACCTTGCCGCGCCAGTAGTCGTCGTTGCGCTCCAATACATAGGACTCGTTGGGTTTCCAGGCCCGGAGCTTGAACGGTCCCGAGCCCGCCGAGTGGGTCTTGAGCCACTCGTAACCCAAATCGCCGTCCTGCTCATGGGCCAGGGCGAGCTTCTTGTCGACGATCGAGCCGATGGTCGCCGTCAAGCAGTTGAGGAAGAAGCTCGGCGCATAGGGCTTGTCGACCGTGATCTTGAGCTCGTAAGGCCCGGTCGCCCGAATGCGGTCCTTCACGTTGTCGGCGGTGAACCCGAACTGGGTGAGGATGAACGAGGGCGTCTTCTTCAGGATGATCGCCCGCTGGAGGCTGAACGCGGCGTCCTCCGCGGTGACCGGGTTGCCCGAGTGGAACGTCACGCCCTTGCGGATCTTAAAGGTGTAGGTCATGCCGTCGTCGGAGACGGTCCAGCTTTCGGCCAGGCTGGGAACCAGCGGACCGATGTTCTTGGGGTCGAAGTCGACCAGCTTGTCGTAAATGTTGCGGGTGGCGTCGCCGCCCGCGAACTCGAACACTTCGGCCGGGTCGAGCGAGACGATGTCGTCGATCCGGTCGGCGATGACGAGAGTGTCGGGCGGGGTCGCCGCCCGGACGGGCGCGCCCGCGACGGCCAGGGCGACAACGCCCAAGGCGACCGCGGCGCTCCGCGTGAACCATCGAGTCATGGAAACCTCCCTGTATTGGTCAACGCCCCGCACGGCGCGACCGCCCGCCCCCCATGCCGTCCCGGAAGTGCGAATCCGGGTCGCCTGCGAGCGATCGCGGTGCAGTAAAAATACTACGATATCGCGGCCTAAGGGCGGCGGCAAGCCTTGGTCCGCGCCCGGTTCGCTTGGCGCGCCCATGAAAATGTGGTTTCCGAATATTCATCATTAAGAAGAATTAATTATTTATATTACTTAACCTTAATTGTCTGATCTCAAATTATACTGCATTTTTAACTTATGTTTTACATTTTTGTTTTTGGATAGAGGCGCAATCGACCACGGAAGGTCCGCCTCGTCCATGTCTCGACTCGTCGTTCTTCTGCTCCTTGGTCTCGCCGCCTGCGCGCCGGCGACGACCCAAAGCCTGCGCGCGCGCGGCCCGGTGACGATCAGCGCCGGCGAGGTCGCGGTCGAAAGCGCTTTCCAGCGTCAGCTCGTGGTCGAGCAGCGTATTCTCGACCGCGCGCGGCTGGAGACCCTCCAGTTCCGGCTCATGCGCGGCGCAGTCGACTTCTGCCGCGGCCGGACCCGGCCCTATTACGGGCTCTTCGTGGCCACCGACGAAAGCTTCAGCGCGCGGATGCGCGGGCCGGCGCGCAAGGCGTTCGGGCTCGACGGCCGGCTCAAGGTGCTTTACGTGGTCGACGGCGCGCCGGCGGCCCGGGCCGGGCTTCCCGCGGGCGCGATCATCACCGCGGTCGACGGCGTGGCGTTGCCCCGCGGCGTCGCCGGAGCGCAGGCATTCAAGGCGGCGCTCAGGCGCGCGGGCGGTCGCCCGCTGCGGCTCACCCTCGCGGGCGCAGGACCGCGCAGCGTGACCATCGCCCCGGTCGAAACCTGCGATTTGGACGTCGCGGTTTCCCAGCGGCGTTCGCTCAACGCCTATGCGATCGGCAAGCGGATCATCGTCACCCGCGAGATGATGTGGTTCGCCCGCGACGACGAACTCGCGCTCGTCATCGCCCACGAGCTCGCCCATCACGTGCTGCGGCACGCCGAGCGCGCCGTGCCGGGCGCGAACTTCAAGGAAATCGAGGCCGAGGCCGATTACGTCGGGCTCTACCTGATGGCGCGGGCGGGCTATGCGATTACCGAAGCGCCTCGGTTCTGGCGCCGGATCGCGGCGAACTTCCCGGCCTCGATCGGCGCGGCCGCAACCCATCCGGCGACCGCTTATCGCTACCTCGTGATGCAGAAGACGGTGCGCGAGATCAACGCCAAGATCGCCGCCGGCCTGCCGCTCACGCCGAACCTGGTGCGCACCCTCGCCGCCAACGACGTCACCGGTTAAGTCTCGGCCGCCTTCTGCGCGGCGTTGCGGCCGCGTTTTATTCGCGCCGCCCGTTCTGTGCTATTAGGAGACCCGCGCCTATGGACGGGCGGGAGGTGGCCTTGGACGACGACGGCCGGACAGTGAAAATTCCCCACTCGGGCGTGCCGGAGGTGGTCTGGCCGGCGCTTCCGACGGGGGGCGATGCAACGCTCTTCGCCCTTCTGTTCCAGCTCGATCAGAGCCAGTGGTGGCCGCCCGAGACGCTCGCCGCCCACCAGCTCCGCCAGGCCGAGCGGCTGATCGCCCACGCGGCGCGAACGGTTCCGTTCTACCGCGAGCGCCTCGCCGGGCTCGCCGCGCCGTCGCCGGGCGGACTCACCTTCGCGGCGTGGCGGACGCTTCCGGTGCTCGAACGCCGCGATATCCAGGACCGCGGTCCCGAGCTTGTCGCCCGCAGCCTGCCCGCGGGCCACGGCCGGCGCGTGCAGTACACGACCTCGGGCTCGATGGGGCGGCCGATCCGGGTTCAGGGAAGCGGGGTCTCCCACGCCTTCCGACGCGCGCTCAAGCTCAGGGGCAACTTCTGGCACCGGCGCGACTTCTCAGGCAGGCTCGCCGCGATTCAGCGCCTAAGCCCCGGGATTCGCCGCCTGATGGCGGCCCCGGGGCCGGTCGCCTGGGCCGCCGGCTATCCGACCGGGCCGATGCTTCATCGCGATATCGCGGGTCCGGTCGACGACCACCTCGACTGGCTCGTCGAATGCGACCCCGACTATCTTCTGACTTATCCGACCTTCGCCCGCGCGCTCGCCTTGCGCGCGTACGAGCGCGGCTTGCGCCTTCCGCGCCTGCGCGAGGTCGACACCATGGGCGAGGCGATGGGGGCGGGGGTGCGCGAGGCGGTGGCGCGCGCCTGGAGCGTTCCGGTGATCGACATGTACGCCGCCCAGGAGGTCGGGCCGATCGCGATCCAGTGCCCGTCGGGCGAGCACTATCACGTTCAGGCCGAATCCTTGCTCGTCGAGGTGATCGACGACGACGGCCGGCCGGTCGAGCCCGGCGGCGAAGGGCGGGTCGTCGTGACCCCGCTCCACAACTTCGCGATGCCGTTGATCCGTTATGAGATCGGCGACCGCGCGGTGCTCGGCGGCGCTTGCGGGTGCGGACGCGGGCTCCCGGTGCTCGAACGCATCCTCGGCCGGGCCCGCAACATGGTGACCCTGCCTTCGGGCGAGCGGACCTGGGCGCGGATCAGCGGCGCGGCGCTTCTCGAGATCGCGCCCTTGCGCCAGATCCAGATGGTCCAGCGCAGCCGCGAGGCGATCGACGTCTCTCTGGTGACGACCCGCCCGCTCACCGCGGCCGAGGAAGACGCGTTGCGGGCGGCGTTGACCGAGGCGCTCAACCACCCCTTCCCCTTCCGCCTCCATTACGTCGACGAGATTCCCCGCTCGCCGGGCGGCAAGTTCGAGGATTTCCGCTCCGAACTCGCCGATTGAAAGCCTGCCCGCCCGGGAGTCCGGCGGGCGCGTGGGGGTGCGAAAAAAAATCGTTCCACTTCTTGGCGTTCGCGGTTTCCGTTCAGCGGACCGCGAGTCTGAGACGCCCGCCGAGCGAAATTTCAGGGATTCCAATATCGTGCGGAAGATTAATGGTAAATGTATGAAATTTTTAATAAAATTTTAAGAAAATCCTTGATTCCCCCCTTTTCCTGAATTACCGTTCACCGATACGTGACCCTGGGGGCCGTTTGAGCCAACCCAATGTCTCCCGATCAACGGGAGCGTCACATAGGTGCTAGGGAGGTCGAAGGTGGTTGCTGATCGCAACGTGCTTCCGATTCGGACGCGGTTTCATTGGCGTCTCGCCAAGCGGAACAAGCAAGAGATATCTATCTGCACGCGGGTCGCGTTCTACAGCGTCGCGGCGCTCGCCTACGCCGGGGTCGCGCTCGCGGGGCCGACCGGCGGCGAGGTCGTCGGCGGCAGCGGCACGATCACGCAGAACGGGCCGACGACCGACATCCACCAGGCGAGCCAGCGGCTCGACATCGACTGGCAGACGTTCAGCACCGGGGTCGATGAGTCGGTGAACTTCTACCAGCCGGGGGCCTCGGCGATCGCGATCAACCGGGTCATCGGCGGCGTGCCGAGCGAGCTGCGCGGCGCGCTTACGGCCAACGGCCGGGTGTTCATCCTCAACGAATCCGGCGTCACCTTCTACAGCACCTCCCGCGTCAACGTGGGCGCGCTGCTCGCGACCACGGCGACCAACCTCGCCATCGACGGCGACAGCTTCACCTTCAAGGGCGACGGCTACGGCCAGGTCGTCAACCAGGGCAACATCAAGGTCTCCGACGGCGGCTTCGCGATTCTGGCCGCGCCTTACGTCTCGAATTCCGGCGTGATCGAGGCCAACCTCGGCCAGGTGCGGCTGACCTCGACCAACGCCTACACCCTCGATCTGCGCGGCGACGGGCTGATCACCTTCACGGTCGACGCCGACACCTTGGACGAGATCGCCGAGGAGGGCGAGAAGCTCGGCGTCGACAACACGGGCGTTCTGCGCGCGCGCTCGGGCCTGGTGGCGATCACCGCCGAGACCGCGTCCAAGATCGTGGCCTCGGTCGTCAACCTCGACGGCGTGGTCGACGCCAACGCCTTCGCCGCCGGCATGGACGGCGGCACCGTGCTCGTCGCCTCGACGGGCGATCTGAACATCACGGGCGAAGTGCGCGCCGACGGCGGCCTCGACGGCAACGGCGGCCAGGTCATCACCAAGGCCGACGGCACCAACACGGTGGCCGAGACCGCGACCCTTTCCGCCCGCGGCGGGGATGCGGCCGGCGACGGCGGCTTCATCGAGGTCAGCGGCAAGCACTTCCGGCTCGCCGGCGCGATCGACGCGAGCGCGCCCAACGGCGACGGCGGCAGCTTCCTCCTCGATCCGTTCGACGTCACGATCAAGGACGGCAGCGGCATCGGCGGGACCGACACGTGGTTCGAGGCCGATATCGAGACGATGTCGCAGGGCGGCACTGACGTCACGATCCAGGCGTCGAACTCGATCGTTATGGAGGACATCGCCGACAACGCGATCACCGGCGGCGACGGCGACATCCGGCTCGTCACCACCGGCGCCGAGGGCGGCAGCGGCGCGATCACCTTCAACGATCTCAACGACTCGATCGTCACCCGCCGCGGCGACATCACCATCAGCGCGAATGGTTCCAACCCCGACATCACGGTCGGCAACCTGCGGACCGGCGCGCCGCTTAGCACCGCGACGAGCGGCGTGGCCGACCCCGGCTTCATCTTGGTGACCGCGGATGGCGCGGCCGGCGACATCCTCAACGTCGGCGACATCACGGTCGCCGCCAAGGGCGGCGCGAACCAAACGGCGCTCGCGGGCGCGCTGCTCGCGGCCGGGGGCGACATCGCCGTCAACGGCGACACGTTGGTGACCGCTTCCGCCGGCGACGCGGTCGCCGGGGTCGCGATGGTCGCGGGCGCTTCGGGCGATCTTTCGGTCAACGGCGCGTTCACCGTGACCGCGACCGCGTCCGGCGCGGCCGCAGGCGGCGACGCGAATGCCCTTGCGGGGGCGTTCCTTCAGGCCGGCGGCGACGTGACCGTCACGACGCCGTCGAGCACCATGCGCATCGAGGCCAATGCGACCAACGCCGCCGAGAACGACGGCAACGCGCGGGCCGCGGCGGCGCTCGTGGTCCGCGCGGGCAACGACGGCCTGTTCACGGCGAGCAACATCGGCGCGATCCCGAGCAGCGCTTTCATCGACCCGCTGGGCTTCCTTCCCGATTCGCAGACCGCGGGCGGCGGCGACATCTCGATCACCGGCAATACGGTGGTTGCGGCGAACGCCACCGTCACCGTCGGCTCGAAGGACATCGGCAGCGATACGAACGGCTTCCTGAACGACATCGCGAGCAACGCGGCGGCGTACGCGGGCGCGTACTACGTCGCTCATTCGGGCAGCTCCTTCGAGGCCACCGCCGCCGGCGACGTCGCCGTGACCGGGAACACGACCGTCGACGCCGACGCGACGATCGCGGTGGGCGATCTGTCGGTCCACGACGTTTCGCTCGACAACTCGTTCTTCACCGCCTTTAGCGGCGAGATTGCGGGCGATACGTTCGCCCACGCCGCGTTCTCGATCGACGCCGACGGCGGGGTGACGATCAACAGCGACATCACGGTCACGGCCGACGCCCATACCACGGTCGGCGACCTTTCGATCACGAACATCTCCGTCTTCGCGAGCTATGACGATTCCGCGGGCTTCGTCGGCTTCGACTCGACCGTGGTCGGCTCGGCCTTCGCCAGCGCCGTGTTCGACGTCGACGCCGCCGGCCCGGTCAGCATCGGCGCGGGCGGCGGCGGGACGGTGACGGCCGCGGCGGACGCGACGATCGACGTCGGCGACATCACCGTCTCGGGGACCGTTTCCGCGTCTTCGGACGACAGCTATAGCGCGACGGCGACGCTCATCGGGTTCAACCGGCAGGTGGCGGAAAACGCAACCGCCAACGCGATCGTCGATATCTCGAGCGCCGGCGGCGACGTCACCGTGGGCGATGCGATCGCGGTCGACGCCAACGCCGACATCACGTTCGGCGACATCAGCGTAAGCGGCAGCGTCACCGCCGAGGACAGCTTAAGCGACTCCGCTTACAGCGGCGCGCTCGCCTCGTTCACCGGCTTCGAGCGCGTGCTCGCAGGCGGCGTCTCGGCCGATGCGCAGCTCAACGTCGTCCGCAACGAGGGCGACGTCAACCTCACCGGCGGCGTGGCGCTCAGCGCCGATGCGACGATCGCGGTCGGCGACATTACGATCAACGGCGCGGCCAAGGCCTCCGTCTCTGACGACGGCACCGCCAGGGCCTACTTCTACGGCGTCGACGCCGATGCGTTCGGCTTCGATGCGTTCGCATCCGCGAGCGCGGCCATC
>CAYYWV010000113.1:0-7498 GCA_964475385.1 uncultured Alphaproteobacteria bacterium | reverse complement strand
CCGAAGCCCGGGACGCGCACGGCGGGCTCCCTCACGGCTTCTCACATGCGCGTGCGCAGGCGCGCGCGCCGCTGGCCGACGCCTTGCGCTTGCGTTAGCTTGGCCTTTCAGAGTCAAGGCGTCCGGAGTTATCGGGTATTGGCGATGAACGGCTCTTTCAGAGGATTGCTCGCAGGGTTGGCGCTCTTCGCCCTTGCGGGATCGGCCGCGGCCGATTACTGGTCGACCTTCGAGACCGCCGTCGAGGCCTATGCGGAAGGCGATTACCGGACCGCGCGCGAAGGCTTCGAAGCGCTCGCCCGGGCCGGCGACAACCGGGCCCAGTACTGGCTCGGCGTCATGTACTTCGCGGGCAAGGGCGCGCCGCGCGACCCGCAGCGCGCCTATCTCTGGTTCAGCCTCGCCGCCGAGAAAGGAAACCGCGCCGCGCGCGCCGGCCGCGACGGCGTCGCCCGACGCATGAGCGCGGACGAGCTCGCCGCCGCCCGGCGTCTCGTCGCCGCTTGGCGCGCGGGCGAGTAGCGCCCCCGCTTCGCGTCCGGAACGACGTCCATCGTCTTAGGCGGACGGGAGCGAAGCGGGCGCGCCGCGCCGATTGACAAGGCGGCTGGATCGGCGACAATCCCGCGACGCGCGCGCATGCCCGCCCGCGTCACTCGCCTCTTTCGGATGCGTCGCAGCCCGTGACCAGCACCTCGACAGCCAAACGCATCGGCGTTCTGACCGGCGGCGGCGACGCCCCCGGCATCAACGCGGTGGTCCAGGGCTGCGTGCTCCGCGCCGAGGCCCTTGGCCACCGGATCATCGGCATCCGCCGCTCCTGGCTGGGCCTGCGCGACCGCGACATAGTGCCGCTCGACCGGAAGACGACGCACCGCTGGCTGCCGCGCGGCGGGACCGAGCTGCGCACCCGGCGCTTCAACCCCTTCGACGAAGGCGCCGAGGACCAGATTCTCGAAGGCTACAACGAGCTCGGGCTCGACGGCCTGATCGCGATCGGCGGCGACGGCACCCTGACCACGACCTACGGTTTCCACAAGATGGGCATGGCGGTTGTCGGCGTGCCCAAGACCATCGACAACGACATCTACGGCACCGACCGCACCTTCGGCTTCGAGACCGCGGTCCAGACCGCTTGCGACGCGATCGACCGCCTGCACACCACCGCCGCCGCCCACGGCCGCGTGCTGATCGTCGAGGTCATGGGCCGTTACGCCGGCTGGATCGCGGCCTATGCGGGGGTCGCGGGCGAGGCCGACCTCGTGCTGACGCCCGAGCACCCGGTCGCGCTCGCCGACGTGATCGCCTGGGCCAAGGGGCTCAAGGCGCGAGGGCGCGAGTACGCGATCCTCGTCGTCGCCGAAGGCGCGTTGATCCTGCGCGACGACGGCGTGCCGTTGGTGCGCGGCGAGTACACGGCGCAAGGCTACGAAAAGCTCGGCGGCGTCTCGGTCCAGCTCTCGCGGGAGCTGATGGCGGCGGGCGTCGATTCGCGGACCACGATCCTCGGCCACATCCAGCGCGGCGGTACGCCGACCGCTTTCGACCGCATTCTCTCGCTGCGCTACGGCGCGCGCGCGGTCGAGCTGTTCGACGAGGGCGTGACCGGGGTGATGGTCAGCCTGAGCGACAACCGCATGGAGACGATCCCGCTCGCCGAGGTCGCGGGCAAGCGGCGCGCATTCGATAACGCCGGCTTCGACCTCGCCTGGATGCTGTCGACCCTGCCGCGCGCGCGATAGCGCAAGACGCCGTCAAGCGCATCGAGACCGGCCGATTTCGACGCGCCCGGCTCGCGCCAGATCCCTGTCCGGCTGCGATCAATTCCATCGGGTTCGGACAGTGCGAGCGCCGAAAAGCGTCCTTGGTGAATAAATCTGTGGATAAAAACGGAAACGTTTGGAATCAAATATGCTTTTCGTCCACAAGAAATTAAAGCGAGAGTTACATTTTTTCTTGCAATCGAACAGTAAAACGGGGAACATACTCTCCAGACGCGAAGGCGTCGAAGCGAAGATTTCCTTGCCGAAGTCGGCGGATTCTCTTCGGAGAGTTTGGTCGGTTTCGCTGAAATCGGAGCTTCGCGGCGATCCTGATCCGTTCGCGGAAATGGATCGACGGGCGGCGGTCGAGCCTTCCTTCGGGTTGGCCGATTGCCGGGCGGCAGGCCCGCCATCCACCCTTCGCCGGACTTTTCCGCCGCCGCGGTCTGGTCCCTCGGGATCGGGGCGCAAAGCGGAAAAAGGGAAAAGCCCTTCGGGGCGATTCCGGCCGGCAAGCCGCCGGTTCTTCCTCGGAAGGAAAGGCGGCGCGCAGGTCTCCGGCAAAGCGGATCGGCAACCCGCCGTCGAGCGCGACAAGTCCCTCGCGGGACTACACCGCGCAACCGCTGACGAGGGCTCTGCCCGGGGTGCTTCGTTAAGCAGTGGCTGCGGTCAGTCGCCTCCCCGCACTCGCGTCGGGGAGCCTGCCCGGCTCCAGAGGCGTCAGGAGTGTCCCGCCCGGACACATGCGCTGGCTTCGGCCACGCTCCTGACGCCTCATCCTTTTAGCAGGATCGCCCCCTCTTTGCAACAAGATATTGTGGGTCGTGGGCGATTTTTTCGCCGATCTAGACTCACGCCCTTAACGCCTTGTCCCGATTCGGAAATTCGGCGCAAGCGCGGAGACCATGCGCCCCAGGGACGCGCCGGCGTCGATTTCCCTGCGCGATAAAACGCTTTACTGTTTGGCGTTTCGAGTGATGGGGCGGCCGCGGCCGCCGATCGCGGAGATAGAGCAGCCGATGGCCGAGGTTCCGGCGCAGCCAGAGGACGACCCCGCGCCCGCCGCCGCAGACCTTCGCGGCCGGCCGCCGCTCGTCGTCCATGTCGTCCATCGGCTCGACTACGGCGGCATGGAGAACGGGCTCGTCAACCTGATCAACCGCACGCCGCCCGACCGCTTTCGCCACGCGGTCGTCTGCCTCAAGGACTTCACCGACTTTCGCGCCCGCATCGCCGACCCCGGGGTTCCGGTGCTCGCGCTCGGCAAGCGCGACGGCAAGGACGTCGCAATCTATTGGCGGCTGTGGCGGGCGCTCCGCCGGCTCGCCCCCGATATCGCGCACACGCGCAACCTGCCCGCGGTCGATATGGCTGCGCCCGCCGCGCTCGCCGGAGTTCCGGTCCGCATCCACGGCGAGCACGGCCGCGACGTGACCGAGCTTGGCCACAGAGCGCGCAAATACGCCGCCATCCGGCGCGCGGTCTCGCCCTTGGTCGATCGCTACATCCCTCTCTCGCGCGAGCTCGAGGACTGGCTCGCGAACGTGGTCGGCGTGCCCCGCCGAAAGATCGTTCGCATCTACAACGGAGTCGACGGCGAGCGCTTCCGCCCTGCGCAAGGCGGCCGCGAGCCGTTGCCGCGCCCAGGCTTCGCGCCGCCCGACGCGGTGGTCATCGGCGCCGTCGGGCGGATGGCGACGGTGAAGAACCAGCCCCTGCTCGCCCGCGCCTTCGCCAAGCTCGCCGCGCGGGCGGATATCGACGCCGCGAAGCTCCGCCTCGTCATGGTCGGCGACGGGCCGCTCAGGCCCGAGGTCGAGGCCATCATCGCCGCCGCGGGGCTTGGCGAGCGCGTCTGGCTCGCAGGCGCGCGCGACGACATTCCGGCGTTTTACCGGGGCTTCGATATCTTCGCGCTGCCTTCGGACACGGAAGGAATCTCGAACACCATCTTGGAGGCGATGGCGAGCGGACTGCCGGTGGTCGCGACCGACGTCGGCGGCAACCCCGAGCTCGTCGTCGACGGCGAGACCGGCCGGCTCACGCCCGCGGGCGATCCGCAGGCGATGGCCGATGCGCTCGCCGCTTACGTCGTCGACGCCGCGCTCCGCCGCCGTCACGGCGCGGCGGCGCGGGCGCGGATCGAGGCGCGTTTCACCCTCGAGGCGATGGTCGAGCGCTATCTCGCGGTCTACGACGAGGCGCTCGCCGCCAAGGGACGCGCCCGCCGCTAGGGTCGATTCAAATGGGCTGGGAGGACGGGGTGACGACGATCGTGGCCACGGACACATGGGGCGGCTGGTCGAGCGCGAAGATCACGCAGCGCGCCACGTCCTCGGGCGAAAGCAGATCGGCGTAGTCGTCGTAAAAGGCCCGCGCGCGCGCGGGATCGTCGGGCCAGCGGCGATAGGCGAACTCGGTCCGCACGGTGCCGGGCGCGATCTCGGTGACGCGGATGCCCGATCCCGCGTAGTCCATGCGCAACCCTTCCGAGAAGCCGCGCACGGCGAACTTGGTGGCGGCGTAGATCGAGCCGCCGGGATAGGCCCTGATTCCGGCGATCGAGCCCAAATTGACGATATGCCCGCGCCCGCGCGCGACCATGCCCGGCGCGACCGCGCGGGCCACCCGGATCATGCCAGTGAGGTTGGTCTCGACGATGGCGGCCCAGGCCTCGGCGTCGCCGAGGTCGAAGCGCTTGCGCCCGCCCACGTCGTGGCCGGCGTTGTTGACCAGAATGTCGATCGCGCGGAGCTCGGGCGGAAGATCGTCGATCAGCCGGGCGGTGGCCGCGGCGTCGGTCACGTCGAGCGGGCGGGGATGGAACGCCGGCCCGAGCCGGTCGGCGAGCGCGGCCAGCGCCGCCTTGCGTCGCGCCGCCCCGATCACCCGGCAACCGCGCGCGACCAACGCTTCGGCGATCGCGGCGCCGATGCCTGCGCTCGCGCCGGTGACGAGCGCGACCGCGCCGTCGCGCAGGATGGGCTGGGAATCGCTCATGGCCGGGCCGTCCTCTCCAATCGTCGCCTGTCGCCGGCCGCTCGCGACCGACCGCGCGCGGCCGCGATTATGCGCGCCCCACCCGGGGCCGACAAGCTGCTACACTGCCCGCGCAGGCGACGAAGACGGTGAAACGCGCAAAGGCGACGGCGATGAACGAGCTCGGCGGGCGGGTGCGCGAGACCGTGGCCCAGGGCCTTAGCGGGCGCGACGGGGAGGCGCGCGCGCTCTGGGCCGAGCGGCGGCGGCTGATCGAAAGCGGCGCGCCTTCGCCGGTGCGCAAGACGCTGCTTGGCCATAGCTGGCGGCCGCTGCGCGCCTTCGTCCGCCGGGTCGACGTCGCCGCGCTGTTGCGCGGGCTCTACTGGCGGGGGGTGCGCAACGCCCTCGATATCCGCCTCCTTCAGCACGAGGTCGCGCTTCCCGGCCTGCCGGCGGCCTTCGACGGCTACCGCATTCTGCACATCACGGACCCCCATATCACGCGGCTCGACGAGACGGCGACGCGGCTGCGCGCCTGCATCGAGGGCGTCGAGGCCGATCTCTGCGTGATGACCGGCGACTACGGCGACGGCCGCCGGCGCGACACGGAGCAGACCATCGCGGCGCTGCGTCCGGTGATCGCCGCCTTGCGCGTTCGCGACGGCATTCTCGCCACCCTCGGCAACCACGACAGCCTGCGCCTGGTCGCGCCGCTCGAGAGCCTGGGCGCGCGGGTGCTCGTGAACGAGACCGCGACCGTCGCCCGGGGCGCGGATAAGGTGCACTTCACGGGCCTCGACGACGTTCATCACTTCTACAGCGAAGCGGCGCCGGCCGCGCTTCGCGCCGCGCCCGAGGGGTTCCGCATCGCGCTCGTGCACTCGCCCGAGATCGCCGACGTCGCCGCCCGCGCGGGCTTTGCGCTGTATCTCTCGGGCCATACCCACGGCGGCCAGATCTGCCTGCCCGGCGGCCGGCCGATCGCGACCAACCTGCGCCGCCACCGCCGCTTCGCGTCCGGGTTCTGGCGCTGCGGCGCGATGGTCGGCTACACCAGTCGGGGGGCCGGCGTTTCCTTCCTGCCGCTGCGTTTCAACTCCTTCGGCGAGGTGACGCTCTACACGCTCAGAACGGCGCTCGCGCGCGGTCGGTGAGCGCCCTGTCCGCAACGGCCCGGGCGGCCCTATCTGGAACCCTGAAATTCCCTCTTGACTCCGTATCATGATACGGAGCGCACACTGCTTTTCGAGATGAACGCCATGAGCTGCAGAACCATCGGCAAAGCGGCCCGCGAGGCCGGCGTCGGCGTCGAGACCATTCGGTTCTACGAACGCAAGGGGCTGATCGAACAGCCCCCGAAGCCGGAAGGGAGCGGATTCCGGGACTACCCGGCGGAGACCGTCCAGCGAATCCGGTTCATCCGCCAAGCTCAAGAGCTCGGGTTCTCCCTTCGCGAAATCGAGGATCTCCTGTCGTTGCGGGCCGACCCCAAGGCCGACTGTCGCGACGTGCGGGCGCGGGCGACCGTCAAACGCGACGAGGTCACCCGCAAGATCGCGCAGCTTGAGCGGATTCGCGACGCGCTCGACGAGCTGATCGCGGCCTGCCCGGGGCGCGGCGCGCTGCGCGCCTGCTCGATTCTGAGCGCGTTCACCACCAGGGAAGACGCCCCCGACGCGGATCGAAAGAGCAACCGGTCGAAATGAAAAAAGGACGCCTTTTCTCACTCATCGCTTTCGCCGCAACGGCGGCGTTCGGAGCGCCGGCCGAGGCCCACGGCCCCCTGTTCAGCCCCGCGCCCGAGACGATCTTCAAGGGCGGGACGGAGCTCAGGCTCGGGCTGCATACCGAGGAAGCGACCGGCGCCGGCGAGCGCGAGACCGCCTACGAAGTCTCGGCGGAGGCCGAGTACGGGCTCACCGCCGATTGGGAGGTCGGAATCGAGATCCCTTACGCCAAGCGCGATTTCGATAACAGCGGCGACGCCAACGGGATCGGCGACATCACCCTCGACACCAAGTACCAGTTCTGGAAGCGCGACGTTCCCGGTGCGCAGTACAAGGCCGCGGCGCTCTTCAAGATCAAGCTTCCGACCGGCGACGACGACCGCAGCCCCCGGCTCGGCACCGGCTCGACCGACCTTATCGGCGGAATCGCCACGGGATACGAATCGCGCCGCTGGTACTGGTTCGCGAGCGCCGTCTACCGGGCCAACACCGAAGGCGGCGGCGGCCTCGAGAAAGGCGATAAGCAGTTCCTCAACCTGGTCGGCGGCGTCCGACCGGCGCTCTCCGCCTACGACGAACCCGACACGGTCTTGATGCTCGAGCTCAACTGGGAGCGATCGGCGCGCGATGATCTCAACGGCGCGGCGCTCGCCGACACGGGGGGCTGGGAGCTGTTCGTCTCGCCCGTGGTCTGGTGGACCTATCGCCAGCTTGCGATCCGGGGCGGCGTCCAGATTCCGATCGCCCATAATCTGAACGGAAACCAGCCGTCGTCCGACTACCGGGCGCGTATCGAGTTCGTCTACCACTTCTGAAGCGAAAGGGGGGATCGTCGAGAACCTGCGATCGATGGAGGAAAACCCAATGCTTACGCAAACGACCAAACTTATGAGGATGGCGGCCATTGGACTGTCGCTCCTGCTTCTGCCCGCAGCGGCGTTCGCGGCCCAAAGCCGCTATCAGCTCAAGGTCGACGGATTGGCCTGCCCGTTCTGCGCCTACGGCATCGAGAAGCAGCTCACG
>CAYYWV010000112.1:0-7523 GCA_964475385.1 uncultured Alphaproteobacteria bacterium | reverse complement strand
CCTCCGCCCTCGCGGAAGAGGGAGGCCCGCCGCCAAGCGGTGGGAAGGTGAGGGGCGATGGTCCCGCCGCGAAGCGGTGGGCTCGCGGGGCGCCTTTTCCAAAGGATCAGTGCGCGCGGACCCGGACGTAAGAGCCGGGGGCGTCCTCGATCGGCTTGAGCTTGCCGTCGCCGGGGCGGCGCGCCTTGACCTTGGGGCCCGAGCGCCGCGCGTTCCAGCGGTGCCAGTCGGGCCACCAGGAGCCGGGGTGCTCCTTCGCCCCTTCGAGCCAGGCCTCGGGCGTCTCGGCGATCTTGGCGTTGGTCCAGTAAGCGTACTTCTTGGCCGCGGGCGGGTTGATGACGCCCGCGATATGGCCCGAGGCGGCGAGCACGAAGCGCACCGGCCCCGAGTAAAGCCGGGTCGCCGCATAGGTCGACTTCCACGGCGCGATGTGGTCCTCGCGCGCGGCCAGGATATAGGCCGGCGTCTTGATCTTGCGCAGGTCGATCGGCACTCCGTCGAGTTCGATCCCGCCGGGTTCGACCAACCGGTTCTCCTGGTACATGCGGCGCAGGTAGAAGGCGTGCATCTCGGCCGGCATCCGCGTCGAGTCCGAGTTCCAGTACAGAAGGTCGAACGGGAAGGGGTCTTTGCCGAGCAAGTAGTTGTTGACCACGAACGACCAGATCAGGTCGTTCGCGCGCAGCATGTTGAAGGTCGTCGCCATGTCCGAGCCTTCGAGGTAACCGGTCTTGCGCATCCGCTCCTCGAGCGCCGAGAGCTGTTCCTCGTCGATGAAGACCTCGAGCTCCCCGGCCTCCGAGAAGTCGACCATCGAGGCGAAGAAGGTCGCCGCCTTGATGCGCTCGTCCCCCTTGGCCGCCATGTAGGCGAGCGTGCAGGCGAGCAGTGTGCCGCCGAGGCAGTAGCCGATGGCCGTGGCCTCGCGCGCGCCCGTCGCTCGCTCGATCGCGTCCAGCGCCGCCAACGGGCCGAGCAGCATGTAATCGTCGAAGGTCATGTGCGCGAGCGTCTCGTCCGGGTTCACCCAGGAGATGACAAACACGGTGTAGCCTTGCTCGACCGCCCATTTGACGAAGGAGTTCTTGGGCTGGAGGTCGAGGATGTAGAACTTGTTGATCCACGGCGGGATGATGAGCAGCGGCCGCTCATAGACCGTTTCGGTCGCCGGCGCGTACTGGATGAGCTGCATCAATTCGTTCTGGTGGATCACCTTGCCGGGGCTGAGCGCGATGTTCTTGCCGAGCTCGAAGGCCTCGTAGTCGGTCATCTTGATGCGCAGGCGGCCCTTGCCTTGCTCGAGGTCGGCGAGCAGGTTGTTAAGCCCGCGGACCAGGTTCTCGCCGTGGCTTTCGATGGTCGCCCGCAGCACCTCGGGGTTGGTCATGACGAAGTTGCTGGGGGCCATCGCATCGACGAACTGGCGAGTGTAGAAGTCGATCTTCTTGGCCGTCTTGTCGTCGAGCCCCTCGACGTCGCGCACGGTCGATTGCAGCCAGCGCGCGGTCAGAAGGTACGACTGCTTGATGAAGTCGAACAGGAGGTTCTCGTCCCAGTCGGCGTGGCGGAAGCGGCGGTCGCCGGGCTCGGGCTTGACCAGGGGCTCGGTCTCCTGGCCCAGCATGCGCTGGGCGGCGCGCTGCCACAGCTCCATGTAGTCCTGCCACAGGTTCATCTGGGCCTGGGCGAGCTTGGCGGGATCGGCCATCATCTTGGCCGTCATTTCGAGAAAGGCGCTGCCGACATTGAGCGGATCGGCCATGCCGAGCCCGTCCGCCTCGGCCTGACGGGTGAGAAACTCGTTGACGATGCGCTGGCTCCGGGCCGCGATCTCCGCCATGGTTGCGGCGGGGTTCTCGGGCTGAGCTTGGTTCTTCTGCTCCTCGCGACGGCTGCCTTGGTCGGCCATCTGTAAACGTCCTCGACTTGACCCTGGAGAATCGCGATCGCGCGCGCCATGACAGGCGCCGTCATCGATCGGACCTTTAAGCGCAGCGGTAAATCAGGTAATGTGACCGCGCGCAAGGTTAAAATGTCTACGTATCCCATAACTTCAAGACGCTAAAGAATTACCTTGCCGCCGCGCAGCGGCGTGGCGTCGCCATCCCGCTATCGAGGGCAAGACCGAGGGCAAAGACGCATGACCCGGCCGCCACCATCCCTTTTCCGCCGCCAACCGTCGCAAGGATCGCCGTATAGGGTGATTGGTGTCGTACTCGCCGCCGGCGCGCTGCTCCTCGGCGGCTGCTCGCAGGTTCCCGACTACGCCAATCCGGTCGAGTGGTACAAGAGCGCGGCCGGCGTCTTCTCGGGCGATTCGACCGACGAAGCCAAGATGGAAAAGCCGCCGCCCGCGCCGGGGGCCGATCAGCCTTTCCCATCCCTCGGCGATGTGCCCGAGCGGCCGTCGCGCGAGGCCAAGCTCGCCGATCTCGAGAAGGTCGCCGAAGGGCTTGCCGCCGATCGAAAAAACGCTCGCTACACAAGCGCTCCGCAGCCGGAGCCGACCGCGGTCGCGGCCGAGCCCGCGCCGCCCGCGCCGTCTAACCCAGAGCCGAAAGCGGCGCCGTCCCCGCCGCCGGAGCCCGCTCCCGAGCCGGCGTCGTCCACTCGGGTCGAGACGCCGAGCCCGAGCCGCGCGGCGGCTCCCGCCCAGGCGGGCGTCGCGCAGACGCCGGTTCAAGTCGCCTCCCGCGCGCCCGAGACCACCGGGCCGGTCGACGTTCAGGCCCTGTTCAATCGTTTGTTCGCTGAATCGGGGCCGCGCGCGGTCGCGCCGCCGTCGAGCGGCAAGCTGCCGCCGCCGCCTGCCTCGCCGCCGGCGGCCAGTGCGCCGGCGCTGTCGCCCGCGCCCGCACAACCATCGACGGCCGCTCTTGGCGCTTCCTCCGCCGACAAGCTCGCGCGCGCCGAGCTCGGCGCCGTCCGCGATCTGAACGAGTTCCGGGGAACCGGTTCGGCGAACACGGTCCGCGCCGCCGTCATCCACTTCGCCGTCGGCTCGGCGGCGCTGACCGCCGAAGCCAAACGCGCGCTTCGCAAGGTCGCCAGGCTTCACAAGGAGCGCGGCGGCACGGTCCGCGTGGTCGGCCACGCCTCGAGCCGGACCCGCGAGATGCCGCTCGCCAAGCACAAGCTCGTGAATTTCGAGATCTCGCTCAAGCGCGCCCGTGCGGTCGCGCAGGAGCTCATCAGGCTGGGCGTCGAACCCGAAGCCCTGTTTGTCGGCGCGGTCGGCGACAACGACCCCGTCTATTACGAGTGGATGCCGTCGGGCGAGGCGGGCAACCGCCGGGCTGAAGTCTACCTCGATTTCTAATCATGGGGGCCGGTTTCGGGGGTCTTGGCAGTCGGTCGTCGGCCGCGCCGTCCGCATCGGCGGAGGGCGGCCGGTGAGCGCGCCGCTCCGAATCGGCGTCGCCGGTCTCGGAACCGTCGGCTGCGGCGTCGTCCGTCTGCTTGCGGCCCACGCCGAGGATCTCGCGCGCCGTTGCGGGCGGCGGCTCGAGCTCGTCGCCGTTTCGGCCCGCAACCGCCATCGCGACCGCGGGATCGAGCTCGGGGCCGCGCGCTGGCACGACAACGCCTTGGCGCTCGCCGCCGACGAGGAGGTCGACGTGGTGGTCGAGCTCATCGGCGGCGCCGACGGGCCGGCGCTCGCCCTCTGCCGGGCCGCGATCGAAAGGGGAAAGCCGGTGGTGACGGCCAACAAGGCGATGCTCGCCCACCACGGCACCGCGCTCGCCGCCGCGGCCGAAGCGGCCGGGGTCGCGCTCGGCTACGAGGCGGCGGTGGCCGGCGGAATCCCTATCGTGAAGGCGCTCCGCGAGGGGCTCGCCGGCAACGCGGTCAGCCGGGTGTTCGGCATCCTCAACGGCACCTGCAACTACATCCTGAGCGCGATGACCGAGCAGGGCCGCGACTTCGACGACGTGCTCGCCGAGGCCCAGGCGCTCGGCTACGCCGAGGCGGACCCGAGCTTCGACATCGACGGAATCGACGCCGCCCACAAGATCGCGCTCCTCGCGAGCGTCGCCTTCGGCCGACCGGTCGACTTCGACGCCGTGTATGTCGAAGGGATTCGCGACATCGCCGCGCTCGACATCGGCTTTGCCGGCGAGCTCGGCTATCGGGTCAAGCTCCTCGGCATCGCCGCCCGCACCGATCACGGGATCGAGCAGCGCGTCCATCCCTGCCTGGTCCCGACCGCCGAGCCCATCGCCCATGTGGACGGCGTGTTCAACGCCGTCGTGGCCGAAGGCGACTTCGTCGACCGCACCCTATACGTGGGCCGGGGCGCGGGCGCAGGTCCGACCGCCTCGGCCGTGGTCGCCGATCTCGTCGATATCGCGCGCGGCGCGCGGCTCCCGGTCTTCGGCGTGCCGGCGGGCGATCTCTCGGCGCAGCCTGCGGCCGAGATGGCGCTCCACCGCGGGGCCTACTACATTCGGCTCATGGTCGTCGACCGCCCCGGCGTGATGGCCGACGTCACCGCGGCGCTGCGCGACGAGCAGGTCTCGGTCGAGGCGCTGATCCAGCGCGGCCGCAACCCGGACGACGGGGTGCCGGTGGTGATCACCACCCACGAGACCGACGAGGCCGCGATGCAGCGCGCGCTGGCCCGGATCGCCGCGCTCGAGACCGTGCTCGAACGCCCGCGTATGATACGAATCGAAGCCTTGTGACAGTGGGAGGTGACGACATGGACAAAAGCGGCAGTCTGGACCGGAATCTGGCCCTCGAGGCGGTGCGGGTGACCGAGGCGGCCGCCATCGCGAGCGCGAAGTGGATGGGGCGCGGCGACGAACACAGCGCCGATCAGGCGGCGGTCGACGCCATGCGCCAGGCGCTCAACGGCCTCGACATCGACGGCACGGTCGTCATCGGCGAGGGCGAGCGCGACGAAGCCCCGATGCTCTTCATCGGCGAGACCGTCGGCACCGGAAACGGCCCCAAGGTCGATATCGCGCTCGACCCGCTCGAAGGCACCACGATCTGCGCCACCGGCGGCCCGAACGCGCTTTCGGTGATGGCGATGGCCGAACACGGCGGCTTTCTTCACGCCCCCGACACCTACATGGACAAGATCGCGGTCGGCCCCGGCCTGCCCGAAGGGGTGGTCGATCTCGACGAGGCCCCGGGCAAAAACCTCGCGAACCTCGCCAAGGCCCGCGGTTGCGAGGTTTCCGATCTGGTCGTCATGATCCTCAACCGGCCGCGCCACGAAGAGCTGATCGCGAAGGTCCGCGAGGCCGGCGCGCGCATCCGCCTGATTCAGGACGGCGACGTCGCCGGCGTCATCGCGACCACCCGGCCCGAGACCGGCATCGACATCTACATGGGAATCGGCGGCGCGCCCGAAGGCGTGCTCGCCGCGGCCGCGCTTCAGTGCATCGGCGGGCAGATGATGGGGCGGCTCGTCTTTCGCAGCGGCGAGGAGCGCGAGCGCGCCAAGCGCATGGGGATCGACGATCTCGAGCGCAAGTTCACCCTCGACGAGCTGGCGCACGGCGACATCATGTTCGCCGCGACCGGCGTGACGGGGGGCTGGATGCTCAAAGGCGTCCATCGCTTCAAAGGCGGCGTGACCACCCAGTCGCTGGTGATGCGCTCCAAGACCGGGACCGTGCGCGTGATCGACGCCCGGCACGACATCCATCGCAAGCCGATGCTCGAGGGCGAAGCCCGCTGGCCGGCCTGATGGAGGCGGTCCTCGGCGTCGAGCGCTCGGTCAGCGGCCGCCGCTGGCGGCCGCGGCTGGCCGATTCGCGGGCCGGGCTCGCGCTCGCCCAAAGGCTCGACGTGCCCGAAATCGTCGGCCGGGTTCTGGCCGCCCGGGGGGTCGAGGCCGACGCCGCCGAATCCTTCCTCAACCCGCGTCTGCGCGCGTCGCTTCCCGATCCTTCGCGGCTCGTCGACATGGACAAGGCGGTCCGCCGCTTGGTCGATGCGGTGCGCAAGGACGAGCCGGTGGTCGTGTTCGGCGACTACGATGTCGACGGGGCGACCGCCGCGGCGCTTCTGGCCCGCTACTTCGCGGCGGTCGGCGGGCGCGCCGCGATCTATATTCCCGACCGCCTGATCGAAGGCTATGGGCCGAATGCGCCCGCGCTTCTCAGGCTCAAGGCCGAGGGCGCCCGGGTCGTGGTGACGGTCGACTGCGGAATCAGCGCCTATGAGCCGCTGGCCGAGGCGCGCCGCGCCGGGCTCGACGTCATCGTCATCGACCACCACGTGGCCGAGCCACGGCTGCCCGAGGCGGTCGCGGTGGTCGATCCCAACCGGCTCGACGACGCTTCGGGCTGTGGGACGCTCGCGGCGGTGGGCGTCGCCTTCCTCTTGGTCGTCGGGATCAACCGGGCGCTGCGCGAGGCCGGCTGGTTCGCGCGTAGGCCCGAGCCCGACCTTCGCGCCTGGCTCGACCTCGTCGCGCTCGGCACCATCTGCGACATGGTGCCGCTCACCGGCGTCAACCGGGCGCTGGTCGCCCAGGGGCTCAAGGTCATGGCCCGGCGCGACAACCTGGGGCTCAAGACGCTTGCCGACATCGCCGGCCTGCGCGAGCGCCCCGGCGCCTACCATGCGGCCTTCGTGCTCGGCCCGCGGCTGAACGCGGGCGGGCGCGTGGGCAAGGCCGACCTGGGCGCGCGGCTGCTCACCACCGACGACCCGGAAGAGGCGATGGCGCTCGCGCTCAGGCTCGATGCGCTCAACCGCGAGCGGCGCGAGATCGAGGCCGGGGTCGAGGCCGCGGCCTGCGCGCAGATCGAGGCCGCGGGCGCGCCGGGCTCTGTGGTCTTCGCGGCCGGCGAGGGCTGGCACCCGGGGGTCGTGGGCATCGTCGCGAGCCGGCTGGTTCAGCGCTATCACCGTCCGGCCTTCGTGGTCGCCCTCGACGGCGAGCTGGGGCGGGGCTCGGCCCGCTCGATCCCCGGGGTCGACGTCGGCGCGGCGGTGATCGCCGCCCGCCAGGCCGGCCATCTGATCAACGGCGGCGGGCATCCGGCGGCGGCCGGATTGACCGTGGCCGCCCCCCGCCTCGATGCGCTCCGCGCCTTCCTCGCCGAGCGGCTGGCGAGCGCCGTCGCGGCCGTCGGGGCGGCGCCTGCGCTCGGGCTCGACGGGGCGATCTCGGTGGGCGCGGCGACGCCCGAGCTCGTCGGGCTGCTCGACCGGGTCGGACCGTTCGGGGTCGGCAACGCCGAGCCGCGGTTTGCGCTCGCCCGCAGCCGGGTGGTGCACGCCGATGTGGTCGGCGGCCGCCACGTGAAGTGCGTTCTCGCGGGCGAAGGGCCGGGAAGGCTCGACGCCATCGCCTTTCGCAGCCTCGAGACCCCGATCGGGACCGCGCTGTTGCAGGCCCGCGGGGCGACGCTGCACGTGGCGGGGCATTTGCGCGCCGATAACCGCTACGGCCGCGACCGGGTCCAGCTCTTCATCGACGACGTGGCCCAAGCGCGGCCCTGAACGCCCGCATCGGGCGCGGCCGCCGCAAGGCGCGCGCCGCCGGAGAGCGCGCC
>CAYYWV010000111.1:0-8034 GCA_964475385.1 uncultured Alphaproteobacteria bacterium | reverse complement strand
CCCTCGTGGCGCAGGCTCGCCGCGCTCACCATCCCGGGACGTCGAGCGCGCACCAGACCGGGGTGTGGTCGGACGCGCGCTTCCAGCCCCGCGGGCGGCGGTCGATCTCGCAGGCGGCAAGCCGGTCGGCGGCCTGGGGCGACAGCAGGAGATGGTCGATGCGCAGGCCTTCGTCGCGCTGCCAGCGCCCTTGCTGGTAGTCCCAGAAGCTGTAGGCCCCGGTCTCGTCCGGGTGCAGCGCGCGCCAGCCCTCGGTCAGGCCGAGGTAGAGAAGGGCGCGGAACTGCGAGCGGCTTTCCAACCGGCACAAGGCGTCGTCGGCCCAGGCTTCGGGATCGTAGACGTCGGCGTCGGCGGGCGCGACGTTGTAGTCGCCGCCGAGCGCCATCACCTCCTCGTAGCGCAAGAGCGTTTCGGCGTGCGCCCGCAGCCGCTCCATCCAGCGCAGCTTGTAAGGAAACTTCTCCGAAGAGACCGGGTTGCCGTTGGGAAGGTAGATCGAGGCCACGCGCACCCCGCCGGTCACCGCCTCGATGTAGCGCGCCTGATCGTCGTCCTCGTCGCCGGGAAGGCCCCGGCGCAGGTCTTCGATCGGACGCTTCGAGAGGATCGCCACCCCGTTGTAGCTCTTCTGGCCGTGGACGGCGACGTTGTAGCCGAGATCCTCGATCTCGAGCCGGGGGAAGTCGTCATCGACGGTCTTGGTCTCTTGGAGAAGCGCGACGTCGGGGACGAAGGCGCGCAGCCAGTCGAGCACCAGCGGCAGGCGCGCCTTGATCGAGTTGACGTTCCAGGTTGCGATGCGCATAGGCCGTCCCGCCGCGGCGAAGGCGCGCCCGCGCGAAGATCAGAGCGCGACCGCGAACGAGTTGCCGCAGCCGCAGGACGCGGTGGCGTTGGGGTTGCGGATGACGAAGTAGGAGCCCGCAAGCTCCTCGACGAAGTCGACCTCGGAGCCGGCGAGGTACATCAGCGAGACGTTGTCGACCACGAGCCCTGCGCCGTCGCGCTCGACCACCTGGTCGTCGTCCTGAACCTTGTCGTCGAGGCTGAACGAGTATTGGAAGCCCGAGCAGCCGCCGCCGACGACGGATACGCGAAGCCGCGCCCCGGGCGCGTTCTCGGCCTCGACGATCTGACGGATGCGGCGCGCCGCGCGCTCGCTCAGCGAAATCGGCGCCGACGGTTCGGGCATATCTTCGCTCTCCTCGACTTCTCAACCCGGGAAAAGCCCCGTTCGCGGGACGAATTATAACAGCTAATGTGGAAAGACCCGGCGAAAATTCAAGCCGCCCCCAATGGGTCGTTGATCATGCGCCTGCGCGGGGCTAGCTTCCCGGCCATGCCGAAGGAGCCACCCCGTGGCGGCGCAACGGCGGCTTACGCGTCGAAGCCGTGGCAAAGCCGCGGGCGCCGCTTCCCCGAACCGGAAAGCGCGACCCGCACGGTCTTTCAGCGCGACCGCGACCGGATCGTGCACTCCACCGCCTTCCGCCGCCTGATGTACAAGACCCAGGTGTTCGTCTTCCACGAGGGCGACCACTACCGCACGCGGTTGACCCACAGCCTCGAGGTGGCCCAGATCGCGCGCTCGATCGCCCGGGCGCTGGCGCTCGACGAGGATCTCGCCGAGGCGCTCGCGCTCGCCCACGACCTCGGCCACCCGCCGTTCGGGCACGCGGGCGAGGCCGCGCTCGATGCGGCGATGGCGGCTTACGGCGGGTTCGATCACAACGCCCAGACGCTGCGGGTGCTGACCCGGCTCGAGGCGCGTTACGCCGACTTCGACGGCCTCAATCTGACCTGGGAGACCCTCGAAGGCGTGGTCAAGCACAACGGACCGCTGATCGGGCCGAACGGCGCGGATCGGGTGCCGCCGCCGATCGCCGAGTCCATCGCCGGGCTCGACCTTGCGCTCGACACCTACGCCAGCGCCGAGGCCCAGGTCGCCGCGCTTGCCGACGACATCGCCTACAACAACCACGACATCGACGACGGCCTGCGCGCGGGTCTCTTTTCGGTCGACGATCTCGCCGAGGTGCCGCTCGCCGGCCCCGTCTTCGCCGAGGTCGCGGCCGCGTACCCGGGGCTCGAGCCCCAGCGCCTGATCCACGAATCGGTCCGCCGCATGATCGACCGCATGGTGGGCGACCTGATCGCCGAAAGCCGCCGCAGGCTCGACGAAGCGGCGCCGGCCAGCGCTGATGCGGTGCGCCGGCTGGGCCGGCCCGTGATCGCCTTTTCAGAGTCGATGCGGGCCAACGATCGCGCCTTGAAGGCGTTTCTCGGCGCGCATATGTACCGCCACGCGCGCGTGCTCGCGCGGACCGAAGCGGCGAAGGAGATTCTCGGCGTTCTGTTCGACGTCTTTTTCACCGCGCCCGAGCGCATGCCAGAGACCTGGTCGGCGCGCGCGGCCGTCCAGGACGAGGCGGGACGCGCCCGCATCGCCGCCGACTACATCGCCGGCATGACCGACCGCTACGCGATCGACGAGTACACCCGGATCAAAGGGAAACGCCCAACGATATGACGAACGTATTCAAAGAGTTCAAGGATATTATTAATGTAATTATAGAGGCTCTTTCGGCCGCCGGCGCGCTGCCCGCCGGGCTCGATACGGGACGCGTCACGGTCGAGCCGCCGCGCGATCCCCGCCACGGCGATCTCGCGACCAACGCCGCGCTCGTGCTCGCCAAAGAGGCCAAATCGCCGCCGCGTCAGCTCGCGGAGTTGATCGCCGCCCGGCTCGAGGCCCGCGATGACGTGACCAAGGCCGAGGTCGCCGGCCCCGGTTTCATCAATCTTCGGCTTTCCGACGCCTATTGGCGTCGCCAGCTCGCCGCCATGCTCGCCGCGGGCGAGGCTTATGGGGCCTCCGATTTGGGCCGCGGGCGCAAGGTCAACGTCGAGTACGTTTCGGCCAATCCGACCGGGCCGTTGCATGTCGGCCACGCTCGCGGCGCGGTTTACGGCGATGCGCTTGCCGCGCTCCTGGAGAAGGCGGGTTACGCGGTCACGCGCGAGTACTACGTCAACGACGCAGGCGCCCAGGTCGACCAGCTCGCGCGTTCGGTCCATCTGCGTTACCGCGAGGCGCTGGGCGAGAGGGTTCCGGAGGAGGCGTTCGCCGATCTCTATCCGGGGGACTATCTGAAGCCGGTCGGCGCGGCGCTCGCCGAACGCGACGGAGAACGCTGGCGCGACGCGCCCGAGGAGAACTGGCTCCCCGTCTTTCGCGACTTCGCGGTCGAGCGCATGATGGCGCTCGTGCGCGACGACCTCGCCGCGCTCGGCATCCGCCAAGAGGTCTTCACCTCCGAGCGCGCGCTGGTCGAAGCCGGCCGCGTCCAGGCGACCCTGGATCGGCTCGCCGAGAAAGGGTTGATTTACGAGGGCGTTCTCGACCCGCCCAAGGGCAAGAAGCCCGACGACTGGGAGCCCCGGCCGCAGACCCTGTTCCGCTCGACGGCCTTCGGCGACGACGTCGACCGTCCGCTCAAAAAGTCGGACGGAAGCTGGACCTACTTCGCAGGCGACATCGCCAACCACTTCGACAAGCTCGAACGCGGCTTCGATTCGCTGATCGACGTCTGGGGCGCCGACCACGGCGGCTACGTCAAGCGCATGAAAGCGGCGGTGCGCGCGCTGTCCGACGGCAAGGTCGAGCTCGACGTCAAGCTCTGCCAGATGGTCAAGCTCCTGCGCGGCGGCGAACCGGTGAAGATGTCGAAGCGCGCGGGCCGCTTCGTGACCTTGCGCGAGGTGGTCGACGAGGTCGGCAAGGGCGTGGTCCGTTTCATCATGCTGACGCGCAAGAACGACGCGCCGCTCGACTTCGACCTCGTGCGCGTCACCGAGCAGTCGAAGGACAACCCGGTCTTCTACGTTCAGTACGCGCACGCCCGGGTGCATTCGGTGTTGCGCAACGCCTGCGCCGCGACGCCCGGGCTCGACGTCTCGCCCGAGGCGCTCGCCGCCGCCCCGCTCGATCGCTTGACCGACGATGGCGAGCTTGCTTTGATCAAGCTGCTGGCCGCCTGGCCTCGCCAGGTGGAAACCGCTGCCGAGGCCCATGAGCCGCACCGAATCGCCTTTTATCTTCACGATCTGGCGGCCGCTTTCCACGGCCTTTGGAACAGGGGCAAGGAAGACCCGGCCTTGCGCTTTATCGTGGCGGAGGATCGGGCGCTGACTCGAGCGCGGCTCGCGCTGTTGCGGGCGGTCGCGCAGGTCATCGCCGCGGGGCTTGGGATCTTCGGCGTGGAGCCGGTCGAGGAGATGCGTTAGATGAGCACCGATCCCGATCCGGGCGGTTTCCCCGACGGCGGGCTTCCCGACGAGGATGCGCCGCGCCGCCGCCATCCGGTCTTTCTCGCCGGCGTGCTGGTGCTCATCGCCGCGGTGGCCGGCGTAGGCGGCTATCTGTACTCGCGCCTTTCGGGAAGCGAGCCGCCGGGCGAGGTGCCGCTGGTCCGCGCCGAGCCCGGGCCGACCAAGAAACGCCCCGACGAGCCCGGCGGCATGACCATTCCCAACCAGGACAAGCTCGTCTATCAGGCGATCACCGAGGGCGCGGACGGAAAGGGCGAGAAGAAGGTCGAACGCTTGCTGCCCCCGCCCGAGGAGCCCTTGCCGCCGCCGGAGCCGCCCGCGCCGCCTGCCGCGGCGGCGTCGCCGGTTCCGCCGCCCCCAGCGGGGCCTCAAAAGGCCGCGCCCGCCCCGGCCGCGCAACCCGCCCAGACGACGCCTAAAACGACGACGAAGACGCCGGCCAAGACGACGGCGAAGAAGACGAGCCCGCCGCCTGCGCCCGCCAAGACCGCGTCCTCTGTCGCATCCAAGGCGACCGCCAAGGCCCCGGCCGGCGCTTATCTGGTCCAGATCGCCGCTTTCCGAAGCCGAGCCAAGGCGGACGCCGCCTGGACGCGGCTCGCCAAGGCCCATCGCGATCTTCTCGGCAAGCTCAAACCCTTGGTGCGCAAGGTCGACCTCGGCGCCGAGAAGGGCGTGTACTACCGCCTGCGCGCCGGCCCGCTGAGGAACGCGGCCGAGGCCCGCGCGCTCTGCGCGAAGCTCAAGGCGCGCAAGCTCGACTGCCTGGTGGTGAGACCGTGAGCGCGCGCGCGTTGGCCTGCGGCGTCCCGCGATGGGCGCGGCGGACGGGCGGCGCGGCGTTCCGATGACGCCGCCGCTCGCCGTCATCTTCGGGCTCGCCGGGACCGCGCTCGGCGAGGCCGAAAGGCGTTTTTTCGCCGATGTCCGCCCGCTCGGCTTCATCCTGTTCGCCCGCAACTGCGAGAGCCCCGAACAGGTGCGCGCGCTGGTCCGCGCGCTCCGCGAAACGGTCGAACGCGAGACGGCGCCCGTGCTTATCGACCAGGAAGGCGGCCGGGTCGCCCGCCTGGGGCCGCCGCACTGGCGCAAGGCCCCGGCGGCCGGGCGTTTCGGCGCGCTCGCCCGCCGCGCGCCCGAGGCTGCGGAAGAGGCGGCGCGGCTCAATGCGCGCCTTCTCGCCGCCGAGCTCTTGGATCTTGGGATCACGGTCGATTGCGCCCCGGTCCTCGACGTTCGGGCGCGCGACGGGCACGACGTCATCGGCGACCGCGCCTTTTCGGACGATCCCGAGATCGTGGCCCGGCTCGGCCGCGCGGCGGTCGATGGGTTCCTTGCCGGCGGGGTCGCGCCGGCGATCAAGCACATGCCCGGCCACGGCCGCGCGCGCGCCGACAGCCACCATGCGCTGCCCGTGGTCGACGCCCCGCTGGAGGCGCTGCGGCGATGCGACTTCGCGCCCTTTCGCGCGCTTGCCGACGCGCCCTGGGGAATGACGGCGCATGTCGCCTATGCGGCGCTCGACCCTTTGCCAGCGACCGTATCGGCGCGCGTGATCGACGCGGTCATCCGCGGCGAGATCGGGTTCGACGGCGTGCTGGTGAGCGACGATCTCGCGATGGAAGCGCTTTCGGGCGCGCTTGGCGCGCGGGCTGCGGCGGCGCTCGCCGCCGGCTGCGACGTCGTCCTCCATTGCAGCGGCGCGTTGGATGCGATGCGGGAGATCGCCGCCGCCGCTCGTCCGCTCGACGAGGCGGCGCTGGAGCGCCTCGCCGCCGCCGAGGCCCGCCCGCGGGCGGGCGCTCCCTTCGACGCCGCCGCCGCGCGGGCGCGGCTCGACGCGCTTCTCGACGACGGCTAAGGGCAGGGCGGGGCATGTTCGGGCAAGGGGTCTTCGACGTTCTCTATACGGCCTCGGTCTGGGTGCTGCCGGTGGTGATCGCGGTCACCTTCCACGAAGCGGCCCACGGCTGGGTCGCCGACCGGCTCGGCGACGACACCGCCCGGCGGATGGGGCGCGTCACCTTCAACCCGTTCCGCCACGTCGACCGGTTCGGAACGATTATCCTGCCGGGGCTTCTTCTGCTGATCCACTCGCCGTTCGTGTTCGGCTACGCCAAGCCGGTGCCGGTCAACTTCGCGCGGCTCCATCAGCCCAAGCGCGATATGGTCTGGGTCGCGCTGGCGGGGCCGGCGACCAACATCGCGCTCGCGGTCGCGGCGGGGCTTCTGTTTCACCTTACGCCGCTGTTCTCGCCCGCGCTCGGGCGCTGGATCGCCGATAACCTCGAACGCGCGCTGATCATCAACGTGGTGCTCGCGGTGTTCAACATGCTGCCGATTCCGCCGCTCGACGGCGGCCGGGTGCTGACCGGGCTTTTACCACGGCCGCTTGCGTACCGCTTTGCGCGGATCGAGCGATACGGCATGCTTATCCTGATCCTGCTTCTGTTCGTGGCGCCTCTGGTGGGAGCGCAGCTTGGGGTTGACATGAACGTGTTGAGCTGGGTTCTCGGGCCGCCGGTCAATGTGGTGCTGGATGCGATCATCACGCTGACCGGGCATGGCTGAGGCGAAAGAGGAGCGCCGGGTGGGGCGATGACCGAACGCGGGAACGGCTGGGCGGAGAGCGCGGACGACGCTCGCTCGCAAGAGACCGAGGCCGGACGCCTGGTCGTCGATCTCGAAGGCTACGAAGGGCCGCTCGACGTGCTGCTCGGGCTCGCCCGCGAGCAGAAGGTCGATCTTACGCGGATCTCGATCCTCGCGCTCGCCGACCAGTATATCGCTTTCATCGAGAAGGCCCGCGCGCTTCGGCTCGAGGTGGCCGCGGATTACCTGGTCATGGCCGCCTGGCTCGCGTATCTCAAGTCGCGGCTTCTCCTGCCCGAGCCCGAGGAAGAGGGCGAGCCCACGGCCGAGGAGCTCGCCGACGCGCTCGCTTTCCGCTTGCGTCGGCTGGAGGCGATGCGCGAGGCGGGCGAGCGGCTGATGCGCCGGCCGCTTCTGGGCCGCGACGTGTTTTCCCGCGGCGCGCCCGAAGGCGTGCGCGTGGTGCGCCACAACGTTTTCGACCTTTCGTACTTCGATCTCTTGCGCGCCTACGCCGATCACAAGCGGCGCACCGCGGGCGGCCGGCTCCGGATCGCGCCCGTGCGCCTGCACACCATGGAGCAGGCGCTGAAGCGCATTCAAGGGATGCTCGGCGGGACGCGCGACTGGACGACGCTTGCGAGCTTTCTGCCGCCGGGGCTCGCCGACCGTCTGGTCTGCCGCTCGGCGCTCGCCGCGACCTTCGCCGCGAGCCTTGAGCTCGCCCGCCAGGGACGGGTCGAGATCCGCCAGTCGCGGCCCTTCGCGCCGCTTTACTTGCGCGCCGTGGATGCCGTGGAGGACGAGCGATGACCGACGGCCGCCGGATGCTTCGCCTTGTCGAGGCGCTCCTGTTCGCGGCGAGCGAGCCCTTGGACGAAGAGACCATCGCCGCGCGCCTGCCCGAGGAGGCCGACGTCGGCGCGCTGCTTGCCGAGCTCGAGGCCGCCTATGCGGAGCGCGGCGTCAATCTGGTGCGGGTCGCCGGCAAGTGGGCGCTGCGCACGGCCGAGGATCTCGCGCCTTATCTCAGCCGCCACGTCGAGGTTCAGCGCAAGCTGTCGCGCGCGGCGGTCGAGACGCTCGCCATCATCGCCTACCACCAGC
>CAYYWV010000110.1:0-8135 GCA_964475385.1 uncultured Alphaproteobacteria bacterium | reverse complement strand
GAACACTCGACCTCGCCCTTACCAAGGGCGCGCTCTACCACTGAGCTACGGCGGCGCGGCCATCCGGCCCCGCACAGGCCCATCCGCGCCGCGGCGAAAGACCGGACGGAACCTCAAGACCAGATCGTTCGGAAGACGGCCCGAAAGCATCGACGACGGCCTTGAGCGGCGCGGGGCAAAATGCCACAGTGCCGCAGCCGACGCAAGCGCGGCCGGACCGGCCGAAAGACCGAAACCGAAAGACCGAAAAGCGCGATGGATCGACGCGACCCTGAGCCCGAGCGGCCGCAGAAGGCCAGGCCCGAACCGGGCGCGAACGCCGCACGCCGCGCCCGCGAGGAACGCCGCGCCGCCGCGCTCCGCGCCAACCTGCGCCGGCGCAAGGCCCAGGCCCGCGCCCGCCGCGAAGGCGCGCAAGACGGCCCCGAGCCGTCCGCATCCTGAGCGCCCCGGCCGGGCGCGCTTGAGCGCCGAGCGGGCTTCGAGTAAAAGGGCCGAGACCCAACCCCGGAGACGCCGCCCATGCCCGTGATGCCCGATCGCTGGATTCGCAAGATGGCGCTCGAGCGCGGCATGATCGAGCCGTTCGTCGAGGCCCAGAAACGCGAAGGCGTGATCTCCTATGGCGTTTCGTCCTATGGATACGACGCCCGGGTCTCGAACGAGTTCAAGATCTTCACCAACGTCGATTCGGCGATCGTCGATCCCAAGCGGTTCTCCGCGAAAGGCTTCGTCGACCGAACGGCCGAGGTCTGCGTGATCCCGCCCAACAGCTTCGCGCTCGCCCGCACGGTCGAGTACTTCCGGGTTCCGCGCGACGTGCTCGTGATCTGCCTCGGCAAGTCGACCTACGCGCGCTGCGGGATCATCGTCAACGTCACGCCGCTCGAGCCCGAGTGGGAAGGCCACGTGACGCTCGAGTTCTCGAACACCACGCCGCTGCCGGCCAAGGTCTACGCCAACGAGGGCGCGGCCCAGTTCGTCTTTCTCAAGGCCGAGGAGGCCTGCGAGACCTCTTACGCCGACCGGGCGGGCAAGTACATGGGCCAGCGCGGCGTCACACTGCCCAGGCTCTGAGAGCGGACACGGCCATGCCTTCGCCGCTTTCCTCCAAGCGCCGTCTCCCGAAGGCGGGGCGCTGAGACGATGGACCGCATCCGGATTCGCGGCGGCCGGCCGCTTCGCGGCGAGGTCCAGGTCGGCGGCGCCAAGAACGCGGCGCTGCCGCTGATGGCGGCGACGCTTCTCACCGACGAGACGGTGACCCTCGCCAACCTGCCCCATGTGGTCGATATCGCGACCTTCGCCAATCTCTTGCGCCAGCTCGGGGTCTCGCTCACGCTCAACGGCCACGCCGCCAACGGAGGCCATGCGGGGCGCGCGCTCTCGTTCACGGCGGCGCGGATTGCGGACACCACCGCGCCTTATGACTTGGTGCGCAAGATGCGCGCCTCGGTGCTCGTGCTCGGGCCTCTGGTCGCGCGCTGCGGACGGGCGCGCGTGTCTTTGCCGGGGGGCTGCGCGATCGGCAACCGGCCGGTCGACCTCCACCTCAAAGGGCTGGAGCAGCTCGGCGCGCGGATCGCGCTCGACGACGGCTATATCGCCGCCGAGGCGCCCGAGGGCCTCCGCGGCGCGCAGATCCAGTTTCCGATCGTCTCGGTGGGCGCGACCGAGAACCTGATGATGGCCGCCGCGCTCGCCCGCGGCGAGACCGTTCTGCTCGGCGCGGCGCGCGAGCCCGAGATCGTCAACCTCGCCGACTGCCTCGTCGCCATGGGAGCGCGGATCGAAGGCGCGGGCACGGACGAGATTCGCATCCAAGGCGTCGAGCGCCTGCGCGGCGTCGAGCACGTGGTGATCGGCGACCGAATCGAGGCCGCGACCTACGCCGTCGCCGCGGCGATCACCGGCGGCGAGATCGCGATCCGCGGCGTCGAGCCCGAGCACATCGCCGCCGCGACCGAGAAGCTCGTCGAGGCCGGCGTCGCGGTGACGCCGGGCGAACGCGGGCTCGTCGTGCGCGCCGGCGCGGGCAGGGTCGCGGGCATCGACGTGATGACCCAGCCCTACCCCGGCTTCGCAACCGACCTTCAGGCCCAGATGATGGCCTTGATGTGCGTCGCCGAAGGGGCCTCGATGATCACCGAGACCATCTTCGAGAACCGCTTCATGCACGTGCCCGAGCTGCGCCGGATGGGCGCCAACATCACCGTGCACGGGGCCTCGGCCCTGGTCCGCGGGGTTGAGCGCCTGATCGGCGCGCCGGTCATGGCGACCGATCTCAGGGCGTCGGTCTCGCTGGTGCTCGCCGGGCTCGCGGCCGAAGGCGAGACGGTGGTCAGCCGCGTCTATCACCTCGACCGCGGCTACGAACGGATCGAGGAGAAGCTGCGCGCGCTCGGCGCCGACATCGAGCGGATCGAGGGCTAGCCATGGCCGAGCCCCTGGTCATCGCGCTGCCCGCGGGGCGCATTCTGGACGAGGTGACGCCGATCCTGCGCCGCGCCGGGATCGTTCCCGAGCCCGCCTTCGACGACCCCGACGACCGCCGGCTCCGGTTCGCGACCAACCGCGACGATATCAGCATCGTGCGCGTGCGCGCCTTCGACGTCGCCACCTTCGTCGCCTTCGGCGCGGCCCAGCTCGGCATCGCCGGCAAGGACGTGCTGATGGAGTTCGACTATCCCGAGGTCTATGCGCCGCTCGACCTCGGGGTGGGACGGTGCCGGCTGGTGGTCGCCGAGCCCGAGGCGCTCGCCGGCGAAGACGACCCCACGAGCTGGAGCCATGTGCGGATCGCGACCAAGTACCCGACCATCACCCGTCGTCACTTCGCGGCCCGCGGCGTGCAGGCCGAGTGCATCAAGCTCCACGGCGCGGTCGAGCTCGCGCCCTCGCTCGGGCTCTGCCGGCGGATCGTCGACCTGGTCTCGACCGGCGCCACATTGGCCGCCAACGGCCTCGTCGAGGTCGAGGAGATCGCCGAGGTGACCGCCTTTCTGATGGTCAACCGCACCGCGCTCAAGACCCGCGCCGAGGTGGTCGGCGGCTGGATTGAAACCATTCGCGAGGTTCTCGATGGCCCAGAGGCTTGACACCCGCGATCCCGCCTTCGCGGCGGCCTTCGACGCCTTCGCCGCCGCGAAGCGCGCGCGCGAGGCCGATGTGGACGCCGACGTGGCCCGCATCCTCGCCGACGTGCGCGCCCGCGGCGACGAGGCCGTGGCCGCGTACACGGCGCGCTTCGACCGGGTGACGCTCGCGCCCGCCGCCTTCCGGCTCACGGACGACGAGATCGCCGCGACGGCCGCGCGCTGTCCGGCCAAGGTGCGCGACGCGCTCGCCTTCGCGGCCCGCCGGGTCGAGGCCTATCACCGCCGCCAACGCCCCGAAGAGAGCGCGTGGCGCGACGAGGCCGGCGTGCGGCTCGGCGCGCGCTGGACGGCGCTCGACGCGGTCGGCCTGTACGTGCCGGGCGGGACCGCGGCCTACCCGAGCTCGGTCTTGATGAACGCGCTGCCGGCGCGGATCGCAGGAGTCGCGCGCGTCGCCATGGCGGCGCCGACCCCGGGCGGTGCGCTCAACCCGGCGGTGATCGCGGCCGCGCGAATCGCGGGCGTCGACGAGATCTACCGCATCGGCGGCGCGCAGGCGATTGCGGCGTTCGCCTTCGGGACCGAGACCATCGCGCCGGTGGACAAGATCGTCGGCCCGGGAAACGCCTATGTCGCCGCGGCCAAGCGCCAAGTCTTCGGGACCGTAGGCATCGACACCATCGCCGGGCCGTCCGAGATCGTGGTCGTCGCCGATGGCGGCAACGACCCCGCTTGGATCGCCGCCGACCTCCTGTCCCAGGCCGAGCACGACGAGGCCGCGCAGGCGATTCTGTTCACCGACGACGCGGCCTTCGCCGATGCGGTCGCGGCCGCGGTCGAGCGCCATCTCAAGACCCTCGACCGCGCGGCCGTGGCCGCCGAGAGCTGGCGCGCGAACGGCGCGATCATCGTGGTCAAGACGCTCGACGAAGCCCCGGCGCTGATCGACCGCATCGCGCCCGAGCACCTCGAGATCGCGACCGCGGAGCCGGATGCGCTCGCCGCGAAGGTGCGCCATGCGGGGGCGATCTTCCTCGGCCGCTACACGCCCGAGGCGATCGGCGATTATGTCGCCGGCCCCAACCACGTGCTGCCGACCGGCGGCGCGGCGCGCTTCGCTTCGGGCCTATCGGCGCTCGACTTCATGAAACGCACCAGCATCGTCGCCTGCGATGCGGCGAGCTTCGCCGCCATCGGGCCGGCGGCGGCCACGCTCGCCGACGCCGAAGGATTGGGCGCGCACGCGCTTTCGGTCCGCATCCGCCTCGACGCCGACGGCGACGCGCCGTGAGGGCCTGATCCCGTGGCCGACACGCCGGAAGCCCCGCGGCGACGGATCGTCGAGATCACCCTCGACGAGCGCAGCGTGGTCCGGCGCTCGCCCGAGGTCGAGCACGAACGCAAGGTCGCGATCTTCGATCTTCTCGAGCAGAACCACTTCGCCCCCGTCGGCGACGACAGCGGCCCCTACCGCCTCCACCTCGCGATCGAGGACGATCGCCTGGTCTTCCACATCACCAACGCCGAGGGCCGGGCGCTCGACCGGATCGTCCTGCCGATCCGCCCCTTCCGCGGGCTGATCAAGGACTACTTCACCGTTTGCGAGAGCTACTTCGAGGCGATCAAGCGGGCGACGCCGTCGCAGATCGAGGCCATCGACATGGGGCGGCGCGCGCTTCACGACGAGGCGTCCGAGATGCTGCGCGAGCGCCTCGCCGACAAGGTCGAGGTCGATTTCGGCACCGCGCGGCGGCTGTTCACGCTTCTCTGCGTCCTGCACATCCGCGGCTGATCGGTCATGGGCGATCTTCCCGGCGCGGTTCTGTTCGCCTGCACGCTGAACGCCGTGCGCTCGCCGATGGCCGAAGCGATTATGAAGCATCTTTACGGCGACCTCGTCTATGTGGACTCGGTCGGCGTGCGCGCCGGCGAGATCGACCACTTCGCGGTCGCGGTCATGGACGAGATCGGCATCGACCTGAGCCGCCACCGGGGCAAGTCGTTCGAGGATCTCGAGGACGAGTCCTTCGACCTCGTCATCACGCTCTCGCCCGAGGCCCAGCACCACGCGGTCGAGATGACCCGGACCATGGCCTGCGAGGTCGAGTTCTGGAACACCTTCGACCCCTCGATCGTCGAGGGCAGCCGCGAGGTCCGGCTCGACGCCTACCGCAAGGTGCGCGACGAGCTGATCGAGAAGATCGAGGCCCGCTTCGGCCGCCGCCCGCCGCCGGTGGTCTGATCCCGACAACCGCGCGCGCGGGCGCGCTTGACCTCGCCCCGTTTTCCCCCCATTTTCTAGGCGGTTTCAACCAAGGCTAAGGAGTCATGGCGAAAGAGGACGTACTCGAGTTTCCCGGCACGGTGACCGAGCTGCTGCCGAACGCGATGTTTCGGGTCAAGCTCGACAACGACCACGAAATCCTCGCCCACACCTCGGGCAAGATGCGGAAGAACCGCATCCGCGTGCTCGCCGGCGACCGGGTCACCGTGGAAATGACGCCCTACGACCTGACGAAGGGCCGGATCACGTTCCGTTACAAATAGCCGCAAGGACCGATGTCCGAGGGCGCGCGCATGCCGCGGCTGGTCCTGGCCTCCGCGTCCCCTCGACGGCTAGAGCTTCTCCGCCAGATCGGAATCGCGCCTGACCTCGCCGAGCCCGCGGCCTGCGACGAGTCCGCCCGGCCGGGCGAGTTGCCGCGCGCGCACGCGGCGCGTCTCGCCGAGGCCAAGGCCAAGATCGTCGCCGCCCGCCATCCGGGCGCGGTCGTGCTCGGCGCCGACACGGTGGTCGCCTGCGGCCGCCGCATGCTCCCCAAGCCTGCGGACGAGGCCGCCGCCAGGCGCTGCCTTGAGATGCTTTCTGGACGGCGCCACCAGGTGCTCGGCGGAGTCTGCGTGATCGACGCCGAAGGCCGGGCGCGCCGCCGTCTGGTCGTCACCCGGGTCCGGTTCAAACGGCTGAGCCGCGCCGAGATCGACGCCTACATCGCGAGCGGCGAGTGGCGCGGCAAGGCGGGCGGCTACGCCATTCAGGGGCGGGCGGCGGCCTTCGTTCCCTGGATCGGCGGCTCGTACTCGAACGTCGTCGGGCTTCCCCTTTACGAGACCGCGATGCTGCTCGCCGCCTGCGGGGTGGAGGCGCGCGCGCCGTGATCGACACGCTCGCCGTCGACGCCACCCCCGGCGAGATGCGGGTCGCGCTGATCTCGAACGGCCGCCCGGTTGAGGTTCTGTACCGCCGAACCGGCCGCGAGAGCCGCATCGGCAGCGTCTTCCTCGGCCGGGTGACGCGGGTCGCGCCCGGGCTCGCCGCCGCCTTCGTCGATATCGGCGCGCCTGCGGCCGGCTTTCTCAACGCCGACGACGCCCGTCCCGACCCGGGGCGTCCCACCGGCGTCATCGGCGATTACGTGCACGAAGGGGCGGCGGTGATCGCCCAGGTCACCCGCGACGCGGTCGCCGACAAGGGGCCGCGCCTGACCCTCAGGCTCGCGCTGCCGGGCCGCTTCCTGGTGCTCGCGCCGGGCCAGCCGGCGACGCGGCTTTCGCGGCGGATCGACGACGCCGGCGAGGCCGAAAGGCTCGTCCGGCTCGCCGAGCGCCTCGCCCGGCCGGGCGACGGCTTCATCCTGCGCACCGCCGCGACCCATACGGATGAAGCCGCCATCGCCGAGGACGCCCGCGCGCTCTACGCATTGTGGGACGAGATCCAGGCCCGCGCCCGCGCCGCCGCGCCGCCCGCCTGCCTTTACGACGACAGCGATCCGGTGGCGCGCGCGCTGCGCGACCGGGCGGGCGGCGCGCCTGGGCGCGTCGTCGCCGAAGGGGCGCAGGCGCTCGCCGCCGCGCGGGCCGCCTGCGCCCGCTTCGCCCCCGAAATCGCGCCCGAGGCCGCGGGCCACGACGGCCCTTTGTTCGAGAGCCTGGGCGTCGAGGACGCCATCGAGGCGGCGCTCAGCCCCCGCGTCCCCCTTCCCTCGGGCGGCGGCCTCGCGATCGAGGAGACCGAGGCGCTGGTCGCGATCGACGTCAACATGGGCGCGGGCGGAGGCGCGAGCGGCGCGACGGCCGCGCTTCGCACCAACCTCGAAGCGGCGGCCGAGATCGGGCCTGCGCTGCGCCTGCGCAACCTGGGCGGGCTCGTGGTCATCGACTTTGCGCGGATGCGCCCGCTCGACCATCGCCGCCGGGTGCTCGCGGCGCTCGCCGCCGCGCTCGCGCCCGATTCGGCCGCGGGGCGCGCTTACGGCTTCTCACGGCTCGGCCTGGTCGAGCTCACCCGGCGGCGAATCGGCCCGGCGCTCGCCGATCTCCTGTGCGAGCCCTGCCCGACTTGCGCCGGCGCGGGCCGGATCAAGAATGCCGAGACGGTCGCCAACGAGGCCGCGCGCGCGCTTCTGCGCGCCGCCGCGACCGCGCCGCCCGGCCGCTTGCGGCTGCGCGCCGCGCCCGCGGTCGCGGCGTTCATCGACGACCCGGCGGGCCCTTTCGCAGAGCTTGCGCGGAGCCTCGGCCGGGCGTTCGACATATGCGAAGAAGCCGCGTTCGCGCCGACGCGCTTCGAGATCGAGACCGCATAGAGACCGGCGCGCTCGGCGGGCATCGGCTTTCGCTATCGGCCCCGATTTCGCCGTCCGTTCAAGCCCTTGGCCGGCTCTGGACAGGGCCGTGGGGAATCCGGTATAAGCCGGTGTCCGGCCGTGGGCCCAGGTAGCTCAGTTGGTAGAGCAGGGGACTGAAAATCCCCGTGTCGGCAGTTCGATTCTGTCCCTGGGCACCACCTTCCCCCTTTATGACCTTAATGCCGTTTCGCCCTTGAACGGCCCCTTGGGACCGAGGGCCTCACCCTGAGCGCGCCCCCGCGAAAGCGGGGCCTGTCGAAGGGCGAGGCCCGGGTCTCTTCATGGGCGAACGGGCGAGAGACCGCAACCGGGCGCGGCCGCTCGGCGGCGGGCGCAAGGGGGCGCAGCCATCGGGGCCGCCGCTTATCACCCCCACCCAACCCTTGTATCTCATTGGATTGCCATCCGG
>CAYYWV010000109.1:0-8295 GCA_964475385.1 uncultured Alphaproteobacteria bacterium | reverse complement strand
GGTATCAGGCCGCGAGTTCGCCGCGGATCGACATCTCGAACATGCGCCTGAGCTCCGGCTCGCCGACCGGGATCGGGTTGCCGCCGCAGGACGGGTCCGCCGCCGCCATGGGCGCGAGCGTGTCGATATGCTCTTCGCCGACGCCGATCTCGGCCAGCGTATGCGCGATCCCGATCTCCTTGCGCAGCGCGAGCACCCAGTCCTGGACCGCGTCGAACGAGGGATCGGAGAGGCCGAGATAGCGGGCGAGGCGGGCGAGCCGGTCCTCGATCGCCGACCGGTTGAACGCCAGCACATAAGGCATGACCACCGCGTTGGTCAGCCCGTGGTGCTTGTCCAGAACCGCGCCGATGGGATGGCTCAGCGCGTGGATCGCGCCGAGGCCCTTCTGGAACGCGGTCGCCCCCATGCTGGCGGCGGCGAGCATATGGGCGCGGGCGGCGAGGTTCGAGCCTTCGTGGACCGCGACCGGCAGCCACTCCTTGACGAGGCGTATGCCCTCGACCGCGATCCCGTCGGCCATCGGATGGTAGCCCGGCGCGCAGTAGGCCTCGAGGTTGTGGGCGAGCGCGTCCATGCCGGTCGCCGCGGTGATATGCGGCGGCAGGCCGACGGTGAGCTCGGGATCGGCGATCACGATCGCCGGCAGCATCTTGGGGTGGAAGATGATCTTCTTGGTGTGCGTCGCCTCGTCGGTGATGACCGAGGCGCGCCCGACCTCGGAGCCCGTGCCCGCGGTGGTCGGCACCGCGACCACCGGGGCCATGCCGTCCTCGTTGACGCGCGTGTACCAGTCCTCGCGGTCCTCGAAGTCCCAGATCGGCCGCTCTTGGCCGACCATCAGCGCGATCGCCTTGCCGGCGTCGAGCGCCGAGCCGCCGCCGAAGGCGATCACCCCGTCGCAGCCCGCGGCGCGGAAGGCGGCGACGCCGGCGTCCACGTTCGCGCCCACCGGATTGGGCTTGATGTCCGAGAAGACCTCGGTCGGCAGGCCCGCGGCTTCGTTGGCGGCGACCGCGGCGTCGATCATCGGCAGCGCGCGCAAGCCCGGGTCGGTGACCAAGAGCGCCCGCGTCATGCCGAGGGAGGCGCAGGCCTCGGCGAGTTCGGCGATCCGGCCGGGGCCGAAACGCATCGCCGTCGGATAATTCCAGTTGCCGCGAAGCGTCTTGGGATCGTTGGTCATGGCGCGCCCTCCTCAAACGGCGATCCGCAGATGGAACGACTTGGGGCGCGTCAGGTGCTCGTAACCGAGCTTCGAGAGCGTGCAGCCGCGCCCCGAATCCTTGACCCCGACCCAGGCCAGCGCCGGGTCGAGATAGTCGCAACGGTTCATGAACCAGGTGCCGGTCTCCACCCGGTCGCCGATGGCGATGGCGGCGTCCTCGTCCGTCGTGCAGATCGCCGCGGTCAGTCCATAGCGGCTATCGTTCATGAGCGCCACCGCCTCGTCGTCGGAGGCGACCTTCATGATGCCGATCGCGGGGCCGAAGGTCTCTTCGGTCATGATGGCCATCGCGTGGTCGACGTCGACGAGCACCTGCGGCGCGACATAGGGCGTGCCCGGCTTGGCGGCGGGAAAGGCGCTTTCGTCGATCAGGGCGCGCGCGCCCTTTGCGAGCGCGTCGGCGATCTGGGCGCGCACCGCCTCGGCGGCCGAGGCGCGGACCATCGGGCCGAGCGTGGTCTCGGGGTCGAGCGGGTTGCCGAGCTTGTAGGCCTTGGCCTGGGCGACGAAGCCCTCGACGAAGGCGTCGAATACCTGCTCGTGGACATAGATCCGCTCGATCGCGCAGCACGACTGCCCGGCGTTGAAGAAGGCGCCGTCGACCAAGGTCTCGATCGCGTGGTCGAGCTTCGCGTCCGCCCGCACATAGGCCGGATCCTTGCCGCCGAGCTCAAGCCCGGTGCCGATGAACCGCTCGCTCGCCGCGCGCTGGATCGCATGCCCGCCCGGGACCGAGCCCGTGAAGGCCACGAAGTCGACCCGCGGATCCTTGACCGCGCGCTCGACCGCGCCGTGGCTGAGATGGAGATACTGGAACACGCCTTCGGGCAGGCCGGCCTCGGCGAAGGCCTCGTGAAACCGTTCGGCGCACAAAGGCGTCTGCGCCGAGTGCTTGAGCAGCACCGTGTTGCCCGCCATCAGGGCAGGCACGATCGCGTTGACCGCGGTGAGGTAAGGGTAGTTCCACGGCGCGACCACGAACACGACGCCTAAAGGCTCGTGGCGGATGAATCGGTGGAAGCCTTCCTTCGGCCCGACGTCGATATCGGCGAGCGCGTCGGGGGCCACCGCGATCATGTAGCGGGCGCGTTCCTCGAACCCGTTGACCTCGAACGGCGAATGCGCGATCGGCCGCCCCATCTGCCAGGTGATCTCGGTCGCGATGTCGTTCTTGCGGGCGACGAAGGCGTCGACGGCGCGGCCGATGAGGGCGGCGCGCTCGGACAGCGGCGTCGCCTTCCAGCCCGGCTGGGCCGCGCGCGCGCGCGAAAGCGCCGCGTCGAGCTCGGCCTCGCTCGCGAGCGGCCGCTCGACATAGACGCTGCCGTCGATGGGGGTGATGGTCTTGAGCGTTTCGGTCATCGCTCCCTCCCGGTCCTGTTGCGACCCGTTCCTGCGCCCGGGAGTTAAGGCCCCGGGATCCTGCGGTGCGATGGGTGGTGTGCCCTTTGCGGTCAGGCGCGCTCGAAGTACCGAATGACTTCCCAGTCGGTCACCCGACGGTCGTATTCGGCCTGCTCCCAGCGCCCCGTGTGGACGTAATGATCGACCACGTCGTCGCCGAAAGCCTCGCGCAAAGCGGCCGAGTTATCAAGCGCTTCTATGGCCTCGCGAAGCGTTTTCGGGATCTCGCGCGCCCCTTCGCCCTGGTAGGCGTCCCCTTCGAAGATCGGCTCGAGCTCGAGCTCGTTCTCGATGCCGTAAAGACCCGCCGCGATGGTCGCGGCGAAGGCGAGATAGGGGTTCACGTCGCCGCCCGGAATCCGGCACTCGACCCGGGTGCCCGCGCCCGGTCCCAGCACCCGGAAGCCGGCGGTGCGGTTGTCGCGGCTCCAGACCGCCTTGGTCGGCGCGAACGAGCCCGCCTGGAACCGCTTGTACGAGTTGATATAGGGGGCGAGGAAGTAGGTCATGTCCCGAATCAGCGCAAGCTGGCCCGCGAGGTAATGGCGGAACAGCTTCGACATGCCCAAGGGCGCGGACTCGTCGTAGAACAAAGGTTGGCCGGTCTGGGCGTCCCACAGCGACGAGTGCAGGTGGCAGCTATTGCCGGCGAGGTCGTAGCGCCACTTGGCCATGAAGGTGATCGCCTTGCCCTGGAGATAAGCGATCTCCTTGGCCCCGTTCTTGTAGATGGTGTGGCGGTCGGCCATCTCGACCGCCTCGGCGTAGCGCAGGTTGATCTCCTCCTGGCCCGGCCCCCACTCGCCCTTCGAGAACTCGACCTCGATGCCGGCCTCATCCATGGCGTTGCGGATGGCGCGGATCAGCTCTTCTTCCTTGGTGGTCTGGAAGATGTGGTAGTCCTCGCTGTACCAGCTCGCGAGATCGAGGTCGCGGTAGTTCTTGGCGCGCGCCGCCTCGAAGCTCTCGTTGATGACGTAGAGCTCGAGCTCGGAGCCCATCATCGCGACGTAACCCTTCTCGCGGGCGCGCGCGACCTGGCGCTTGAGGATGCTGCGCGGCGCGTGCGGGAGATCGTTGCCGTCGTGGTCCACGCAGTCGCCGAGCACAAGCGCGGTTCCCGGCAACCACGGGATGCGGCGCAGGGTCTTCAGGTCCGCCTTGACGCCGAAGTCGCCGTAGCCCAACGCCCAGGACGCGGCCTTGTAGCCGGGCACCGGCTCCATCTCCATGTCGACCGTGAGCAGGTAATCGCAGGCGTGGAGCTCGTTGACCGCGTGCTCGACGAAGAAACGGCCGGTGACCCGCTTGCCGATCAGCCGCCCCTGCATGTCGGGGAAGCACACGAGCACGGTGTCGATTTCGCCCCTGTTCACGAGGCCGCGCAAGGTTTCGAGGTCGAGTATCCCGCTCATGGTCACAGTCCTGTCTTTGTCGTCCCTCGTTGATCGCGGACCGGCTTATGGGTTTGGGCCGAAAAATTCCCTTCTCCCGCCCTTTGCGAAAAAACGCCGGCGGGGCGAGGGTAAAGAAAAAACGCGCCGCCGAGAACCCCCGCCGCCGCTCGTGGCCTCGAAAGAGCCGACGGCTGCGCGCAACGGGCTCGACAGGGCCTCGCGCGCGGTGTTTCCTTGCCGCTATGAACGGACGACGGCCCTTGATCGTCGATTGCGATCCCGGACGCGACGACGCGGTCGCGCTGTTCCTCGCGCTCGCGGCCGACGACGCGCTCGACCTTCGCGCGGTCACGGCCGTGGCGGGCAATGTTCCGGTCGCGCGGACGGCGGCGAACGCGCGAAGGATCTGCGCCTTCGCCGGCCGAGACGACGTTCCGGTCTTCGCCGGTTGCCCGCGTCCGATTCTGCGTCCGCTTGTGACCGCGCCCCATGTCCACGGCGAATCCGGCATCGCCGGGCTCGCGCTTCCGCCCGTCGCCGTCCCGCTCGCGCCCGGCCATGCGGTGGATGCGCTGATCGACCGCCTGCGCGCATCGCCCGAGCCGATCACCATCGCCGCGCTCGGGCCGTTGACCAACCTTGCGCTCGCCTTCGTCATGGCGCCCGAGATCGTTGCGAACGTTCGCGAGATCGTGCTGATGGGCGGCAGCCTCGGCGCCGGCAACGTGACGCCTGCGGCCGAGTTCAACGCTTACGTCGACCCTCACGCCGCCGCGGTCGTATTCGACGCCGGCGCGCGGGTCGTCATGATCGGCCTCGACGTCACCCGGCATACGAGCGCGAGCGAGGCGCGAATCGCGGCGCTGCGCGAAGGCGGCGGCCGCGTCGGCGCGGCGGTCGCCGATATGCTCGCCCATGGTCCGCGCGCGCGAGAAGGCGGCGCGCCGCTTCTTCACGACGTCTGCGTGATCGCCTATCTGCTCGCGCCCGGACTGTTCGAGACCCGGCCCGTGCGAATCGCGGTCGAGACCGCCGAAGGGCCGGAGGTCGGCCGCACCCGCGCGGTGGAGATGAAGGATGGGAACCCGCCGAACGCGCAAGTCGCGGTCGATCTCGACAGCGACGGCCTCTACCGTTTGCTGATTTCGCGGCTCGCCCGGCTGTGACCGACGAGGACGCCGCCGCCCGGCCCATGCCCGAGCGCGCCGCTTGGCGCGATGTCTTTCGCGGGCGCTACGCGGCCTACACCTTGATCCTCAACCTCGGCATCGGGCTTCACGCGGTCGACGTTTTCGTGGTCTCGACGGTGATGCCGGCGGTGGTCCGCGAGATCGGCGGGGCCGCGTTCTACACCTGGCCGACCATGCTGTACATGGTGGCCTCGATCGTCGGCGCGGCCTGCGGCGGGCCGGTGCGCGCCGCGCTCGGCTCGCGCAAGGGCTATGTCGCGGCGGCGGCGGCTTTTCTCGCCGGTTCGGCGGGCTGCGGCCTCGCCGTCTCGATGCCGACGCTCTTGGCCGCGCGGCTGGTGCAAGGCGCGGGCGGGGGGCTGATCATCGCGCTTTCGATGGTGCTGGTGCGCGAGCTCTATGCGGGCGCTTTGCGCACGCGCGTGCTGTCCACGATCTCGACCACCTGGGGCGTGGCGGCGCTTGCGGGACCGTTGATCGGCGGCCTGTTCGCCGAGGCCGGCTGGTGGCGGGGGGCGTTTCTGTTCGCGGTGCCGGTGGTGATCGGCTTCGCCGCGGCGGCCTGGCGGGTGCTGCCGCCGGGCGGGCGGACGGCGGCCCGGGCGCGCGATATTCCGCTCGGCCGGCTGGCGCTTCTCGGCGCGGGCGTGCTCAGCCTCGCCTCGGCGGGGACGGTCGGGCAGACCGCCGCGCGCTTCGGACTCGTCGCTCTGGCCGCGGCGCTGGTTCTCAGCGCCTTCCGGCTCGATTCGCGGGCGGCCGTGCGCCTGTTCCCGTCGCGCGCCTTGTCGCTGGCGACCGCGGTCGGCACCGCGAACTGGATGTTCTTCCTTTACTCCTTCACCCACAGCCCGCTCGGCGTGTTCACGCCGCTGGTCGCGCAGGTTCTGCACGGCGCCTCGCCGCTGGTCGCGGGCTACATCAACGCCATGATGGCGATCGCCTGGACGACGGCCGCGCTGGTCACGGCGGGCCTGCGCGGTCGGGCGGTCCGGGTTGCGGTGATCGCAGGCCCGCTTTTCTTGACCCTTGCGGTGGTGGGGCAGGCCGTCTTCGCGGTCTCTGGCCCTTTCGCGGTTTTCGTCGCTGCGGTGACCGCGATGGGGCTTGGCATCGGGGCCAGTCATGTCCATGTGGTGACAGGCACCATGGCGGCCGCGCGCGAGGGCGAGGAAGCGACGACCACGGCGTCGATCTCGACCATCCGCTCGCTCGGCATCGCGTTCGGCGCGGCCTTCGCGGGGCTTGTCGCCAACGCCGCCGGCGGCCTCGATGCGGGCGTAAGCCGGGCCACCGTCGCCGCGGCGGCCGCGTGGCTCTACTGGCTCGGGGCGCTCGCGCCCGCGACGATCGCGCTGCTCGCCGTCGGGCTCCTCGCCCGCCACCGGGCCGAGGGCGTGCCCGGGCCGCTGTCGGGTGCGGGTGAGATATGAAGCTGTGGTCGGATCGGTGTAGAATAAGGAATGACCCTGGCCGACGGACTTTGGGCGCGCGCCCATGAAGAAAAACGACCATGGGCACGCTCTCCGTACGGATGGGCGACAGGGTGCGTATGACGCCATGAGCAAGGACAAACGCGATATTGCGCCGCAGACCGGAACCCGGAGCGCGGTCGACGCTTTTCTGCGCGAGGTCGCGGCCATGCCCGCGGCGCGCGCGGCCGGACCCCGCGGACGGTTGATCTTCGCCATGGACGCGACCGCGAGCCGCGAGCCGACCTGGGACCGGGCCTGCGCGATCCAGGGCCAGATGTTCGCCGAGACCGCCGCCCTCGGCGGGATCGAGGTCCAGCTCGTCTACTACCGGGGCTTCGGCGAGTGCCGCCATACCGGTTGGTTGACCGATTCGGACGCCCTGGTGCGCAAAATGACGGCGGTCTACTGCCTCGGCGGCTACACCCAGATCGCCAAGGTGCTGCGCCATGCGATCGCCGAGACCCGCAAGAAGAAAGTCGACGCCATGGTTTTCGTCGGCGACTGTGTGGAGGAGCCGGCCGACGAGCTCTGCCATCTCGCCGGCGAGCTCGGCCTTCTCAACGTGCCGGTCTTCGTTTTCCACGAAGGCGGCGAGCCGAACGCAGGCCGCGTCTTCCGCCAGATCGCCAAGCTCACCCAGGGGGCCTACTGCCCGTTCGATTCGGCAAGCGCGCGCCAGCTTCGCGAGCTGTTGAGCGCGGTCGCCGTTTACGCCGCCGGCGGACGCCGGGCGCTCGAAGACTACGGCCGACGCGTCGGCGGCGAGGTGCTGCGCATCACGAGCCAGGTCCGATAGGACCGGAACGCCGGCGTCCTCCGCCATGATCCTCGCTTATCTGCTCCTCGGCATCGCTGTTCTCGGGCTGGTTTTGCTGGTCGCCCGCTGGTTCGCCCAGGCCGAGCCCCGAACGCTCGTCCTGCTCGTGAAATGGGTGGGCGGCACGGTGGTCGCGCTGCTCATCCTTTATCTGATCGTCAGCGGGCGCGCGGCCTGGGCGCTCGGGGTCGCGGCCGGCGCGCTGCCTTTCGTGCGGCGGTTTCTGCTCGCGCGCGCGCTCTTCCGAGGGCTGCGCGGGGGCGGCTGGCATCGGACCGGCGCGAGCGCGGGGCCGCAGCGCACCGGCGTCGAGACCGCCACGCTCGCCATGACCCTCGATCACGCCACCGGCGAGATCGACGGCGCGATCCTCAAGGGGCGGTTCGCAGGCCGACGGCTCAGCGCGCTTTCGCTCGACGAGCTTCTCGCGCTGTATGCGGACTGCGCAGGCGACGACCCCGATTCGGTGCCGCTGATCGAATCCTTCCTCGATCGCAGCCCGTTCCGCGACGAATGGCGGGCGCGCATGAAAGAGAGCGCCGGGCGGCGCAGCGCCGCGAGCGGCGAATCCATGACGGTCGAGGAAGCCCGCGAGATCCTCGGCGTGAGTGCGGACGCAACGCCCGAGGAGATCCGCCGCGCGCACCGGACGCTGATGCAAAAGAACCACCCCGACCACGGCGGCTCCACCTATCTCGCGGCCAAGATCAACCAGGCGAAGGAGGTGCTGCTGGGCTCCTGAGCCTTGCGGCCATCCCCCTTCGGCCCCGATGCGGCCGTGTGA
>CAYYWV010000108.1:2678-8306 GCA_964475385.1 uncultured Alphaproteobacteria bacterium | reverse complement strand
TGCGCGCTCGCTTCTCGACGAGCTTCTGATCCTCTGCGCCCGGATCGGCTTCAACCCCTAGGGTCCGCCTTCCGGTATCGCCCATTCGCGTCCGTTCTCCGGGCGCGCCGTTCTCTTGTCTCGTGAGGATCGCAACCGATGACCACCAATGCGACCGCCGTGTGGCGGGAGATGGACAGCCGCCACCACCTGCACCCCTTCACCGACACCAAGCGCCTGAACGCGATCGGCGTTCGCGTGATCACCCGCGCCGACGGCGTCTATCTCTGGGACTCCGAAGGCAACCGCCTGCTCGACGCCATGGCGGGGCTGTGGTGCGTGAACATCGGCTACGGGCGCAAGGAGCTCCGCGAGGCGGCGCTGCGCCAGCTCGACGCGCTGCCCTACTACAACACCTTCTTCCAGACCGCGACGCCGCCGGTGATCGAGCTCGCCGCGATGCTGAGCGAGCTCACGCCGGACGGGCTCGATCACGTGTTCTTCGCCAACTCGGGCTCCGAGGCCAACGACACCATCGCCAAGCTGGTCCGGTTCTACTGGAACCTGATGGGAAGACCTGAGAAGAAGATCATCGTCAGCCGCGAGTACGCCTATCACGGCGTCACCATGGCGGCGGCGAGCCTTTCGGGGCTGAGCCCCATGCACGGCGCCTTCGACCTGCCGCTTCCGGGCTTCGCGCATATCGCCGCGCCGTACTGGTATCAGCACGGCGGCGACCTGTCGCCCGAGGAATTCGGGATCAAGGCGGCGCGCGCGCTCGAGGACAAGATCAAGGCGCTCGGCCCGGACCGCGTCGGCGCCTTCATCGGCGAGCCGATCATGGGCGCGGGCGGGGTGATCGTTCCGCCCGAGACCTACTGGCCCGAGATTCAGCGCATCTGCCGCGAATACGACGTGCTCCTGATCGCCGACGAGGTGATCTGCGGCTTCGGGCGCACGGGCGCGTGGTTCGGCTCCGACACCTACGGGATCGCGCCCGACTTCATGACGCTCGCCAAGGGGCTGTCGTCGGGCTACATGCCGATCTCGGCGGTCATGGTCCACGACCGCGTCGCGCGGACGATCATCGACAAAGGCGGCGAGCTCGCCCACGGCTTCACCTACTCGGGCCATCCGGTCGCCGCGGCGGTGGCGATCGAGAACCTGCGCATCCTGCGCGACGAGAAGATCGTCGAGCGCGCGGGCGAGGATGTCGGCCCCTACTTCCAGGCCCGGCTGCGCGAGCTCGCCGATCACCCGTTGGTGGGCGAGGTGCGCGGCGCCGGCCTGGTCGCCGGCATCGAGCTCGTCGAGGACAAGGCCGCCCGGCGCTCGTTCGATCCCGCGCGCGGGGTCGGCAACCTCTGCCGCGACATCTCGATCGAGAACGGGCTGGTGATGCGCGCGGTGCGCGACATCATGGTGCTGTCGCCGCCCTTGGTGATCAGCCGCGACGAGATCGACGCGCTGGTCGAGCTCGCCCGCAAGGCCCTCGACCTCACCGCCGAGAAGATCGGCCGCTGAGCGGCCCGGAAAGGATCGAAAAGGGAGGGACCGCCCATGCGGCTGCATCTCGCGACCTGGCGGGAGGTCGAACGCTACCTCGAACGCTCGTCCGGGATCATCGTGCCCATCGGCTCGACCGAGCAGCACGGCCCGACCGGCGTCATCGGCACCGACGCGATCTGCGCCGAGACGGTGGCGCTCGCCGCCGCCGAGCGCGCCCAGGCTCTGGTCGCGCCGACGATCGCCGTCGGCATGGCCGAGCACCACATGGCCTTTGCCGGGACCATCACCTACCGGCCCTCGACGCTGGTGCGCGTGATCGTCGATTACGTGCTCTCGCTCGCCCGCCACGGGTTCTCGCGCGTTCTTTTCGTGAACGGTCACGGCGGCAACGTCCCCACCGCGCAGGCAGCCTTCTACGAGGCTTACGGCGCCGCCCGGCGCGAACCCGGCGTGGATGCGGCGCGCTTGCGCTGTCGTCTGGTCAACTGGTGGGAGAACGAAGCGGTCGCCGCGCTTTGCGCCGAGCTCTACGGCGCGCGCAACGGCAGCCACGCCACCGCGTCCGAGATCGCGCTCGCCCGCCACGCCTGGGCCGAGGCCGCCAAGGACGCCCCGCTCGAGCCCGCGCTCGCGCCGACGGGGTGGTTCTATGGCTGCGACGACTTCCGCCGCCGCTTTCCCGACGGGCGGATCGGCTCGGACCCGTCGCTGGCCAGGGCCGAGGACGGCGCGCGCCTCAAGGCGGCGGCCGCCGAGGCGGTGGCCGAGACCTACCGCGCCTTTCTCGCCGAGGACTGATCCCGGCCCTTACTCGGCCCCGCCTTCGTCCTCGCGGCCGTAGTCGCGGATCACCTGGGCGACCCGGATTCGGAAGTCGGCGAAGATCTCGGCGCGGCCCAGCGCCTGCGCCCGGGCGTGGTCGGGGTGCGCGCGCCAGGCGCGCACCGCCTCCTCGTCCCGCCAGACCGAGTACGAGAGGTACTTCCCGGGCGTCGAGAGCGATTCGAAGCGCTCGACCGAAATGAACCCGTCGATCTTTTCGAGCTCGGGGCGCAGCGCGGCGGCGAGGTCGAAGTAGGCGTCGCCTTTGCCGGGCTTCATGGTCACCTCGAAGATCACCACGATCATCGTCTTTCTCCCTGTCACGCGTTCCGTGTTTTACGCCTTGACCCCCGCGCCGGGGGCGGGCGGCGCGTCAGGGTCGAGCGGCCAGCGCGCGCGCGGCGGCGCATCGAGGCCGTCCGCAAGGCCGAGGCGGAGGCGTTCGAGCCCCGCCCAAGCGATCATCGCGCCGTTGTCGGTGCACAGCGCCGGCGGCGGCGCGACCAGCGCGAGCCCGCCTTCGGCCGCGGTCTCGGCGAGCCGCGCCCTGAGCGCCGCGTTCGCCGCGACCCCGCCGGCGACGACCAGCGCGCGGCCCTTCGGGTGGCGGTCGCGGAAGATGCGGATCGCGCGCGCTGTGCGCTCGGCGAGCACATCGGCGACCGCGGCCTGAAACGAAGCGCAGAGATCGGCCCGCGCCTTGGCGTCCGGCGCGCCGCCCAGGGCTTCGACCGCGTGGCGCACGGCGGTCTTGAGGCCCGAGAACGAGAAGTCGCACCCGGGCCGGCCCGACAACGGCCTCGGCAGGGCGAAGGCCCGCGGATCGCCCGTCTCCGCCGCGCGCTCCACCGCCGGCCCCCCGGGGTAGCCGAGCCCCAGAATCTTCGCGGTCTTGTCGAAGGCCTCGCCCACCGCATCGTCGATGGTGGTGCCGAGGCGCGCATAACGGCCCACCCCTTCGACGATCAGAAGCTGGCAGTGCCCGCCCGAGACCAGAAGGAGAAGATAGGGAAAGGCGATATCGTCGGTGAGCCGGACGGTGAGCGCGTGGCCTTCGAGGTGGTTGACCGCGGCGAGCGGAAGGCCGCGCACCGCCGCGATCGCTTTGGCGGTCATCAGCCCGACCATGACGCCGCCGATCAGGCCCGGGCCGGCGGTCGCCGCCACCCCGTCGAGGTCCGCAAACCCGAGCCCCGCCTCGGCGAGCGCCTCGGCGATCAGACGGTCGAGGCGCTCGACATGGGCGCGGGCCGCGATCTCGGGCACGACGCCGCCGAAGGGCGCATGGGCCGCGGCCTGGCCCGCCACAAGGTTGGCCAGCACCCGGCGGTCGTCGCGCACCAGCGCGGCGCAGGTGTCGTCGCAGCTCGTTTCGATCCCGAGAACGATCATAGGCTCCCGCAGGCCCAGGCCTTTACTCCACGCGATTCGCCGTCCTTCGGCGCAATAAACGCTTTTCACGCCGCGCGCCATAGATTACTCACTCCGCCATGGCCGCGACGCCCGCTTTGCGCATCGGAACCCGGGGCAGCCCGCTCGCCCGCCTCCAGGCGGAAGCGGTGCGCGACGCGCTGATCGCCGCCCGCCCCGAGCTCGCCGCGCCCGGGGCGATCGAGATCAAGATCATTCGCACCACCGGCGACAGGGTCCGCGACCGGGCGCTCGCCGACATCGGCGGCAAGGGCCTGTTCACCAAGGAGATCGAGCGCGCGCTCGAGGCGCGCAGCATAGACCTTGCCGTCCACTCCATGAAGGACGTGCCGACCCGGCTGCCGGCCGGGCTCACGATCGCCTGCATGCTCGCCCGCGAAGACCCGCGCGACGCGCTGCTCGCCCGCGAAAGCGATTCGATCGCCGCGCTGCCCGAGGGGGCGGTCGTCGGCACCGCGAGCGTTCGCCGCCAAGCCCAGATCCTGCGCCGCCGGCCCGACCTTCAGGTGGCGCTGTTCCGCGGCAATGTCCACACCCGGCTGCGCAAGCTGCGCGCGGGCGCGGTCGATGCGACGATTCTCGCCTGCGCCGGGCTCCGCCGGCTCGGCCTCGCCGAGGAGACCGGCGCGGTCGCCCTCGATCCCGCGGAGATGCTGCCCGCCGCGGGCCAGGGCGCGATCGGGGGCGAGTGCCGCGAGGACGACGAGCGGACGCGCGGCATCCTCGCGGCCATCGACCATGCGCCCACCCACGCCGCGGTCCGTTGCGAGCGCGCGCTGCTCGACGCCCTCGACGGCTCCTGCCGCACGCCGATCGGCGCGCTCGCCGAAGGGGACGGCGCGGGCGGGCTTTCCTTCCGCGCGCTTCTCGCGAGCCCCGACGGGCGCGCGGTCTTCGAGACCCGGCGCGAAGGCGCGCTCGACGAGGCCGAGGCCATGGGCCGGGACGCCGGCGCCGAGTTGCTCGCGGCCGCCGGCCCCGGCTTCATCGCCGCCGACTGAGGGCCGGGGGATGCGCGTTCTGATCACCCGCCCGCGCGAAGACGCCGCCGGTCTCGCCGAGGCCTTCGCCGCGCACGGGATCGAAACCCTGATCGAGCCCATGCTCGAGATTCTCTATCGCGACGCCGAGAACCTCGACCTCGCCGGCGTTCAGGCCGTGCTGCTCACGAGCGCGAACGGCGTCCGGGCGCTCGCCCGCGCAAGCGCGCGGCGCGACATCCTCGCGCTTGCGGTCGGCCCGGCGACGGCGCGCGCCGCCCGCGAACTCGGTTTCGCCGCGGTTGCGACCGCCGGCGGCGACGTCGCCGCGCTCGCCGCGCTCGCCGCCGAACGCTGCCGCCCCGAGGACGGCCCGCTCGTGCACGTCTCGGGAAGCGTGGTCGCGGGCGATCTTGCAGGCCGGCTCGCCGCCGCCGGGTTCGAGACCCGCCGCGCGACGCTCTACGAGGCGCGCCCGGCCGAGTCCCTCTCGGAGGCGGCGGCGCGCGCGATCGCCGCCGGGACCATCGACGCGGTCGCGCTTTTTTCGCCCCGCACGGCGAAGACCTTTGTTAGGCTTGCCGCGCGCGCCGGGCTCGAGGCCGCCCTCGCCGGGACGGATGCTTTGTGCCTGAGCGAAGCGGTCGCCGGGGCGGCGCGCGCGCTTTCCTGGCGCGCGGTCCGTATCGCCGAGCGTCCGGATCAGGAGGCGCTCGTCGCATTGCTGGCGCCCGCGGCGGCGCGTTCGCCTTGCGGCGCCGAACGGAGCGGGCGGAGATGACCAAACCCGACGACAAGGACACAGCGCCCCAACCCGGCGCGGACGCCGGCGGGGGCGAGGCCAAAGCCGACGCCGGGGACTCGGGCCCCGTGATCGACGTCACGCCTGAGGCGGTCGACGACGCGG
>CAYYWV010000108.1:0-2578 GCA_964475385.1 uncultured Alphaproteobacteria bacterium | reverse complement strand
GCGGAAGAGGAAGAGGCCGCGGCGGGCGCGCAAAGACGCCTTCTGTGGCGGGCCGTCGCCGTTCTTGCGCTGGTGGCCGTGGTCGCCGTCGCCGGCGCGAGCTATGTGTTCGGGCCGCGGCTTCTCGTCCGCCTCGACCGGGCCGCGCATCTCAACGGCCTTCCGTTGCCCGAGGCCAACGAACGGATCGCAAGCATAGAGGCGCGCCTGAAGGCGATCGAGGACAGGATCGCAAGGCCCGCGCGCGAGCCGCTCGCCGAATCCCTCGTCCCGCGCCTCGACGCGGCGGAGGCCCAGATCGGCAAGCTCGCCACCGACGCGGCCGCGCTGTCGGCGCGCATCGGCGCGCTCACGACCCGGCCGACCGCCGAAAAGGGCGGCGAGGCGGCGACGGCGGGGCTTTCAACGCGGCTTTCGGCGCGGCTCGACGCCGTCGAACGCCGGCTCAAGGCGGTCGCGTCCGGCGGCGGCGCGAACACGGCGGCGCTCGAGGCCGAGATCGCCGATCTCCGCCGGCGCGCCGCCGCCTTGGAAGACCGCCTCCGCGCCGCCGTCGCCAAGCTCGAAGGCGAGATCGCCGCGCTGGCCAGGAAACGGGCCGGAGCGGCGAGCGCATCGGCGGCCCTGGTGCTCGCGGTGGCGCAGCTCCGCGACGCGGCGCGCGGCTCGGGACCGTTCGCGACCGCGCTCGAAGCGGTGCGCCGGCTGGCCGGAGACGACGCCGCGCTCGCCGAGCCTCTGGCGACGCTCGCGCAATACGCCGCGACCGGCGCGCCGTCGCAGGCCGTGCTTCGCGCCCGCTTCTCGGCGCTCGCCGACAAGATCGTGCGCGCCGCGGCGGCCGAGACCGGCGGCGACTGGACCGCGCGCACGCTCGCCCGGCTCGAATCGCTGGTCACGGTGCGCAAGCTCGGCGAGGTCGAAGGCGACAGCGCCGAGGCCGTGGTCGCCCGCGCCGAGTCGCGGCTTGATCTCGGCGATCTCGCCGCCGCGGTCGCCGAGGTCGAAAAGCTCTCGGGCGCGCCGGCCGAGGTCGCGGCCGGCTGGCTCGCGGACGCCCGCAAGCGGCTCGCGGTGGACCGCGCCGTCGCCGCGCTCGCGGCCCGGGGCGCGGCCGCGCTCGGCGGCGGCTGAGATGCTGCGCGCGCTCGTCTTCGTCGTCGCGCTCGCCGGCGTCACCTGGGCGGCGGTCTGGCTCGCCGACCACCCCGGCGAAGTGGCGATCCGCTGGCAAGGCTATGCGATCAGCACCACGGTCGGCGTGCTCGCGCTCGCGGTGGCGGCGGTCGCGATCGTCTGGGCGTTGGTCTACCGCTTCTGGCACTGGCTGCGCACCGGCCCGCGGCGGCTTCGGGCGCGCCGCGAATCGCGGCGGCGCGAGCGCGGCTACCGCGCGCTGACCGAAGGGCTGGTCGCGACCGCCGCCGGCGACCGCCGCAACGCCCAGCGCCTGGCGCGCGAGGCCGGGCGGCTGATCGACGACCCCTTCAACCTTCTGCTGCTCGCCCAGGCGGCCCAGCTTGCGGGCGACGAGGCGGCGGCGCGGCGGCACTTCACCGCCATGCTCGAGCACCCCGAGACCGAGTTCCTGGGCCTGCGCGGGCTTCTCGTCCAGGCGACCAAGGCCGGCGACGACGAGGCCGCGCGCGCCTATGCGCGACGCGCCTTCGCGCTGCGTCCCGAGGCCGAGTGGGTGGCGAACGCGCTGTTCGAGCTCGAGGTGCGGGCGGACGACTGGGAGGCGGCGCAGCGCACGCTCGAGTCCCAAGAGCGCCACAAGATCGTCGACGCCGCCGAGGCCCGCCGCCGGCGCGCCGTTCTGCTCGCCGCCCGGGCGCGCGCCGCCGACCGCGACGGCCGCGCGGACGAAGCGCTCTCGCTCGCCCGCAAGGCCCACGATCTCGCGCCCGATCTGGTCCCGGCCGCGGCGCTGGCCGCGCGGCGACTCGCCGCCGCCGGCCGCAAGCGCGCCGCCGCCAAAGCGATCGAGGCCGCCTGGGACGCCGGCCCGCACCCGCGCCTCGCCGAGGCTTACGCCGCGATCGCGCCGAAGGAAACGGCGATGCAAAGGCTCAAGCGGATCGAACGGCTCTGCGCGCGGCGGCCGGATGATCCCGAATCGCGGCTCGCGTTGGCCGAGGCGGCGCTCGAGGCCGAGGTCTGGGGCGCGGCCCGCGCCCAGCTCGAAGCGCTGGCCGAGGAGCGCCCGACCCAGCGCGTCTTTCGCTTGCTCGCCCGGCTCGAAGAGCGCGAGAACAACGACGCCGAGGCCGCCCGGGCCTGGCTGTGGCGGGCGGCGAGCGCCGCGCCCGACGCCGCCTGGGTGTGCGAGAAATGCGGCGCCGCGAGCGGCGAGTGGAGCGCCCGCTGCCGCGCCTGCAATGCCTTCGACAGCCTGGCCTGGAAGATCCCGCCGGCGCCCGAGGCGCTCGAAGCGCCCGAAGGCGAGCCCGAGGCCGCCCTGCCGGCCGCGGCGGCGCGCGGCGGCGGCGACGCCAAGCCGCCCGGGCGCGATGCGGCCGGAGCGCGCGCAATCGTTGACGGGGCCGGAGCGCGAGGGTAGTTTCCGCCGCAGACG
>CAYYWV010000107.1:0-8312 GCA_964475385.1 uncultured Alphaproteobacteria bacterium | reverse complement strand
TGATGGTGCTGATTAGCCCGATTCCACGCAACACCCATAGGCGGGCCACCATCCAAACTGATCCGCCCACCAGTCGACGGCCGAGCGACATATCACGCGATGCGGCTTTGTCGGGTGCTGTTTTCATGAGCTTCCGCGGGTGAGGAGATACAGCGGCCAGGAAAAACTACGCTTACGGCAACGGCGTTACGACAAAAATGTCGGGTGAAATCCTAGAGATCTGTTAACAAACGCCTAACAAGCGGGCGCGATACAAATCGGTTTTTGGCTCGTCCATTCGACGACCTTGGTTTTTTCGCGTTTCAGGAAGAGCCAACGCCTAACCCAGCCCACGAAGATAAGCGATATAGTCCTCGGGCTCGCTCAAAAGCCGCTCTCGAATCATCTCGAAGGTCTGTTTCTGTTGCTCTTCATATCGGTCCTTGGCGCGGTTTGTCAGCAGGTCGACAAGGGCCTTACGTGCGCTTCCGGGTGGGCAATACATGATGCGGCGCTCGATGAACTCGGCGACGCGATAGCCAAGACCGACCGGACCGCGCGCGTGGAACAGTCTGTCCGCGCGGCTGGCCGAGCCGAGATGGAAGACGACGTCGCCATAGATGCCGGCCAGCAGGAAGTGGTCGTCCACCTTGTTGGTCCGACAAAGGCGCGCCCACGGAAGCCTCTCGTTGTACAGGACGTAGCCATAGCCTATGCCTGAATCGGGCATCTGCCTGGTCTCACGCAGAAAAGCCTGGAAAGCGGGAGATTGGATCACCTCTTTGTTGGGGAAAAACCTCGGCGAATATCGCTTTACGAACTCCGCCGGCATGAAAAGACAGGACGGGTGGGGCAACATGGTCTCGCCGTCTTCGCGTCGCGATGCGGCCGCGAGAACGTGGCCTTCGGCGATCCGTTCGAGAAGGGTTTCAATCCAACCGTCCCGAATGGGAAACGAATCGACATCCAGCGTGCACAAATGCGTTGCGCCATCCGCAATCGCTACGCGCGCCAGCGCATCGAGGTAGAACGAATGCTCCCAGCTCGAGCGCAGGTCGGTCTCGGGCAGCGGGCAGATCTTCAGGTTGGGCTCGGACGCAATGCGTTCGCGAAAATGGGGCTGCAGACGATTGGCCGCAGCATAGATAGTGTAAGGCACCGTCCGTGAATGGACGGCGATTTTCCGCAAGTGGAGTTCGAGAAGGGGGGCGTCTCGATCGGCCAGATAGTAAACAACCAGGATACCGATTTTCATCGCAAGATTTTTTGTCTATCGTAGAAATTTTAATCCGGAACTAGCACAATGACTGAAATTATCTCCATTTCACAAGATATACTTATGTCTAATTTTCAATAATATTTATATGAGTGATATGTAGACTATCTAGTAATTCAAGAGATTCGGTAGTGGCTAGGATGTTAAAGAATTGATCATTAATGAATTTGTTAGAAACATTTTTAATATTCTCACTATTTATTTTGTACAAATAATATCCATTTGAAATTAATATGTTGCAAATATCTTTAAACCCATTTTCATACTTATCGAGCTGCATTTTGTTTATTTCTAATATAAGAATTGGTTTATTATTTTCGCTTAGTAGGCGTCTACACCCTTTCAGCATAAGGAGTTCAGCTCCTTCTATATCTGCCTTTATTATATCTATATTATTTATACCCCTCTCCTTTACATATTCATCTATGCTTATTGCACATATATTAATAACCTCCCCACTATAATTCTGAGGGGAGATTATGGAGTTCATTCCTATGTTTTCGGGGGTGGAAAGGAAAAGATCCACAAATCCCTTTTTATCAGCTATGGCAACGTTATTTATAATAACGTTGCCAAGATGATTCATTTCTACATTCTTTTTAAGAATATCAAACGTTCTTGGATCTGCCTCAAAGCTGTGCACAGTCCCATTGGGGCCGACTAGTTGACTCGCTAGTAAAGTATATTGGCCAATATGTGCTCCTATGTCGAAAAATACCATTCCTGGAACTATCATTTCATTTAAAATGTGTACAATTTCATTTTCATAATAGCCATCTTTTTTGATGTGCTCGGACACACTATCCCCGACAATGAGATAAAGGGGCATTCCATTGGCTAGGTGGGCCATTTCTACAAGCCGGATTCCTGTCAATCTTGCATACCAACGAAAATTTTTTGATTCTGAATTAATTATTCCAGTCTTATAGAGACAATAATAAAAAATTGCGCTAAATATGTTTCTATTATTTCTTATTATACGTATTATAAACCGTTTTGCTAAATTCAACATTTTATTATCATTCGTTGTTTAATTTTATCGTGGGCGCATACATAGTTCTTCGTATTTTGTTCAGAAGGTATATGAAATCACGAATCGTTCATGTGGTTGTTTTGTGTGATCGAGTTTCCTTGTATTTTAAATATGTTCTCATAGTTAATATAAATTATTGAAAACCGTTCTCCGATCCGAGTCAACAACTCTACGATCAAAAGGTAAAGGGTTTTCTACCATCCTTGTCGTGGTCCATGTGTTGACCCCATTCGACAGTCTTCTGTAATCGGGTGCAAGGGTAAATTGGCGTTCTTGGGGCTCCGCGCTTCTGTTCGCGATCGGCGCCGCTCCCGCCGCCTCTTGGGCGCTGGTTTGGCCCGGGGGCGCGCCCGCGCCGACGGCATCTTTGGCGCTGGCGCGACTCCCCCGTAAGATGCTATCCCAAGGGCGCGAATCGGGGGGCGGGATCGCCCGTTGCGACGCCGCCCGGCCCAGGAGGGGGAGCGAGCGGGGGAAACCCATGCGAGAGATCATCGAAGAGCTTGAGCGCAAGCGCGCCGCGGCCCGGCTCGGCGGCGGCCGGCGCCGAATCGACGCCCAGCACGCCAAGGGCAAGCTCACCGCGCGCGAGCGCATCGAGCTTCTGCTCGATCCCGGCTCGTTCGAGGAGTACGACATGTTCGTCGAGCACGGCTGCACCGACTTCGGCATGGCCGAGCAGCGCGTGCCCGGCGACGGGGTGGTGACCGGCCAGGGCACCATCAACGGCCGGCTCGTCTTCGTGTTCAGCCAGGACTTCACGGTGTTCGGGGGCTCGCTCTCCGAGGCCCACGCCGGCAAGATCTGCAAGATCATGGACCACGCGCTCCGCGTCGGCGCGCCGGTGATCGGGCTCAACGATTCGGGCGGGGCGCGGATCCAGGAAGGGATCGATTCGCTCGCCGGTTACGCCGAGGTCTTCCAGCGCAACGTGCTCGCCTCGGGCGTGGTGCCCCAGATCTCGGTCATCATGGGGCCGTGCGCGGGCGGCGCGGTGTATTCGCCGGCGATGACCGACTTCATCTTCATGGTCGAGGGCACCTCCTACATGTTCGTGACCGGCCCCGACGTGGTGAAGACCGTGACCCACGAGCAGGTCACCCACGACGAGCTCGGCGGCGCGGCGACCCACACCGCGCGCTCGGGCGTCGCCGACCGCGCCTTCGCCAACGACGTCGAGGCGCTCGCCATGACCCGGCGCTTCGTCGACTTCCTGCCGCCGTCGAACCGCGAAGCGCCGCCGGTTCGGCCGACCGCGGACCCGATCGACCGGCCGGCGCCCGCGCTCGAGACCCTGGTGCCCGACGATCCGCACCGGCCCTACGACATGCGCGAGCTGATCGAGGAGGTCGCCGACGAGGGCGACTTCTTCGAGATCCAGCCCGACTACGCCAAGAACATCCTCGTCGGCTTCGGCCGCATGGCCGGGCAGACCGTGGGCTTCGTCGCCAATCAGCCGATGGTGCTCGCCGGCTGCCTCGACATCGATTCGTCGCGCAAGGCGGCCCGCTTCGTCCGCTTCTGCGACTGCTTCAACATCCCCATCGTCACCTTCGTCGACGTGCCGGGCTTTTTGCCCGGAACGGCGCAGGAGTACGGCGGGATCATCAAGCACGGCGCGAAGCTCCTGTTCGCCTACGCCGAGGCGACCGTGCCCAAGGTCACGGTGATCACCCGCAAGGCCTACGGCGGGGCCTACGACGTCATGAGCTCGAAGCACCTGCGCGGCGACGTGAACTACGCCTGGCCTTCGGCCGAGATCGCGGTCATGGGGCCCAAGGGCGCGGTCGAGATCATCTTCCGCGCCGACCTCGACGACCCCGCGACCATCGAGAAGCGCACCGAGGAGTACCGCGCCAAGTTCGCCAACCCCTTCATCGCCGGGCATCGCGGCTTCATCGACGACGTGATCATGCCGCGCAACACCCGCCGCCGGATCTGCCGCGCGCTCGCCATGCTGCGGGGCAAGCGGCTCGCGAACCCGGCGAAGAAGCACGCCAACATCCCGCTGTGAGCGGCGGCGACGGCGGTTTGGCCGGGGGAGGCGGGAATGACGGCGAGCGGCGGCTTCGGGGATTTCTCGTCCATCTCGCGGGGTACGCCGCGGCCATGGTCGCGCTCGTCGCCGTCAACCTCGCGCTTGCGCCCGATCGCCCCTGGTTCGTCTGGCCGATGGTGGGGTGGGGCGGGGTTCTGGCGATCCACGTCGCCTATGTGATGGGAGGCTTCGGCGGAACTGGGAAAAAGCGTTAGGAATGGAATATAACGAGTTATGTTCTCAAAGATTTTGATCGCTAATCGCGGCGAGATCGCCTGCCGCATCATGGCGACCGCGCGGCGCATGGGTATCGCAACGGTCGCCGTCTACTCGGACGCCGACCGCGACGCCCGGCACGTGCGCGAGGCCGACGAGGCGGTGCGGATCGGCGGCGCGGCGGCGGCCGAAAGCTATCTCGACATCGCGCGCCTCGTCGCCGCCGCGCGCGAGACCGGGGCCGAGGCGGTCCATCCGGGCTTCGGCTTCCTCGCCGAGAACGCCGACTTCGTGGCCGCGCTCGAGGACGCCGGCGTCGTCTTCATCGGCCCCACGCCGCAGGCGATCGCGGCGATGGGCGACAAGCTCGAATCGAAGCGGATCGCGGCCAAGGCCGGCGTGAGCACCATTCCCGGCCACGACGGCGAGGTCGCGGACGCGGAGGCCGCGGTCGCGATCGCGCGCGCCATCGGCTATCCAGTGATGATCAAGGCCTCGGCCGGCGGCGGCGGCAAGGGCATGCGGATCGCCCGCGACGACGCCGAGGTGGCCGAGGGCTTGCGCGCCGCCGCTTCCGAGGCCAGGAACGCCTTCGGCGACGACCGGCTTCTGATCGAGAAGTACATCGAGGAGCCGCGCCACATCGAGATCCAGGTTCTCGCCGACGGCCAGGGCGGCATCGTCCACCTCGGCGAGCGCGAGTGCTCGATCCAGCGCCGCCATCAGAAGGTGATCGAAGAGGCCCCGAGCCCCTTCGTGGACGCGGACATGCGCGCCCGCATGGGAGAGCAGGCGGTGGCGCTCGCGCGCGCGGTCGGCTACCGCTCGGCGGGCACGGTCGAGTTCATCGTCGATCGCGACAAGAACTTCTACTTCCTTGAAATGAACACCAGGCTTCAGGTCGAGCACCCGGTGACCGAGCTCGTGACCGGGATCGATCTGGTCGAGCAGATGATCCGCATCGCCGCCGGCGAGCGCCTCGCTTTCGACCAGGGCGCCGTCCGCATCGACGGCTGGGCGATCGAGGGCCGGGTCTACGCCGAAGACCCGGCGCGCGGCTTTCTGCCGTCGATCGGTCGGCTCCGGCGCTACCGGCCGCCCGAAGGCGCAGAGGGCGTGCGGATCGACGCCGGCGTGTTCGAAGGCGCCGAGATCACCGTGCACTACGATCCGATGATCGCCAAGGTCTGCGCCCACGGCGCGAGCCGCGACGAGGCGATCGCGCGGCTCGGCCAGGCGCTCGACGCCTTCGAGATCAAGGGCGTCGAGACCAACCTTCTGTTCCTCGCCGCGGTGATGCGCCACCCGCGCTTCGTCGCCGGTCGGCTGACCACCGACTTCGTCGCCGAGGAATACGGCGAACGCTTTGCGGGCGCGCCGGTCGAAGGGGCGGTGGCCGACGCGCTGATCGCGACCGCCGTGCTTGTCCATCTCGGCGAAGAAGCGCGGGCGAACGCGGTCCCCGGCCAGCTTTCGGGCTATCGTTGGCGTCCCGGGACCGAGTGGGTGGTGACGTTTGGCGAGCGGTCGGAAACGGTCGAAGCGCGGCTTGCGGGCGGCGGGGTCGATGTCGCGATCGGCGGCCGGACGCTGCGTTTGCGCGGGTCTTGGCGGCCCGGCGAAGCGCGGTTCTCGGGCCGCCTCGACGACCGCCCGGTCGTCGTTCTGATCGAACGCCGCGGGGTGGGCTGGCGGCTCCGCCATGCGGGCGCGATGGTCGATGCTGTCGTGCGCCGCCCGCGCGAGGCCGAGCTCGCCGCGCTCATGCCCGTCAAGGCCGCGCCCGACCGCGCGCGGCGGTTGCTCTCGCCGATGCCGGGACGGGTGGTCTCGATCCTGGTCGAGACCGGCCAGGAGGTGAAGGCGGGCGATGCGCTTTGCGTGGTCGACGCGATGAAAATGGAGAACGTGCTCCGCGCCGAGCGCGATGGGCGGATCGCGCGCATCGCCGCGAGTCCCGGCGACAGCGTGAGCGCGGACCAGCTCATCCTCGAGTTCGCCTGACGGGCCATGGGCGGAGCGGAAAGAAAGGCCGTGCGCGCGCGTATCCGGGGCCGCGTCCAGGGCGTCGGTTACCGATACTGGACGGCCGACCAGGCGACCGCCTTGGGGCTCGACGGCTGGGTGCGCAACCGCGCCGACGGCAGCGTGGAAGCCGTGTTCGCGGGCGACGCGGAGGCGGTCGACGAAATGCTCGCGCGCTGTCGCTCGGGCCCTCCGCTCGCCCGGGTCGCCGCGGTCGAGGTCGCGCCCGAGGACGGCCCGGTCGAGCCCGGCTTTCGCATGGCCCCGACGGTCTGAAGCCTCTGAGGCCCGGCGGCCGCCTCGCCGCCGAGGCCTCTACGCCAACGACCTAATGGCAGCCGTGCTGGCGGCGGTAACGCGCCGGCGACATGCCGGTCCATTGCCGGAACGCGCGGCTGAACGCGCTGAGCTCCGAGTACCCCAGAAGGAACGCGATCTCGGTGATCGGGATATGGGGCTCGGCGACGTAGCGCAGAGCGAGCTCGCGCCGCGCGCCGCGCACGAGGTCGTTGAAGCTCACGTTGAGCGCCCTGAGCCGCCGTTGCAGCGTCCACGAGGTCATCCCGAGCGCCGCCGCCACCGTGGAAAGCTGCGGGTTGCCTTCGTGGAACGCGGCCTCGATGTGGTGGCGCACCAGCCCGATCAGATCGTCCATGCGCCCGCGCGCCTTGCGCCGGCCGCGCATGAACGGCTCGATCAGCGAAAACAGATACGGGTCGTGATCGGGCATCACCGCGTCGAGATCGCTGCGCCGGAAGACGATCGAGTTGGTGGGCTGCGAGAAGTAGACCGGCGCGTCGAACAGGGTCTCGTGCTCCTTGGCGTCGCAGGGCTTGGGATGCTCGAAGTGGATCTCGAGCGGCGCCCAGCGGTCGCCGTGGCAGTGCCGGAAGATGTTGCAGAACATGCCGAGCGAGAGCTCGGCGTCCTGCCGGCGGCGGACGATGCGGCCGTCGGTGATCTGGTAGTTGAGGTACAGAAGGTCGCGTTCTTGCCGGATCGTGAGCGTCGAGTTCTGCTGGTGCGCGGGGAAGTACTCCGAAAGATTGCGAACCGCCGCCGCCATGGTCGGCGAGTTGATCGCGAGATAGCCGAGCGCGCCGAGCTGGCGCGGCTTGAAACCGTTGCCGAAGCGAAGCCCGAAGTTGTCGTACTGGGTCTGATGAGCGGCTTCTTCGAAAAGCCGGCAGTACTGGCCGAGACCGAGCTCGTTATAGGGGCTGTCCAGCATCGAGGTGTCGATATGGGCGCGGCCGAAGATGCTGTCGATGTCGCCGCCGTTGGCTTCGATCATCTCGACCACGCCGGTTGCGGCAGAAGCGAGAACGTACGGTTCTGCCGGGGCGAGTGCCGATTGCGGTGCCATGGCTGACCTGCCTCCCTGGATCGTTATGATCGAACCTCGCGAACCCTGGCCAGGCCGCAGGCGTCGCCGCCGTCACCGACCCGGCCGAACTCACTATGTTGCCCTTACCGCGACCCGGGCGCAATGCTCGACCGCAAAGATGCGCTTTATCCACGCCTTGTCTCGAAATTCTGATCTTGCATGGAAACGTTTCACTGATGTCGGATGGCGTTGCCGAGCCGCTTTAATCTGCGGTGATAAGATCCTTCTGCTGTCGTCGACGGGATCTGGCCTTTCCTCCCATTCAATTCGCCATTTGCGGGGACGGCGGTCACGATATCGAGATGGCGACGGAAAACGGTTGACACGGAGCTTCGGCGGCGCAAATGTTGATCGCGGC
>CAYYWV010000106.1:0-8352 GCA_964475385.1 uncultured Alphaproteobacteria bacterium | reverse complement strand
ACGGCTACAAGATGATCGGCGTCGGCAAGCTGGTCGCCGCCGAGATCATGGGGGAGAAGAGCCGCCTTCTCGAGCCGTTCCGCTTCTCGCGCTACGCCGAGGGCCGGCTTCATCCGGTGTCGAACAGCCCGTTTCCCTGGAGCTGAAGGGGCCGAAAGGCCAGGGACGGGACGGACGGACAGGGAGATCAAGGGAGATGATGGATATCGAGGCTTACGTCAGACAGGATGGCCGCGACGAGCTCGTGCGCCAGGTCCGGGCCAAGATCGACGAGCTCGGCATTACCTACATCTACTACCAGTTCATATCGGTCACCGGGCGGATCGTGGGCAAAGGCGTGCCCGCCGACCACTGGGAGACCATCGCCGAACGCGGCTTCCAGCTCGTCTACGGCTCGACCGCGAATCTGTTCATCGACCGCCACGGCAACTACATCGGCTACGGCCCCGAGGCCTCCGAGCTCGTCGGCATCCCCGATCCCGAGACCTTCTGCCAGCTTCCCTGGGACAAGCGCGTGGCCAGGGTGTTCTGCACCTGCTTCCGCAACCGCGAGGAGCGCGAGAACCCGGGCGGTTTCCTGACCTCGGACTGCCGCGGCAACCTGCGCCGCATCGAGCAGGAGTTCATGGCCAAGCACGACGGCCTGCACCTGCGCCACGGCACCGAGCCCGAGATGATGTGGCTCAAGCGCGGCGAGGACGGCAAGCCCGCGGGCGGCTTTTCGAAGCCCTTCTGCTACCACATCGACCAGTTCGAATCGCTGCGCCCGGTGTTCATGAAGGTGATCGAGTACGCGCGCGCCATGGGCCTCGACATGATCCAGGGCGACCACGAGGACGCCCCCGGCCAGCTCGAGCTCAACTGGACCTTCGATTCGGCGCTTCGGACCTGCGACCGGCTGTCGACCTACCGCCAGATCTGCGCCCAGGTCGCGCGCGAGAACAACCTGATCGCCTGCTTCATGTCGAAGCCCTTCATGGGCGTCTCGGCTTCGGGCTGCCACCACAATCTTTCATTGTGGCGCGGCGGCGAGGACCAGCTCAACCCGCTCGCCCAGAACCCGCTGCCCGGCATGGAGGGCGTGTTCGCTTACCGCCGGGGCGGAGAGAACACCTTCATGCCCACCGACGCCGACCCGCAGAAGCCCGGACCCATCGGGCTCAAGGCGATCGGCGGCATCATCGAGCACCTCCAGGCGCTGACCGCGCTCGGCTGCTCGACGGTCAACTCCTATCGCCGGCTGTGGGACACCGGCTTCTGGGCGCCGGTGTATTCGGACTGGGGCTATCAGAACCGGACCACGGGGCTGCGCGTCTCGGCGCCCGGGCGGTTCGAGTACCGGGCGGTGGACTCGGCGGTCAACCCCTATCTCATGGCGGCCGGCCTTTATAAGGCGTTCGACGACGGCATCTCGCGCGATCTCGACCCCGGCGAGCCCGAAGAGCGCAACATCTACGAGGCCATGGAGGCCGGCAAGGTGGTCAAGAAGCTGCCCATGTCGCTCGGCGACGCGCTCGACGCGCTCGAGGCCGACGAGGTCATCAAGTCGGCGCTGCCGGACGAGATGTACCGGGTCTTCATGCACTACAAGCGCGACGAGTGGGAGAAGTTCCTCGCCACCGTCACCGAATGGGATCTCGAGATGTATCTCGACTGCCTGCCCTGAGGGCCGGCGCCGGAGGGCCGACCGGGCGAACAACGAGGGAGGAACGAAGGGCATGTGTGGAATTGCCGGAATCATCCACCGTGGCGCGACCGGCGACATCGGCTCGGAAATGACTTCGATGCTGTTGTCGCTCAAGCACCGCGGGCCCGATTCGACCGGCTTCGCCATCTATGGCGTGCCGCGCCCGGGCGAGCTCGTGATGCGCTTCAAGGTCGCCGAGCAGGAAGACCTCGCCACCGGCTTCGAGATCCACGACCGGATCAAGGAGCGCCACGCCGAGGTCGACCGTCGGATCGCCGAGATGGGCGGCGAGATCGTCGGCCGCGAGGCGCCGACCGAGTACGCCTTCCGCTACCGGCTGCGCTTCGACGGGGACTTGCGCCGGTTCGCCAACTTCATCGAGGACATCGACGGCGTCGAGATCCTCTCGATCGGCGACGGGCTCGAGCTGATCAAAGACCTCGGCGACGCCGAGCGGGTCGCGGCGCAGTACGGGCTCAAAGGGTTCACCGGGACTCACGCCATCGGGCATACCCGGATGGCGACCGAATCGGACGTCGACATCCGCTCGGCCCATCCCTACTGGGCCTACCCGTTCCGCGACATCTCGGTGGTCCACAACGGCCAGCTCACCAACTACTGGCGCAATCGGCGCGAGCTCGAGCACCGCGGCCACCGCTTCATGTCGAACTGCGATTCCGAGCTCATCGCCGTCTACCTCGCCGACCGCCGCGAGCAGGGCTACTCGCTGGAGGACGCCATGCGCGCCTCGATCGAGGAGCTCGACGGCGTGTTCACCTATCTGGTCGCCACCTCCGACAGCCTCGGCATGGCCAAGGACGTGATGGCGGCCAAGCCGATGGTCCTCTACGAGAGCGACGACATCATCGCGCTCGCCTCCGAGGAGGTCGCCATTCGCAGCATCTTCCCCCGGGAGATCGATACCTTTGACCCCTATGAAGGAGAGGTGCGGGTATGGAAGAGCTAGACCGCGAGGAGCACAAATCCCACCGCATGGGGATGCACACCGAGCAGCTCGCCGGGCGCACCCAGCAAGTTTTCTTTTCGCCGGCCGAGGAGGAGAACTTCCTCTACCCCGACGCCTTCGACGTCGACTTCAACAAGCGCGCCGAGTTCGACGCCGCCGAGATGGACTCGACGGCGATCAACGTCAAGATCCGCGAGCTGATGAGCGAGGGCTACGGCACCATCGTCGTCAAAAATCCGCTCGCCAAGCACTCGCTCGGCGTCGGCATCCTCAATCGGCTCAACCTCTACTTCGAGGGCAGCCTCGGCTACTTCGGGGTCGGGTTGATCGACGGCCCCAACGTGCGCATCAAGGGCCGCGTGGGCTGGTCCTGCGCCGAGAACATGCTCGCCGGCACGGTGGTGGTCGAAAAGAACGCGGGCTCGTGCTTCGGCGCGGCGATCCGCGGCGGCGACCTCGTCTGCATGGGCGACGTGGGCTCGCGCACCGGCATCGACCAGAAAGGCGGAACCATCATCGTCGGCGGCCGCACCGGCGCGTTCTCGGGCTTCATGATGCAGCGCGGGCGCATGGTGATCCTGGGCGATGCGGGCAAGAACCTGGGCGATTCCATGTACGACGGCACGATCTACGTGGGCGGCGAGATCGCTTCGCTCGGCGTCGATGCGGTGCCCGGCGAGATGACCGATCTCGACGTCGCCTGGTTGGAGCGCAAGCTCGCCATGTACGGCCTCGAAGCGCCGAACGGCGCCGCCAACATGAAGAAGATCGTCGCCGGCAAGCAGCTCTGGAACTACGACAACCTGGAGCCGGCCGAAAAGAAGATCGTGCTCTAGGGGAGGGAGCAACGCCATGGCCAAGACCCGCAACAAATCGATCCTCGGGCGGAGCTTCATCTTCCAGCGCGAGGTCATCGACGATATCCACATCAAGGCCGAGCTGGGACGTTACCGCATGCGCGGGATGTCCCTGTTCAAGAAGATCCCGACCTGGGACGATCTCACCTTCCTGCCCGGCACGCTGACGCGCTTCGTCATCGAGGGCTACCGCGAGAAGTGCGAGACCAAGACCGTCATCGGCCCGCGGGCCAAGCGGCCGATCGAGCTCGACATCCCGATCTACATCACGGGCATGAGCTTCGGCGCGCTGTCCTACGAGGCCAAGACCGCGCTCGCCCGCGGCGCGACCATGGCGGGCACCGCGACCTGCTCGGGCGAAGGCGGCATGATCCCCGACGAGCGGCGCTACTCGGAGAAATGGTTCTACCAGTGCATCCAGTCGCGCTACGGCTTCAACCCGCATCACCTGCGGCTCGCCGACGGGGTCGAGTTCTTCATCGGCCAGGGCTGCAAGGTCGGGCTGGGCGGCCATCTCATGGGCCAGAAGGTCACCGACCAGGTCGCCGAGATGCGCTCGCTGCCCGCGGGCATCGACCAGCGCTCGCCGGCCCGGCACCCGGACTGGCTGGGCCCCGACGACCTCGCGCTCAAGATCCAGGAGATCCGCGAGGCGACCAACTGGGAGATCCCGATCCAGCTCAAGCTCGGCGCGGCGCGCGTTTACGACGACGTGCGCATGGCGATCAAATGCGATCCCGATTCGATCTATATCGACGGCATGGAGGGCTCGACCGGGGCCGGCCCGCACCTCGCCACCGAGGAGACCGGCGTGCCCGGCATCGCCGCCATCCGTCAGGCGCGCAAGGCGCTCGACGATCTCGGCAAGACCGGCGAGATCACGCTGATCTACGCCGGCGGCATCCGCAACGGGGCCGACGTGGCCAAGGCGCTCGCGCTCGGCGCCGATGCGGTCGCCATCGGGCACTCGGCGATGATGGCGCTCAACTGCAACAAGGACATCCCCGAGGCCGATTACGAGAAGGAGATCGGGGTCGAGGCCGGCGACTGCTACCACTGCCACACCGGGCGCTGCCCGGTCGGCGTGGCGACGCAAGACCCCGAGCTGCGCAAGCGGCTCAACCCGGACGAGGCGGCGGAGCGGGTCTACAACTTCCTCCACTGCCTGACCATCGAGTGCCAGATGATGGCGCGCGCCTGCGGCAAGACCAACGTGCACTCGCTCGAGCCCGAGGATCTCGCGGCGCTGACCATGGAGGCCTCGGCGCTCGCCATGGTGCCGCTCGCGGGCAGCCAGTACACGGTCGGCCGGCCCGACATGACGCGCTACTAGGGAGGGACGGAACGATGGCCAAGAAACGCAAGGACGCGGCCGAGACCGCCGGAAAGGCGGCGGACGTCGACTACTTCCTCACCTCGACCGGTCTCGACACCGCGCGCGAGAAAGAGATCGGCCAGCACATCGGCTACCGTTACGACGTCAATCTGCTGCCCGACTACAGCCGGCTTACGCCCTTTCTCAAGAAGTACATCGAGACCATGGGCTGGTCCGACCTCAACTGGCTCGAGGACGTGCACATGGGCTACGAGGAAGGCCGCCCGGCGGTGTTCGACCGCAACATCAACGGTTGGGTGACGGTGCCCGACGACATCGCGCTGCCCGACAACCAACAGGACCGCGACATGATCGCGCGCGAGCTTCTGGTCAAGTTCCAGATGTCGCCCAACCACCCACTGGTCGCATTGAAGGAGGCGTACCGGAAGTTCTAGGGCTTGGAATGGACCGGGGGGAGGACCGCAAGGCCCGGCCCGGCCGAAGCGAGGCGGCGGCTAGACCGGGGGGTGCGCCGTCGCCCTTCGCCAGTCGGGGGTGAACGCGAGAACACGCACCACCCCCGGCATGGCGGCGTTGAACATGGCGTTGTGCCAATAGGTCGCCTGATAGAGCGGGTCGTCAACCGCCAGCGCGGCGACCGTACAGGGAGTGCGATAGCTTTGGCTGAACTGCGCATACTCGAGCACGCAGTCACGCTCGGCGACGAGCGCGTCGGCGAGCGGCGAGTCGACCGGGAACACGGCGGTCACCGTGTCGGCGAAGTTGCGCGGATACTGGAAGTAGGCCGCCGCCAAAAAGCGCAAGGCATCGCGGTAACGGCGTTCGGGGTCGTGGGTGCGGCGCACGATGTGGCGAAACATGGCGGTCGTCTCGTCGGGCTCGGCCTCGACGAGAACCACCGTGATCGCGGGCGCGATCTCGGCGCCGTCGGCGCGGAGCACGCGCGGACGCATGCCGGGCTGCGGGCGGCCGCCGTGCTTGCGCACCGCATACTGGCGCAGGCGGCACTGCCAGCCCAGGAAATGCTGGCGAAGGCGGTCTTCGGGGTTGCTGTCCACGGCCCCCTCCCCGGCGCGCGATGGCGAACCCTCGCTCATGGCCCAAGCCTAGCGCAAGCCGCCCCTCGACGCCAGCCGGCGGCGGGAGAATGGCGATGACCGTCAGCGTGCGTCTTCTGTGGCGACGCGACGGCGACGCGCTCGCCGAGACGGTGAAGGCGTGGCCGACCACGGACCGGGAGGCGGAGATCGAAGGCGCGGCCGAGGGTGAGGCCGAAGGTCGGCGCCCTCCCGCTTCGCTCGCACGCATCGCGCTTCCGCTCACCGTGCTCGTCGTCGGTCTTCTCGCCGGCGCCGTCTGGTACGTTTGGGCTTCTTACCGCACGATCGACCATCTCCGCTCGGTCGAGATGCCGCTTGCGGCGCTCGGCAACGAGATCGCCTATCAAGCCGCGGCCATGCGGCTCGCGATCGAGGCCGCGGCGGCGACCGGCGACGCCGCCTGGGAAGGCCGCTACAGGGCGAGCGCCGAACGGCTCGACCGCGCGCTCGCCCGGGTCCGCGAAATCGCGCCTGGGATCTTCTCTACCGGACCCCACGCCGAGACGCTGACCGCCTTGCGCGCGTTGCGCACCCACGACCGTCGCCTGTTCACGCTTCTGCGGGCCGGCCAGACTACGGCCGCCACTCGCGTGATCGCGGGCCGCGGCTATCGCCTCGCGCGCGACGGCGCAAGCGCAGCGATCGCCGCGGTGGTCGACGCCATTGCGCGCCGCACCGATGCCGCGTTGCGCCTTTCGCCCGACGATCCGAGCCTCGACGCTACGGTGGCGGGCGCAGCGGTCGCCGTTCTGCTCGCGGCCTGGTTCGTGCTTCTCAGGCTGCTCGGTCAGGCCACCGTCGAGGCCCGGGCAGCGGACGCCGCCGGCCGGCGTGAGCGCGCCTTCGCCGAAGCGCTCGCCGATACCACCCGCGCGCTCGTCATGGTTCTCGACCGCGAAGGCCGAATCCTGCGGGCCAACTCCCGCCTTGCGGCGCTCGCCGGGCGGCGGCCGTCCGAGCTGCGCGGCCGGCGCTGGCCGGAGCTGTTCGGAGAAGGCGGCGGCGCCCGCGCCGTCGTCCCGGGGTTCGCAACCGGGGAAAGGCGCAGCGCATTGGTTCCCTTCGTCACCCGCGACGGGAGCCGCCGCATGATCGCCTGGTCCGACCGCATCCTTCGCGACGACGACGGCGAGCCGGTCGCTTTGGTCGCGGTGGGCGAGGACGTGACCGACGCCTGCCACGTCGAGCACGAACGCCGGGCCCGCGCCAAGGCCGAGCGCGCCAACCGGGCGAAGTCGCGCTTTCTCGCCGCCGCGAGCCACGATCTGCGCCAGCCCTTGCAGGCGGCGCGCTTGTTCGTCGCCGCCCTGCGCAACCGCGCGAGCGACGCGGCGAGCTGCGAGATCGTCGACCGCCTCGACGAGGCCATGGCCTCGACCGAGAACCTGCTCAATGCGCTTCTCGATCTTTCGCGGCTGGATGCCGGCGCGCTCGAGCCCGAGATCGAGGACACCCCCATCGGTCCGCTGCTGCGTCGGCTGGCCGCGAGCTTCCGTCCCCAGGCCGAAGCCAAGGGCGTGGCGCTGCGCGTGGTCGATTCGAGCGCTTGGGTGCGCAGCGATCCCGTGCTGCTCGAGAACATCCTGCGCAACCTGATCGCGAACGCCGTCCGCTACACGCCTAAGGGGCGCATCCTGATCGGGTGCCGGCGGCGTGGGGATACGCTCGCGATCGAGGTCTGGGACACCGGCGAAGGCATCGCGGAGGAGCAGCACGCCGCCATCTTCGAAGAGTTCCGCCAGCTCGGCGCGCCCGAGCGCGACCACACCCGCGGCCTCGGGCTCGGGCTCGCCATCGTCGACCGCATGTGCCGGCTGCTCGGCCACCGGGTCTCCTTGCGCTCGACCCCGGGCCGGGGGTCGGTCTTCGCGGTCGCGGTCCCGCGCGTCGCCAAGGCCGCGCCCGCCGCGCCTGCGCCGCGCATCGAAACCGAGGCCGGGTTCGCGGGGCTTCCGGTGCTGGTCGTCGAGGACGAGCCGCGCCAGCGGGCGAGCCTCGCGCTCCTGCTCGGCGACTGGGGCTGCCGGGTCGAGATCGCCGTCGACGGCGAGGCGGCGCTGAGGTCGGTCGAGGCGGGCTTTCGTCCGGCCCTGGTGATCGCCGACCTGCACTTGCCGGGCGACGAGGACGGCGTCGCGACGGTGGCCGCCCTGCGGCGCCGCCTGGGCCGCCGCCTTCCGGCCTTGATCGTAACCGGGGACACCGAGCCCGCGGCGCTTCGCGCGGCGCGCAGAGACCGCCTCACCGTGCTGCGCAAGCCGGTCGAGGCGCGGCGTCTGCACGCGGCGCTCTCGGGCGCGTTCGCCGAAGGCCATACCCGCCCGTAGCCGGAAAAAGAAACGCGCGGGGCCATACCCTTTCGCCTTTGAACGACCTATGGGACCGACGCGCTCATCCTTCGACCG
>CAYYWV010000105.1:6855-8400 GCA_964475385.1 uncultured Alphaproteobacteria bacterium | reverse complement strand
CCAACATCGCGCTCTACGCCGGGCTCGGCTACGCCTACATCCTGTTGATGATCTTTCCGATCTTCAACGCGATCGAAAGCCTCGACCACAACCAGATCGAGGCCGCGCGCGACCTCGGCGCGCCGTGGTGGCGAATCCACTGGCGGGTGGTGATTCCGTTCGCCAAGCCGGGCATCACCTCGGGCTGCACCATGGTGTTCATGCTGTCGGCCGGCGCGCTCGCCGCGCCGCAGATCCTCGGCGGGCCGTCGAGCCTGTGGTTCACCCAGATCATCTACCAGTGGTTCAACACCGGCGGCAACTGGCCGCGGGGCTCGGCCTACGCGATCATCCTGCTCGTCGCCTGCATCGCCTTCGTTCTGTTCATGATGCGCCTGTTCAAGGTCAGGCTCGGAGAGATCGGGCGATGAGGTCGCGCACGGTCCTCCGCCTGATGGTGGGCTTCTATATTTTCGCCTTCTTCGCCTACCTGTTCGGCCCGCTCGTCCTGATGAGCTTGACGGCGTTCAACAGCTCGCCCTTCCCGCGGGTCTCGCCGTGGGAATGCTTCACCTTCGAGTGGTTCGGCAAGCTCGTCGCCGACGAACGGCTGATGGAGGGCTTCCGCAACAGCCTGATCATCGGCGCCGGCGTGGTCGCGCTTTCGGTGCCGATCGGGCTCGCCGGCGCAATGATGCTGACCCAGCTTCGCCGCGCCGTGCGTTCGTTCTACTACACGGTGGTGATCTCGCCGATCCTGGTGCCGGGGGTGGTGCTCGGGATCTCGACCTTGATCTTCTGGGACCGCCTCGGCACGCTGTTCGGGGCCGACTATGACACTTTCTTCTACAACGGGATGTTCCTGACCGTCATCGGCCAGGCGACGTTCATCTCGGCGTATACGATGCTGGTGTTCATCTCGCGGCTCCAGCGTTTCGACCCGGCGCTCGAAGAGGCGGCGCTCGACCTCGGCGCGACCCACGTCCAGGCCTTCCGCAAGATCCTGCTGCCTTTTCTGCGGCCCGCGATCGGCTCGGCGGCGGTGCTCGCCTTTCTGGCTTCGTTCGAGAACTACAACACCACGGTCTTCACCATCGTTTCCGAAAGCACCCTGACCACGGTGCTGGCGAGCAAGGTCCGTTACGGGATCGATCCTTCGATCAGCGCGCTCGCGGTTCTCATCGTCGCGGTCACGCTCGTCGGCGCGGTCGTCTACGAGATCCTGCGCCGGCGCGAGGAAGCGGTGGCCGAAGCGCTGGCCTCGGGCGAAGGGCTGGAGACGGCGGGCAACATCATCCAGAAGATCGGCAACCCGGCGGCGATCTTGATCGCCATCATCTTCGTCGCCGGCCTCGCCACCGTGTGGACGGCCAAGACTTACGACGTCGCCGCCTGCAAGGCGCGCATCGCCAAGGAAAAAGAGATCGAGCGCAAGATCCGCGAAGCCCCGGGGATGTTCGTGCCCAAGACGACCGCGCCGGCCGCGCCGACCGCACCCGCGCCGAAGAAGCCGGTCGAGGCCCCGGGCACCGAGCAGTACAAGGGCATCTTCGCGCCCGAGAACCT
>CAYYWV010000105.1:0-6755 GCA_964475385.1 uncultured Alphaproteobacteria bacterium | reverse complement strand
GCGGGAGAGAGGAATGCGGATCGACGCGGCATTCGTTCTCGCCGCGGCGGCGCTCGCCGTTTGGATCTATCTGATCGCCTTTCGCGGCGGGTTCTGGCGCGCCGGCCCCTGGCTCGGGGCGTCGCCCGCGCCCGCTCGTTGGCCGGCCGTCGCGGCGGTCGTGCCGGCGCGCGACGAGGCCGAGACCATCGCCGCCGCGGTCTCCTCGATCCTCGCCCAGGACTACCCCGGCGCGCTTTCGGTCGTCGTGGTCGACGACCAGAGCGCGGACGAGACCGCGGCGATCGTCGCCGCGCTCGCCGCCGATGCGTCCCGCCCGCTCGTCCTCGTCGCCGGCCGTCCGCTGCCTGCGGGCTGGGTCGGCAAACCCTGGGCGCTCGCCCAGGGCGTCGAACGGGCGCAACGCGCGGGCGCGCCCCGTTACCTGTGGTTCAGCGACGCCGACATCGCCCATGCGCCCGACGTTCTCGCCCGCCTGGTTGCGCATGCCGAGGCCGAAGACCGGGCGCTGGTCTCGGTCATGGCGCGGCTCGACTGCCGGGGCTTCTGGGCGCGGCTGCTTATTCCCGCCTTCGTGTTCTTCTTCCAGAAGCTCTACCCTTTTCGCTGGGTCGCCGACCCGGCGCGGCCCACGGCCGCGGCCGCCGGAGGCTGCGTGCTCGTACGCGCCGAGGCGCTGGCGCGCGCGGGCGGGATCGCGGCGCTCGCGCACGCGGTGATCGACGACTGCGCGCTCGCCGCGCGGATCAAACCCGAAGGGCCGATCTGGCTCGGCTTCGCGCAGGGCGTGCGCAGCCTCAGGCCCTACGCCGGCCTCGGCGCGATCTGGAGCATGGTCGCGCGCAGCGCCTTCACCGAGCTCCGTTACTCTACCGTTCGGCTTGCGCTCACGGTGGCGGCGATGGCGCTGGCGTACCTGACGCCGCCGACGGCGGCGGTCTGGGGCGCGGCGCTGGGCGATCCGCGCCTCGTCGGGCTCGGGGGCGGGGCCTGGGCGCTGATGGTCGTGGCGTATGGACCGACGCTCCGCCTCTATGGCCAGCCGTGGGCGGCCGGGCTTCTCCTGCCGCTCGCGGGCGCGCTTTACGCCGCGATGACGGTCTCCTCGGCGTTGCGCTACTGGCGCGGCGCGGGCGGGCGCTGGAAGGGGCGGATCGCCGCTCCGCCTCGCCGCTTTTGACGCAAGGGCGCGGCGGAGAGCGCCATGTCCCGAAATCGACCGGGGTTATCGTAAAATTAAATAATTCTCCGTTACGTTTTCCGCCCTTTGGGCCGAAAGCGCGCGCGGAGTCATGGCCTCACGGAGTGAAACGGCGTTCAAGGAAGGGATCGCCGCATACCGCCGGGGCGATTACCATGCGGCGTTCGCCCAGTGGAGGCCGCTCGCCGAGACCGGCGCGGCCGAGGCCCAGGTCAATCTCGCCATCCTTTACGCGCGCGGAGAAGGGGTGGCGCGCGATGCGGCCGAAGCGGCGCGCTGGTACCGGGCCGCCGCCGAGCAAGGCCATCCCAAGGCCCAGTTCAATCTGGGCACCATGTACGAAAAGGGTGACGGCGTCGCCGCCGATCCGGCCGAAGCGGCGCGCTGGTACGAGTGCGCTGCGGCCCAAACTTTCCCGCCCGCTTGCTATGCGCTCGCCTGTCTCGTGCGCGACGGCCGCGGCGTCGCCCGCGACGACGCCACCGCGGCGAAGCTGTTCGCGGTCGCGGCGGCGCGCGATGACGTCAAGGCCCAGTGCGCGCTCGGCCGGCTTTATGAACAGGGGCGCGGCGTCGAGCGGAGCGCGGCGACGGCGATCGAATGGTACGAACGCGCGGCCAAAGGAGGCTCGGCCGAGGCTTGTTATCGGCTGGGCCGTCTTTACGACCGCGGCGATCTCGTCGATCAGGATTTCGCGGCCGCGCGCAAGTGGTACGAACAAGCGGCCGAGATGCACTTCGCCGCGGCGGCCTATCGAATCGGGATGATGCATTTGCGCGGGGCGGGCGGGCCGCGCGATGCGGCGACGGCGGTGACCTGGCTCACCCGCGCCGCAGACGACGGCGAGCCCAGGGCGCAGTATCGCCTGGGGCTTCTCTACGAGAAGGGCGAAGACGTCGACCGGAACGTTTATCGAGCGGTTGATTTCTATGTGGCCGCCGGCGAGCGGGGCCACGGGCTCGCCTGCCGCACCCTCGGCGCGATCTATGCGGAAGGCCGCGGGGTCAAGATCGACCACGCGAAGGCCCTCGCCTGGTATCAGCGCGGGGCGGCGGCCGGCGACGCCCCGTGCTGCTTTCGTCTCGCCCAGTTCTATCGCGAGGGCCGCGGCGGCCTCGAGCCGGACCCCGAGCGGGCGCTCGCCCTGACGCAGGCCGCGGCCGATCTCGGTTACGGGCCCGCCTGCTGCGCGCTCGGCCGTCTGTTTCGCGACGGCGACGGCGCGGAGAAAGACCTCGCCCGCGCCGCCCTCTATTTCCGGCGCGCGGCCGAAAGCGGGCTCGGCGAAGGCTGCCTCGAGTACGGGCGGCTTGCGCTCGCGGGCGAGGGCGTCCCGCGCGACGAAAAAGCGGCGGCCGAGTGGTTCGCCAAAGGGGCCGAGGTCGGGAACGCGGACGCGCAGATCCATCTCGCCGAGCTTTACGCCGAAGGACGCGGGGTCGAGAAGGACCCGGTCGAGGCCTATGTGTGGATCAACCGGGCGGTCCACTTGGGCAGCAAGGCCGCGCTCGCCCGCCGCGCCGAGTTCGGCAAGGCGTTGTCGCCGGCGGCGCTCGGCGAGGCCGAGGACCGCGCCCGCGACTGGCGGCCCAAGGTCGAAGAGGCTTCGTAGGCCCGGCCCCTCCTTTTCCGCGCCAAACCAAAAAAAGGGGGCCGGCGGGCCGGCCCGAAGTCGGGGGAATGCAGGGAGGACACCCTCTCGGGTGCGCAATGACCCTAGCAATCCCGACCCCGGCGATCAGTGATGCCCGTCACGGGGGCGGCTTTTTTTCGCGAACGCGTCCGCGGCGGGCCCGAGGCGGCCCGATTCCCCTTCGCCCGCAAACCCATTACCATTGCGGCGAGATGGAGAAGGCCCGGCCATGACCACGCTGGTGACCGGCGCCACCGGCTTCGTCGGCTCGGCGGTCGCGCGAAGGCTCGCCGCCGCCGGCCACGACCTGCGCTTGCTCGCGCGCCCGACGAGCGATCGCCGCAACCTCGACGGCCTCGCCGCCGAGATCGTCGAAGGCGATCTCGGCGACGGCGATTCGCTCGCCCGCGCGCTCGCCGGCTGCGAGGCGCTGTTCCACGTCGCCGCCGATTATCGCCTTTGGGCGCGCGACCCGGCGGCGCTTTACGAGACCAACGTCGAAGGGACCAGGCGGCTGATGCGCGCCGCGCTCGATGCGGGGGTTGGGCGCATCGTGTACACCAGCTCGGTCGCGACGCTGGGGCTCAATCCCGACGGCGCGCCGGCCGACGAGAACACGCCCGCCGCCCTCGACGACATGATCGGCGATTACAAGCGCTCGAAGTTCCTCGCCGAAGAGGCGGTGCGCCGCATGATCGCCGAGGACGGCCTTCCTTGCGTGATCGTCAACCCCTCGACGCCCGTCGGCCCGCGCGATATCAAGCCGACGCCGACGGGGCGCATGATCGTCGAGGCCGCGGCCGGACGCATGCCGGCCTATGTGGAGACCGGGCTCAACATCGTCCATGTCGACGACGTGGCCGAAGGCCACCGGCTCGCCTTCGAGAAGGGCGAGATCGGCGCGCGCTACATCCTCGGCGGCGAGGACATGAGCCTTCGCGACATCCTGGGCGCGATCGCCGCGCTGACAGGAAGGCGGCCGCCGCGGCTCCGCCTGCCCCACGGCGCCGTCATGCCCATCGCCTGGATGGCCGAGGTCTGGGCGCGGGTCGCGAACGTCGAGCCCTTCGCCACCGTCGACGGGATTCGCATGGCGCGCAAGCGCATGTTCTTCTCGTCCGCGCGCGCCCGCCGCGCGCTCGGCTACGCCCCGCGTCCGGCGGCCGAGGCGCTCGCCGACGCCGTCGCTTGGTTCCGCGCCAACGGTTATCTCGATTGAACGGGCGGGCGTCCAAAGCCCCTTACACGATCATTTGATCGACCGCATTGCCGTTACGCCTCGCCGCCGGGGCGCGGCGCGCCATATCTCCACTCAGGAAGACGGCAAGGGAAGGGGCGGCGAGAGGCCGCGAGATCGGTCCGGTCCCGGGTCTCAAACAACCCTTTCCCGCGCCGTCGATTGGGGGGCGAGCCCGGCGTGTCGGCCGCCGCCCCGATACGGGCTTAAGCGCCGCACGCCAATCGCAACTGCATCGCGAGGAACGCAAGCCCATGTCGAACATCAAGCGCATTCACAGCACCGCCGCGATTCGCCTTCTCGGCGTCTCGGCGTTCGCCATCGCCCTGTTCGCGAGCCTTCCGGCGTCGGCCGGCCGGTTCACCGAGCAGGACGCGACAGGCCCCGCTTTCCAGGGGCCGACCGCGGTCTCGATCACGCCCTCGGCGACGCAAAGCCGTCAGAAGGCCGCGGCCGACACCGTGCTGACCGATACGCCAAGCGATATCTATAACGCCGTCGAAGAGCGCGAGGCCGGCACGCCGCCGCCGTCTCCCTTCCTGCGCAACTTCGGCGCGCGCTAAGCGTCGCTAGACGGAGTCGCTTTCGCTTCGCGCGAAGCCCTTTTGCTTCCCCCAAGCGCCTTGAGGCCCCGTCTTCGGGCGGGGTCTTTTCTTTCGGTTTCGCATTCGCCTTGGGCGAGAGCTGCGGCCGAAGCCCAGGGTTACGCTTCCGGCCGTCCGCGGCCTCGGCTGCGTCGCCACCAGCGAAGGCCCCACAGGCCGAGCCAGATCGGCGCGACGACGCCCGCGCCCGCAAGCGCATACGGCCCCATCCAGCGCGCGAAGGAGAGGAGCATCCGCCCGAGGCTGCGCGCCGTTTCGCCGACCCAGATCCAGACATCGCTTGCCGAGAGCCCGAGCGCGGCGAGCGCGAGGCCGACGATCAGCGACCAGACGACGATCTTGATCGCCTTGCTCATGGCGTCTAACCCGCGCCCGTCGTCCGCTCGCCCGAATCGCTCATGGATTCCGAAGGCTCTCGATCTTGCGGTCGGTGTTGAACTGGCTGAGCGCATAGACGGCCCAGATCGCCGCCGGAATCCAGCCGATCAAGGTAATCTGAAGAATAAGGCAGACAATGCCGGCGATGGGCCGGCCGATGGTGAAAAATAAAAGCCACGGAAGAAGCAACGCGATAAGCAACCGCATGGCGACACGCCCCCTGTCGTCTATGTCTTCGGCGTCCATGTTCTTGGCGCCGGTTGCGACACGACGAATCTCCGGCGCGTTCGGCGACCCTACAAAGACGGGATCGGTCCGTCCACGGGAAAAGCGCTTTGGCAGGCCCTCGGGCGCAGCCTCCGCTACAGCAGCTTCTCCATGACCACGATGTCGACCCATTCGCCGTCGACCAGGCCCTGTTCGCGGTAGAGGCCGACCCGGCGGAAGCCCGCCTCGCGATAGAGCGCCATCCCGGCGGCGTTGGACGGAAAGGCGGCGAGAACGAGCTTGTGATAGCCGATCGCGCGGGCGCGGTCGATGAGCGCGCCGATGAGCGCCCGCCCCACGCCGCGGCCGCGCCAGCGCCGCGCCACATAGATCGAGAAGTCGGCGACGTGATCGTAGGCCGCGCGCGGGTTGAAGCGATTGAGGCTCGCCCAGCCGACCGCCTCGCCCCCGGCCTCGGCCACGAGAACCGGGTGGCGCGGCCCGCGCCCGGCGAGCCAGGCCCGGCGCTCGGCGGCGGAAACCGGGCGGGTCTCGAGGGTGGCGATCCGGTCCTCGATGCCCTCGTTGAAGATCGCGGCGATGGCCGCGGCGTCCTCTTCGCGGGCCGGGCGAATGGCGAACGCCGCGCGTTCGCCGGCGGCCGCGGCGGTCACTCGCCGCGGTTCTCGACCCATTCGCGGGCGCGCTTCTGGGCCTCGGCGAGCTGCTCGGGCGTGAGCAGGCGGGCGACCGCGTCGCGCTCGGTCACCGCGGCGTCGCGCTGGGCGCCCCGCGGCAGCTTGGCCGCCGCAAGGTTGAACCAGACATAGGCCTGGACCGGATCGGAGGCGACCCCTTTTCCGGTCTCGTACAGGGCGCCGAGGTTGTATTGGGCCGAAGGGTGATCGGCCTCGGCCGCCTTGGCGTACCAGCTCGCCGCCTTGGCGAAGTCCTGCTCGACCCCCTTGCCGATCTCGAACAGAACGCCGAGGTTGTACTGGGCGGTGGCGTAGCCTTGCTCGGCCGCCTTGCGGTAGAGCGCGGCGGCGCGCGCGTAATCCTGGGGCACGCCCTGGCCGCGCTGGTAATAGACGCCGAGGTTGGTCTGCGCCTCGGGCAGCCCCTGGTCGGCGGCGCGCTGGAACCATTCGGCGGCGCGCGCGTAGTCCTGCGGCACGCCCTCGCCGCGGTCGTACAGGACGCCGAGGCTGAACTGGGCCTCGGCGTGGCCCTTTTCGGCGAGCGCGCGGAACTCCCGCGCGGCGGTCGGGTAGTCGCCGCTCTTGTAGGCGGTAAGCGCGTCCACGTAATCGGCGCGCGCGGGCGCGGCGAGCGCGAGGACGACAACGGCGGCGCACAGCATGCGTTTCACGACGGGTGCCTCCTCTGTCCCTGTCTTCTCTTTTCTTTCGATCAGGGTAGCGCAAGGCGCGGGCGCAGGAAACGCCGCGGTGAAACGAACGGTTGCGGGCGGGCGCGCGGACTGGACAAAGC
>CAYYWV010000104.1:0-8445 GCA_964475385.1 uncultured Alphaproteobacteria bacterium | reverse complement strand
ACTACGACGAGTACTACAACGGCTTCGCCAACCGGACGCTCTGGCCGCTGTTCCACTACCGCCTCGACCTCGCCGCTTTCGACCGGCGCTTCTTCTCGGGTTATCTCAGGGTCAACCGCGAGCTCGCCGAGCGGCTGATGCCCATGCTCGAGCCGGACGATCTGGTCTGGGTTCACGACTACCACCTGATCCCGTTCTGCGAGGGCCTGCGTCGGCTGGGTTGCCGGGCGCGGGTCGGGTTCTTCCTGCACATCCCCTTCCCGGCCCGCGAGGTGCTGGTCGCGCTGCCCACGCACAGCGAGCTGGTGCGGGCGCTGTTCGCATACGATCTCGTCGGTTTCCAGACGATGAACGACCTCCGCGCCTTCTTCGACTACGTCGCCGAGGAAGCCGGAGGCCGGATAAACGACGACGGCACGGTGACCGCTTTCGGGCGGACCATCCGGGCCGAGGTCTTTCCCATCGGGATCGACACCGACGACTTCGCCGCGCTCGCCCGCACGCCCGAGGCCCAGCGCCAGATGCGCCGGCTCGCCGACAGCCTCCAGGGCCGCCAGCTCGTGATCGGCGTCGACCGGCTCGACTACACCAAGGGGCTCGTCGACCGCATGCAGGCGTTCGAAAGGCTGCTCGAAAGCTACCCCGAGATGCGCCGCCGGGTGAGCCTGATGCAGATCGCGCCGCCGTCGCGCACCGAGGTTCCCGAGTACGCCGACATCCGCCATGCGCTCGAAGCCACCGCCGGCCACATCAACGGCCGCTTCGCCGAGTTCGATTGGGTGCCGATCCGTTACCTCAACAAGGCGTTCAGCCGGCGCGCGTTATCCGGGCTCTTGCGCGGCAGCCGGATCGGCCTGGTCACGCCTTTGCGCGACGGCATGAACCTGGTCGCCAAGGAGTACGTGGCCGCCCAGGACGAGGCCGACCCGGGGGTTCTGATCCTCTCGCGCTTCGCCGGCGCGGCCCATCAGATGGGAGCGGCGTTGATCGTCAACCCATACGATCTGCACGAAATCGCCGAAGCGCTCCACCGCGGGCTGACCATGCCGCTCGCCGAGCGCCGCGAGCGCTGGGAGATCCTGATGGAAGGGCTCAGGCGCGACGACGTCACCGCGTGGCGGAACCGATTTCTCGACGCGCTCGCCGCCGTGCCGACGCCGCAGTGACCGCCGCAAGGACCATCCCGCCCCGCCTGGTCGCCGACATCGGCGGAACGCACGCCCGCTTCGCGCTTCAGGAACCCGGCGCGCGGGCGGGGGAGCCGGTCGTTCTCAAGGTCGCCGATTACGCGGACATCGAGTCCGCGACCGCCGAGGCGCTGCGCAGGCTCGCGCCCGCGCGGCCGCCCGAGGCCGCCGCCTTCGCGGTCGCCGCGCCGGTCACGGGGGACGCCATCGCCATGACCAACCACCCCTGGCGGTTCTCGCGCGAGCGCTTCGCGCAGCGCTTCGGCCTCGGCCTGTTCGAGGTGGTCAACGACTTCGCCGCCATCGCGATCGCCCTGCCCCGGCTCGGGCGCGAGGAGAAGCGCCGGCTCGGCGCGGACGCGCCTGAAGAAGGCGCGCCGCGGGCGACGCTGGCCGCGATCGGCCCGGGCACGGGGCTCGGAACCGCCGGGTTGGTGCCGGCGGGCGGCGGCTGGGCCGTGGTCGCGGGCGAAGGCGGGCACGTCGATTTCGCTCCCGGCACGGCGCGCGAACGCCTCGTTTACGACCACATTGCCGCGCGCCATTCCCATGTTTCGCTCGAACGCGTGCTTTCGGGGCCCGGACTGGTCGCGATCTACCGCGCGCTCGCCGAAGCCGACGGGCGCGGCGAAGAAGACCTGCCGGAGACGCCCTCCGAGATCGCCGCCCGGGCGCAGCGCGGCGCGGACCAGACCGCCGTCGAGGCCGCGACGCTGTTCAGCGCGGCGCTCGGCGCGGCCGCCGGAAACCTCGCGCTGACCCTGGGCGCGCGCGGCGGCGTCTACGTCGCGGGCGGCGTGGTGCCCGGCCTGGGCGCGGCCTTCGACGAGGGCGCCTTCCGCCGCCGCTTCGAGGCCAAGGGACGGTTCGGCGATTACCTCGCGCGAATCCCGACCCATTTGATCGTCGCCCGCTGGCCGGCGTTGCTCGGGCTCGCGGCGTTGCTCGACGCCGCGCTTGCGGCGAAACGCTGATCCGTCGTTTCCACCGCGGCGTGTGGAGGCTTTACAGGCCGGCGTCGATTGCCGATAGTAAAAGGGCTGTAAAAATAAGGCTCGCCGCCGTATGGGCGAAGGCCCATCGGAAAGGCGGGGATTTTTTCTTCATGATCGAGTCTGCGTCAGGGAGGACCAGATGTCTGGATTGACGATCGACCGCCGCACGCTGTGGGCGGTATTCGCGGGCGTTTTGGCGGCGGCGTTCGCCTCATCGCTCGCTCTGGCCCAGGAATGCAAGAACCGCGGCCAGCTCGACGTTCGCTACTGCGACGACAATGGCGACCTGGTCGCCGATACGCCGACGGACCCAAGCCAATGGCTTGATCCCGACCCGCTCGTATTCTCCTACACGCCGGTCGAAGACCCCTCGGTCTACGAGAACGTGTTCGAGGAGTTCATGGACTACCTGTCCCAGGTGACCGGCAAGCGGGTCAAGTGGTACGGAGCCGAATCCTACGCGGCCCAGGTCGAGGCCATGCGTTCGGGCCGGCTGCACGTGGCGGGCATCTCGACCGGGCCGACCGTGTTCGGCGTCAACCTCGCCGGTTATGTGCCTTTCGCGATCATGGGCAAGGCGAGCGGGCTTACGGGCTATCGCCTTCAGCTCATCACCCAGCCCGACAGCGACATCCGCTCGGTGAAGGATCTCAAGGGCCGCAAGATCGCCCATGTGACGCCGTCGTCGAACTCGGGCAACCAGGCGCCGCGCGCCTTGTTCACGCAGATGGGGGTCAAACCCGACGTCGATTACAAGGTCATCTACTCGGGCAAGCACGACAACTCGATCATGGGCGTGGTCAACGGCGATTACGACGCCGCGCCGGTCGCCTCGACCGTGCTCGAGCGCATGATCGACAAAGGGCAGCTCAAACGCTCGGACGTGCGGATCATTTGGGAATCGGACATGTTCCCGACCACATCTTACGGCTACGTCTACAACCTGAAGCCCGAGCTTCAGCAGAAGATCAAGAAGGCGTTCTTCACCTTCGACTGGAAAGGCACGGGACTTGAGAAGGAATTCGGCAGGCAGGCCGACCGCTTCATCCCGATCACCTTCAAAGACAACTGGAAGATCATCCGCACGATCCAGGCGTACAACGGCGTGCAGTACACCCAAGAAGCGCTCGCCGGCCTGAAGGTCAAGAAGAAGAAAAAGAAGAAGAAAGACTGATCGCCGCCGCGCGATCGAACGACCATGCGACCGCCGCTCCGGCCCACGGGGCGGCGGCGCTGCTCAAAGTCAAAGGGGCGATGCTCGAAGTCCAGGATCTCGTCAAACGCTATCCCACCGGCGCCCGCGCGCTGAACGGCGTGAGCTTCACGGTGGACCGGCCCCAGGTCGTCGCCGTGATCGGCTCGTCGGGGGCGGGGAAATCGACGCTGATTCGCTGCATCAACCGGCTCGTCGAGCCGAGCGCGGGGCGCGTCGTCCTCGACGGCGTCGAGATCACCGCGCTCGGTCGTCGCGCGTTGCGCTTCGCGCGCCGGCAGATGGGCATGATCTTCCAGGAATACAACCTGGTCGAACGGCTGACGGTGATGGAGAACATTCTCGCCGGCCGGCTCGGCTACGTGAGCTTCCTGCGGGCGCTCCGGCGCGACTACCCGGCCGAGGACGTGGCCGCGGCTTACGAGCTGCTCGAGCGCGTCGGCCTCGCGGGTTACGAGAACACGCGGGCGGACGCGCTTTCGGGCGGCCAACGCCAGCGGGTCGGGATCGCGCGCGCGCTGATGCAAAGGCCGCGGCTTCTGCTCGTCGACGAGCCGACCGCGAGCCTCGATCCCAAGACCGCGCGTCAGATCATGCGGCTTCTGTGCGCGCTCGCCCACGAGCGCGGCACGCCGGCGCTGATCAACATCCACGACGTCGGTCTCGCCCAGGCCTTCTCCGACCGCGTCATCGGGCTCGCCCACGGGCGCATCGTGTTCGACGGCGAGGCTTCGGGGCTCTCCGCCCGGGTGCTCACCGACATCTATGGCGAGGAGGACTGGAGCACTACGATCCGCCGCAAGGATGGCGAGGACGGAGACGGAGACGGCGCCGGCGATGGAAACGGCGATAAAGCCGAGGCCAAGACGGCCGCCGGCGACGCGTTAGAGGCGCGGATTCCGACCCCATGACCACGCCCACGACTTGGCGGCCGCCCCGGATGATCGCCAACCCGGCGTATCGTTACGCGCTGCTCGCCCTCGCGGTCGCGTATCTCGTTTGGTCGGTGGGCACGCTCGAGTTCGACGCCGCCCGGGTCGCCAAGGGTCTGCCGCGCGCGATCAACATGATCGTCCGCATGTTCCCGCCCGACTTCAGCCGCTGGAGCCTTCTTGTGCGCGGCGTGGTGGAAAGCGTGCAGATGGCGCTCGCGGCGAGCTTCTTCGGCATGATCCTTGCGGTGCCGCTCGGGCTTGCCGGCGCGATCAATCTCGTGCCCCGGCCGGTCTATCTGATTGCGCGAGTGCTGATCTCGTTGAGCCGCACCTTCCACGAGATCATCATCGCCATCTTCTTCGTGAAGATCTTCGGCTTCGGCCCGCTCGCCGGCGTGCTCACCCTGATCGTCGCGAGCACGAGCTTCATCGCCAAGATGCTGGCCGAAGACATCGAGAATATGGACGAGGGCCAAGTCGAAGCGATTCGCGCGACCGGCGCGAGCTTTCCGAAGATGCTGATCTACGGCGTCATGCCCCAGATTCTGCCGCGCTATCTCGGCAACTCGATCTACCGGCTCGACGCCAACGTTCGCCATTCGACCGTGGTCGGCATCGTCGGCGCGGGCGGAATCGGCGAGACGCTCGCCGCCACCTTCTCGCGCTACGACTACGACTTCAGCCTCGCAATTCTCTTGACCATCATCGCGTTGGTGTTCGCGGGCGAGCTGTTCTCGAACTGGGTGCGGGGCAACTTGCAATGACGCCTTCCGAACACGCCCGCAAGCACCCCGAGGTCTGGCGTCGGTTCAGCCCGCGCGAGACGCTGGTTCGCTACGCCTGGTATCTGGGGATCGTGGCGGTGGCGGTGTGGTCGGTCAGCAACCTCGACATCCCCTGGGTCTACTTCCTCGACGCCCATGTCCAGGCCGCCGACCTGATCACCCGCATGATGCCGCCCGCTTGGGATTCCTTCGGCGATTTCGCCCGCCCGCTGATCGAGACCGTGCATATCGCGACCCTGGGCACGATCGCGACTCTTGTCGTCGCCGTGCCGGTGGCCTTTCTTTCGGCCCGCAACACCACGCCCAACCCGGTCGCCTGGGCGATCGGGCGCTTTATCCTGGTCGCTTCGCGTTCGGTCAACACGGTGGTCTGGGCGCTGATCTTCGTCGCCGTGTTCGGCCCCGGCGCGATCGCCGGGATCTGGGCGATCGCGGCGCGGTCGATCGGTTTCATGGGCAAGCTCATGGCCGAGGCCATCGAGGAGATCGACAAGGGCGCCGTCGAGGCGATCGAGGCGACGGGAGCCTCGCCGCTCAAGGTGCTCTTGATCGGCGTCCTGCCGCAGGTGATGCCGGTGCTCTACGGCACCACCGTCTACCGCTGGGACATCAACATCCGCGAATCCACGGTGCTCGGCTTCGTCGGCGCCGGCGGGATCGGGATCGAGCTTTACGCCGCGATCAACATGTTCGCCTGGCGCGAGGTCTCGGTCATGCTGGTCGCCGTCTTCGCGGTGGTCGTGTTCAGCGAGCTCATCTCGGCGGTTGTGCGCAGACGGATTACGTAAGGGTGGAAGGGTGCGTCTGACATTTAATTATTTTTTCACAACCAAAGAGTATAATATCTTACCTATAATACTACTAGAAATCATGTAACACTGGAGCCTATGAACACGCACGAGACCTTCGACCGCGCGCCTCCGGTCAAAACCTCGTCGGACCGATCGTTCGGGCTGGTGTTCGCGGCCGTGTTCGCGATCGTCGGGCTCATACCGCTTGTCCGCGCGCAGCCGGTGCGGGCCTGGGCGCTCGGGATCGCGGCCGCCTTCGTCGTCGTCGCGCTCGTCCGCCCGGCCCTGCTCGCGCCCGCGAACCGGCTGTGGACGCGCCTCGGCGCGCTTCTCCACCGGATCGTCAACCCGGTGGTCACCGGGCTCTTGTTCTATCTCGCGGTCACGCCGACTGGGCTGATCATCCGCGCCATGGGGCGCGATCCCTTGCGCCTGCGCCGCGACCCTGCGGCCGAAAGCTACTGGATCCGGCGCGACCCGCCGGGACCGCCGCCCGAGTCCATGCCGCAGCAGTTCTGAAGGAGCCCCGGCGATGTCCTTCCTGTCCGAGCTTTGGGCCTTTCTGCGCCAGCGCAAGAAGTTCTGGCTGGTGCCGCTTCTGGTCATGATGATCGTGTTCGGCGGGCTCCTCGTGCTCGCGCAAGGCTCGGCGATCGCGCCGTTCATCTACACGATCTTCTGAGCGAACGGTCGCCGCTCCGGGATGCGCATCCTAGGCCTTTCCGCTTTCTACCACGACAGCGCCGCCGCCCTGATCGAGGACGGGCGGATCGTCGCCGCCGCCCAAGAGGAGCGGTTCACCCGCCGCAAGCACGACGCGCGTTTTCCGCGCCACGCCGTCGCCTACTGCTTGGAGGCGGGCGGGGTGAAGGCCCACGACATCGACCTCGTCGCCTTCTACGACAAGCCGTTCCTCAAGTTCGAGCGCCTGCTCGAAACCTACGTCGCCTTCGCCCCGCGGGGGTTCCGCTCGTTCCGCATGGCGATGCCCCTGTGGCTGCGCGAGAAGCTGTTCCAGAAGCGGCTCTTGCGCGAGGCGCTCGCCGAGCACGGCCCCGACTTCGACTGGGAGCGCCGGCTCGTCTTCGCCGAGCACCACCAGAGCCACGCGGCGAGCGCCTTCTTCCCCTCGCCCTTCGACGAGGCGCTGGTGCTGACCATGGACGGGGTCGGCGAATGGGCGACGACCTCGGTCGCAGTGGGTCGCGGCAACCGGCTCGAGATCCAACGCGAGATCCATTTCCCCCATTCGCTCGGCCTTCTTTACTCGGCGTTCACCTACTACACGGGCTTCAAGGTCAACTCCGGCGAGTACAAGCTGATGGGGCTTGCGCCCTACGGCGAGCCGAAGTACGCACAGCGCATTCTCGATCATCTGATCGACGTCAAGGACGACGGTTCCTTTCGCCTCGACCTAAGTTACTTCGACTACTGCACCGGGCTGAGGATGACCAACGGGCGCTTCGACGCCCTGTTCGGCGGGCCGGCGCGCAAGCCGGAAGAGCCCATCACCCAGCGCGAGATGGATCTCGCGGCCTCGATCCAGGTCGTGCTCGAAGAGGTGGTCCTGCGCATGACTCGCGCGCTCGCCCGCGAGACCGGCGCACGCAACCTGTGCCTCGCCGGCGGGGTGGCGCTCAACTGCGTGGCCAACGGCAAGATCCTGCGCGATCGCGCGTTCGAGCGGCTCTGGGTCCAGCCTGCGGCGGGCGACGCCGGCGGCGCGCTCGGCGCGGCGCTCGCCGCTTACCACCTGTACAAAGGCCAGCCGCGCGAGGCGGACGGGATCCATGACGCCATGCAAGGGGCCTATCTCGGCCCCGCCTTCGCCCAGGGCGAGATCGAGCGCCGCCTCGAGGCCGCGGGCGCGCGCTTCGCCCGCCTCGACGACGACGCCTTGATCGACGCCTGCGCCGTCGCGCTCGCCGAAGGCAAGGCGCTGGGCTGGTTCCAGGGCCGCATGGAGTTCGGTCCCCGCGCGCTCGGAGCGCGCTCGATCCTGGGCGACGCCCGGTCGCCAACCATGCAGTCGGTGCTCAACCTCAAGATCAAGTTCCGCGAATCCTTCCGCCCCTTCGCGCCGTCGGTTCTCCGCGAAGACGTGGCCGATTGGTTCGCGCTCGACGACGACAGCCCGTACATGCTGATCGTCGCCGACGTCGCCGAAAAGCGCCGCCGGGCGACGGGCGAGGCCGAGAAGGCCTTGTTCGGAATCGAGAAGCTCAACGTGCCGCGGTCCGAGATCCCGGCCGTCACCCATGTCGACTACTCGGCGCGGGTCCAGACCGTGCACCGGGAGACGAACCCGCGTTACCACGCGTTGCTCACGCGTTTCAAGGCATTGACCGGTTGCCCGGTGGTGGTGAACACGAGCTTCAACGTGCGCGGCGAGCCCATCGTGTGCACGCCGGAGGACGCCTTTCGCTGCTTCATGGGCACCGATATCGAGGTTCTGGCGATCGGCAACTGCTTGCTCGCCAAAGAAGATCAGAACCCGGCGCTCAAGCGCGACTATCGCGACGCCTTCGCGCCCGACTGA
>CAYYWV010000103.1:0-8482 GCA_964475385.1 uncultured Alphaproteobacteria bacterium | reverse complement strand
GTTCGATGGAACTGTCGGCAGTTTCGCCGGCGCTGTCAAACGCGTTGTGAACGCGCGGCGGCGGAGCCGGCCAGAACGTCCCGAAGCGGGAAAATACGCCTCTTCCGATCAAGGGGTGCGAGAAAACGAGCGCGGCGATCGCGCGCCTTTCAGGCCTCGGCGCCTGGATGCTCGTACATTAACGGGCCGCCCTCGGGCGCGGGCTTGAGCGGCGGGGCTGGCTGCGGGGCCGGGTAGAACAGGGGCTTACGCTCGTCGAGGGTGGGCTCGAAAGGCTGGCGCATGCGCAGCGCCGATCGCGACTTGCGGGCTTGGCGCTGGGCGTCCTGAAGCGCCTGCGCGACTTGGCGGTCCCAAGGCATGACATAGGCGCGCGGCCCGTCTTCGCCATCGAGCTGAAGCCAGAGATAGATGCCTTCGCCTTCGCGGACCTGCGCGGCGAGCACGGTCGCCTCGGGCACGTTGCGTTTCGTCCATTCGAGACCGACCGGCTTGGGCTTGCTGAGAAGGTCGGCGAAGGCGGTGTAGATGAGCGGCAGGAAGACCGCGGCGAGGCCCACGGCGGCCGCCTTGACCCACAACCGGCGCGGCGCCCAGACGGTGATCGCCGCAAGAAGAGCAGCGAGCCCCACGGCCACGACGAACAAGGTGGTCAGGTCAGGCATTATCCGGGCTGCCGGCTGCGCAGCGGCCGGAACAGGCTGTGGACGCTGCCGGGAACCAGATCCCCCTTGTCGTCGAGGGTGAAACGGAAGGCCGTGATCTCCTCGCCCTCGTGATCGAGCTCGACCTCGGTGGCGAGGATCTGGCGCGCCGACTGGTCGGGGCCGCGCTTGACGCTCGCCACCACCTTGACCGGGATCGGCAGCTTGTGCCCGAGGTCGCGGTAAAGGTGGAGGTTGACCGTATACTCGCCGGCCGGGATTCCCCGGCTGTAGCTGACCTCGTAGTTGAGGTCGGTGGCGTCGGCCTGTTTGCCGAGGTCGTCGCGCAGAAGGTTGAAGATGCGCCCGCCCTTGTTCGAGTAGCCGACCGGCACGTCGCCCGGCGCCTGGACCCAAAGATCGACGTCGGTGTCAAGCTCGTCGGGCCAGCGGATTTCGACGATCACGTTGCCGGGCGGCGCCACCTCCTCGTTGTCGGCTTTGGCCGGCGGGTTGAGGTGGGGCAGCAGCAACAGAACGATCGCGACGAAGCCGGACAAGGCCAGCATGGTGACGTCGCGAAAGACCGTGCCGCCCGAATCGTCGTCTTCAAACAGATCGATGCCGGGCATAGCGCTCGCCCTCCTCGACGATCGACGTGATCAGCTTGACCGTTCCGGTCGCGAGGATGTGGTAGTTGACCATCAGCCAGATGTTGAGAACGCTGCCCACCAGCGTGGTGTAAAGCGCCACCGACATGCCGCTGATCAGGGTCGCCACCATCGGCGCGATCGTGCTCACGTCGGCGGCGGCCTCGGGCTTGACCCCGGACAGCGCGATGATGAAGCCGATGACCGTGCCCACGAGACCCATCAGCACCAGGCTGTTGGCCACCTGGCGGACGACGGCGATCCGGCTTACGAGCTTGAGGCGCAGCGCCGAAGCGGCGAGCGCCCGGCTGCTCGCATCGCGGCCTTCGACCTCGGCGAGGTACATCGCCGCCTTGGACCAGCGCGGGCGGCGGATCGCCTTGGCGTAATTGATCTCGCGGCTGGTGCTGTAGACCTTGCGCGCCGCGATCGCGAGCCCGCCCAGAAAGACGATGAAGATCGCGACCGAGAGATGGGTGCTATCGGCCATGATCACGCGGTCGACCCAGCCCTCGATGTACGCCGCGCCGAGAAGCGCGAAGCCGACCAGATTAGCGACCGCGAAACGGAAGAGAAGAAGGAACTCGTACCGCCCGGCGTCGCTTTTCTGATAGGCGGCGAGGAGGTCCGATAGGGGCGGAGCCTCGGCGGCCCGCCGACGTTCCTCGTCGGACGGGTGGGACGCACCCGGAAACGCGTTTGCTACGAGACGGCCCATCGGCGGTCTCCTTTCTCTCGGCCCCGATCCGCAAGCAGGGGCGGGGCGGGGTTGTTAACCATCAGCGTCGCTAAAATTGCTTAAGAAATAATTTCTGAAGCAGCCCGGGCGTCGGCGCTCCGCGACAGCGGAAGGGGCGTTCGCAAAGGGGCAAGGCCGCTCATTCCCGGGCTTTTCCTTTCATTGCGACGGATGCCGTTTTCCTTTCATTTAAGATGGCGCGCGCTCGGACGCGGGCGACCGCAAGGGCGTACAACAATTGATCGCGGATATGTGTGGCCGGTTGAACGGCGCCGCTTTCTTGTCGCGCGTTTCTTATCGCGCGCGGCGCGGACTTTCGCGCGGGAACGACAACGCACCCCCTTGCGATGCCGTTCCTTGACTAGACAGCGCCTGGGATGTCGCCCACAATCCATTAAAAAAACGCTTCGGGACGCCGCGCGTCGTTTCCGCGCCCCATCGGGCGCGGGGCGTCGATTTTCCGCGGTCAACGAGGCCGATAAGCGGCCGCGGCCATGAAACCGGGTCGCGCAGGGAGAGACACGGATGGCGATCTTTATCGTCAAACGCCTGTTTTGGATGGTCGTGACCATGCTCGCGGCCTCGTTCATCGTGTTCGCGATCTCGGAGTTCCAGCCCGGCAACGTCGCCAACAAGACCCTTGGACCCTATGCGAGCCAGGAATCGAAGCAGATCCTCTATGAGAAACTTCGGCTCGGCGACCCGTTGATCCTGCGCTACGGACGCTGGCTCGGGGTGCTGACCGGGGTGATCGAGGATCCGCTCGCCGATCCTTCGCTCAAGCTCGGCTTTTCCGACCCCCGCGGGAGCAAGTACTTCGGAAACCTGGGGTATTCGACCCTGTTCAAGGCGCCGGTCAACGACATTTTGTGGGACCGCCTCGGCAACACCGCGATGCTCGCCGGCATCGCCTTCGCGATCATCGTGCCGCTGTCGATGATTTTCGGCGTGCTATCAGGCATGCGCGAAGGGAGTCTGCTCGACCGCGGGCTGTCGCTTACCGGGATCACGCTGACCTCGATCCCCGAGTTCGCCTCGGCCGTGTTTTTGATGTCGATCTTCGTGGTCATGCTCGGCTGGTTGCCCGGCACCAGCACGCTGGAGCCGAGCCCCGAGTGGTCGGTGGCCTCGCAGCTCGTCCTCCCGGTCGCGGTGCTGGTTCTCTATGACTTCGGCTATGTGGCGCGGATGGTGCGCGGCTCGATGGTCGAGGTCATGACCCGGCATTACATTCGCACCGCCATCCTCAAGGGGTTGCCCTACCGCACGGTCATCCTGCGGCATGCCTTGCGCAACGCGATGATCGCGCCGTTTACGGTGATCCTCCTTCAAATCAATTGGCTGATCACCGGGGTCGTGGTCACCGAAGTGGTGTTCGCCTACCCCGGTTTCGGGCGGATGCTGCTTCAGGCGGCGCTGTTCGGCGACATCGCGTTGGTCGAAGCGGCGACCGTGATCGCGCTGTTCGTCGCGGTGACGACCCAGCTTATCGGCGACATCGGGTACATGTACCTGAACCCGCGAATCCGGTTTACCTGAGGGGGCGGGTGATGGCCGAACGGACGAGCAATGGACGCGGCGTCGCGGCGGGTCAGGGCCGGCGCGCGCCGGCCGAGCTTCCCGCGCGTCCTTTTGACGGGGTCTGGCGGGCGCTGTGGGGCGGGTTGCGCGCGATCGGGCTTTTGCGCGAATCGCCGGTCGCGATCATCGGCGTGGCGATTATCGGGTTCTGGCTTTTCGCGGCGATCTTCGCGCCTCTGCTCACCGCTTACGACCCCAACGCCCAAGACTTCGCGGCGCTCGCCGACCCGACCCCGAGCGCGGCCCATTGGCTGGGGACCGACCATCTCGGACGCGATATCTGGTCGCGGCTGGTCTACGGCGCGCGCACGGTGTTCACGGTCGCGCCGGTGGCGGTCTTCGTCGCCTATGTGATCGGCTGCGCGATGGGGATGCTCGCGGGCTACAAAGGCGCGTTCGTCGATGGGCTGATCAGCCGCATCTCCGACATCATCCTGTCGTTCCCGGTGCTCATCCTCTACATCATCCTGATCTCGACCGTCGGTCCGTCGGCGCTCAACGTGATCCTCGCGGTGATCGTCACCTCCTCGCCGGGGATCGGGCGGATCGTGCGCGGCATGGTGCTCGATCTGCGCAACCACGAGTATGTCGACGCCGCCAAGATCCGTGGCGAAAGCGCTTTCTACATCATGGTGGTCGAGCTTCTGCCCAACGCCCGCGGCCCGCTGATCGTGGACGCCTGCGTGCGCATGGGCTACACCATCATCGCGATCGGCACCCTCGGCTTTCTCGGCCTCGGCCTGCCGCCGCCCGATCCCGACTGGGGCGGCATGGTCAAGGACACCACGGCGATGATCGTGGTCTGGCCGCACATGTCGGTCTTCCCCTCGATCGCGATCTCGAGCCTGGTCATCGGCTTCAACCTGCTTGCCGACGGCTTGCGCGAGATCTCGATGCGCGACTGAACGGGCCCCGGGAAGAGACGTCATGAACGACGACACGCCGGTCCTTCAGATCGAGAACCTCGGGATCTCGTACTTCGTGCGCGCCGGCGAAATTCCGGCGGTGCCCGACTTCTCGCTGACGCTCCATCGCGGCGAGAGCTTCGGCCTGGTCGGCGAGTCGGGCTGCGGCAAGACGACGGTGGCGATGGCGATCATGCGCTACCTTGGCGTCAACGGCGCGATCGTGCGCGGCCGCATCCTGTTCGAGGGCCGCGACATGGCCAAGCTCACGCCCGAGGAGCTCAGGCGGATCAGGGGCTCGAAGATCGCGATGGTCTATCAAGAGCCGATGAGCGCGCTCAACCCCAGCATGACCATCGGCCGCCAGCTCAAGGAGGTGCCCATCTTCCACGAGGGCGTCTCCGACGCCGAGGCCCACGCCCGCGCCGTCCAGGTGCTCAGAGACGTCAACATGCCCGATCCCGAAGCGGTGATGCGCCGTTACCCCCACCAGATCTCGGGCGGCCAGCAGCAGCGCGTGGTCATCGCCATGGCTTTTCTGTCGAACCCGTCGCTTCTGCTTCTCGACGAGCCGACGACCGCCCTCGACGTCACCGTCGAGGCCACCGTGATCGACCTGATCGCGAGCCTGCGCAAGAAGTACAACACCACGCTGATCTACATCTCGCACAATCTCGGCCTGATCGTGAAGGTCTGCGACCGGGTGGGCGTCATGTATTCGGGCGAGATGGTCGAGGAAGGCGCGATCCGCGAGGTGTTCAAAAACACCAAGCATCCATACACCTTCGGCCTGTTCGACTGCATCCCTTCGCTCGAGGCCGACAAGCGCGCGCGCGCGCTTGCGCCGATCCCGGGCCAGGTGTCGCTGCCCCACGAACGCCCGCCCGGCTGCTCCTTCGGGCCGCGCTGCCGGTACTTCGAGGCCGGGCGCTGCGACGCCCAGCCGATCGCCATGGAAGGGGTCGACGCGGAAACCGGGCATCGGGTGCGCTGCCTGCGCTGGAAAGAGATTCGCCACGCGCCGGCCAAGCCCTTGGTCGCGGTCGACGCGGCCGCGCAAGAGCGCCCGCCCGAAGAGGTTCTGCGCGTCGTCGACATGGACAAGTTCTTCGAGCTTCGCGAGCTCTCGCTTTCGGCGATTCTCACCGGCAAGGCCAAGCGCTTCGTCAAGGCCAACGAGGGCGTGACCTTCAGCGCCCGCCGCGGCCAGACGGTCGCCATCGTCGGCGAATCGGGCTGCGGCAAGTCGACCTTCGCCAAGGTGCTCACCGGGCTCGAGACCGCGACCGGCGGCGAGCTCTGGTTCGGCGACCGCGACATCGCCAAGGTGCCGGTGGACAAGCGCTCCCGCGACCTTATCGCCGCGCTTCAAATGGTGTTCCAGAACCCCGACGGCACGCTGAACCCGAGCCACACCATCGGCGGGGCGATCGGCCGGGTGATCAAGAAGTTCGGGATCGCCAAGCGCCGCCGCGAGGTCAACGCGCGGGTCGCCGAGCTGCTCGAGGTGGTGCGCCTGCCGCCCGAGTTCGCCCGCCGCAAGCCGCGCCAGCTTTCGGGCGGCCAGAAGCAGCGCGTCGCGGTCGCCCGCGCGTTCGCCGGCACCCCCGCCATGGTGATCGCCGACGAGCCGGTCTCGGCGCTCGACGTTTCGGTCCAAGCGGCGGTCATCAACCTGTTGATGGAAGTCCAGCAGCAGTACAACACGACGCTTCTGTTCATCAGCCACGACCTCAGCGTCGTGCGCTACCTGTCGGACCGGATCGTGGTGATGTATCTCGGCCAGATCATGGAGACGGGCGCCACCGACGAGATCTTCGATCCGCCCTATCACCCGTACACCGAGGCGCTGCTTTCGGCGGTGCCGATCCCCGACCCGGACCTCCAGCAAAAGCGCGTCCGCCTCGAAGGCGAGATTCCAAGCGTGATCGACCCGCCCAAGGGCTGCCGCTTCGCCACCCGCTGTCCGCGCAAGATCGGCGCGATCTGCGACACCACCCCGCCGCCCGAGCAGGAGGCCAGCCCCGGCCACCGGATCAAATGCCATATCCCGCTCGACGAACTCAGGCGGGCCGAGCGGATTTTCCGCAAAGCCGAGGCCGCGGCCGAGTAGGGAGGCGCTCGGTTGCCGAGAAACGGGCTTGACCCACGGCGCTGCAACCGTTAATCGCCCGAACGGGGGCGGAGCCGCCGGGGCGCGCCCGCCGCGCGACTCACAATCCTGCGGGGAGACATGGCCAAGGCCCGGTACTCGATCTTCAGCCTGCTGCGCAACGCCCGCGACTATCACGAGAACTGGCCGCGCGTCTGGCGCAGCCCGGAGCCCAAGCCGGCCTACGACGTGGTCATCATCGGCGGCGGCGGCCACGGGCTTGCGACCGCCTACTATCTCGCCAAGGAGCACGGGATCACCAACGTCGCCGTGCTCGAGAAGGGCTGGCTCGGGGGCGGGAACACGGGCCGGAACACGACCATCGTGCGCTCCAACTATCTCTGGGACGAGAGCGCGGGCATCTACGAGAAGTCGCTCAAGCTGTGGGAAGGGCTGACCCGCGAGCTCAACTTCAACCTGATGTTCAGCCAGCGCGGCGTGCTCAGCCTCGCGCACAACCAGCACGACCTGCGCGAACTGCGCCGCCGGGTCGAGGCGATCCGTCTCAACGGCATCGATTCCGAGATCCTCGGCCCGGCCGAGATCAAGGCCTTCTGCCCGATCCTGAACACCTCGCCCAACGCCCGCTACCCGATCCTCGGGGCCTCGCTTCAGCGCCGCGGCGGGGTCGCGCGCCACGATGCGGTCGCTTGGGGGTTTGCGCGCGCCGCCGACGAGCGCGGGGTCGACATCATCCAGAACTGCGAGGTCACCGGCATCCGCCGCGAAGGGAACCGGGTGGTCGGGGTCGAGACCACGCGCGGCTACATCCGGGCCAACAAGATCGCCTCGGCGGTCGCCGGGCACACCAGCGTGGTCGCGGCGATGGTGGGCCTGCGCCTGCCGATCGAAAGCCATCCCCTTCAAGCGCTGGTCTCCGAGCCGCTCAAGCCGGTGCTCGATACGGTCATCATGTCGAACACGGTCCACGTCTACGTCAGCCAATCCGACCGCGGCGAGCTGGTCATGGGGGCTGGGATCGAGGCCCACACCTCTTACGCCCAACGCTCGAGCCTGCACACCATCGAAGGCATGATGGCCGCGATCATCGAGCTCATTCCGATCGTCAGCCGGCTGCGCCTGATGCGCCAGTGGGCGGGGATCGTCGACGTCTGCCCCGACGCGAGCCCGATCGTTTCCACCACCCCGGTCGAGGGCTTCTACGTCAACGGCGGCTGGGGGACCGGCGGCTTCAAGGCGACGCCGGGCTCGGGCTGGTGCTACGCGCACACCATCGCCCAGGACCGGCCGCACCCGCTGAACGAGCCTTTCGCGCTCGAACGCTTCACCACCGGCCATCTTATCGACGAGCACGGCGCCGCCGGAGTCGCCCATTGACCCAATACCAGTGTAATATGTGGGTATAATGTGTGATGTGGGAATCATTGCAAAGAAACGGAGCAGCGACACTGGGATATTGGGTTCTTGCGAATATTATTCTTTTCTTTTCCAAATCAGACGCTAATATTACTAGCGTAGCTATCGTTTTTTTCGCAGGAATTTTTGTTGGGAATGTAATAATAGCATTTCTTGTTGTGATAATGCAGTTAATTCTTATTTATTTATTCCTGAAGTGCAGAACATTACTGATTCTACAAACTGGGAAAAATTAGGTCGAAAAATAGAAATTATAAAAAAAGTTATTCTAGCATTTAATTTAGTAATTACATTTACTGTAGCACACTATAGTTGGAAATATTTTGTAGTATAAATGAAATAAAAAACGTTAACAAGATTAATAAGAAGGCGCCTTGACATGTTCCTGATCGAATGTCCCTGGTGCGGGCCGCGCGACGAGACCGAGTTCGCCT
>CAYYWV010000102.1:0-8492 GCA_964475385.1 uncultured Alphaproteobacteria bacterium | reverse complement strand
GCGCCGAGATCGAGGGCGTGTTCGTCGAGGACGAGAACCTTCACCGCTTCGCGGCCTTGCCGTTCACGCGGGTGATCGATCCGCTGTCGGCGCGCGCCCGCGCTTACGAACCGGCCGACAGTCTGCGCGAGCTCGAAATCCACGCCGCTCGCGCGCGTCGCGCGCTCGCCCGAATCGCCGGAGCGCATGTCGCATGGCGGTTTCGCGTGCTCCGCGGCGACGTCGAACGGATGCTGTTCGCCGCCGCGCGCGAGGCGGACCTTCTGAGCCTCGGTTTTCGGCTGCGGAAAGGCGCGACGGCCGCGTGGACGGGGCGAATCGCGCGCCGCGCCGCGCTCGCCGCGCCGGGCGCCGTGCTGCTTCTCGCGCGTTCGCTGGAGGCGGGCGCGCCGGTCGTCGCGCTGATCGACAGCGCCGGCGTCCGCAGCGCGCGCGTCATCGCCCAAGCGGCGCGTCTAGCGGAGGCGCTCGGCGGCCCGCTCACAGTGATTAGCGGGGCCGGCGGGGACGCGGCGCGGACGCGGCGGATCGAGAAGCTGGTCGCCGCGACGGTCGAAGGGACCGGCGTCGAGGTCCGGACCCACCACGCCGTCGGCGTCGAGCGCGCGCTCGCCGAGGCCCGCGCCCGCGCGGCGGGGGGCGTGCTGGCGGTCGGCGGCGGCACGCGGGGCGCAGGACGCGCAACCCTCGAGCGCCTGGTCGAGAGCTGCCGCTGCTCTCTCCTGGTTATCCGCTGAGCCGCACGCCGGAAACGCCGCCTACCAGCGCCCGCTTTCGGGGCTCATGGCCTCACGCGGAAGAAGAATGTTGAACCGCTCGCGGATGCGGGCGTCGAGCGCCGGGTCGATGTGGTCGGGATAGTGAGCCCCAAGGATGGCCCGCACCCGTTCGCGGGCGCGGGCGCGCACATCGGTCGCGCCGTGCTCTTGCCAGTCGTCGATGTTGCTGCGGTCGCCGACCTCGGGATAGACGTACTCCCGTTCCATCAACGCAAGGGTCTGCGGATGCCCCAGGTAATGGCCGGGTCCGGTCGCGACCTCGGCGATCACGTCGACCGAAAGGGTCTCGTCGTTGACCTCGATCCCGCGGACCGTGCGCAGCACCGCGCCTAACATGTCGTTGTCGATGACGAAGCTCTCGAAGGCGACGCCGAGAAGGCTCGCCTGCATGCCCGCGGCCTCGTGCACCATGGTGGCGCCGGCGAGCCCGGCGAGCGCGGTGGTGTACCCTTTCTCGAAGCCCGACTGGGCGTCGGGGATCTTGGCGTCGGCCATGCCGGCGGCGATCGAGCAAGGCAACCCATAGAAATCCGCCATCTGGGCGCAGGCCGCCATGAGAAGCGCCTGCTCGCCGCTGCCGCCGCTCATCGCGCCGGTGCGCAAATCCGACACAAAGGGCCAGGCCCCGAACAGCACAGGATGGCCGGGCTTGAGCAGATTGACGTAGACGACGCCGGCAAGCGTCTCGGCGACCTCCTGCACCACCGCGCCGGCGAGCGCGGCGGGGCTGGTCGCCCCCGCCTGGCCGGCGGAGAGCAGCACCGCCGGCATCCCGAACCGCACCGCCGCCTCGAGGGTTTCGCAGGCTTCGGTCGCAAAGCGCAAAGGCGGCACGACGAAGCAGCTCGACATATGGCAGAAAGGCCGCGCGGCAAAGGCCCCCTCGCCGCCCGCCACCATGTCGAACATGGCGATCACTTCGCGCATGTTATCGGGCGAGATGATGCTGAGGCCGCAGGGCTTGCTGGTTCCGCTCATCACCGCATAAGCGGTGTTGATGTCGAGATCGCGCCCCGTCGGCATGTCTCGCGCCACCACCGGGCGCAGGCACCAGTGGATGTTGTCGAGCCGGTCCACCAACCGGGCGATATCGTAGAGATCGACGAGGGTGGATTCGCGGTAACGCTCGGTCTCCATGTCGAGCACTTGGACCGCGGCCCCGGCGGTGCCGAAGTGGACGCGCCGTCCGCCGAGCTCGAGCTCGCGCCCCGGCTTCTGTCCGTAAAGGACGAAGCGTCGGCAGGTGCGGGCGAGAACGTCCTCGACCAGGGCCGGAGGAAACCGCAGCCTGCCGTCGTCGCCGAGCCGCCCGCCGGCCGCGGTCACCACCTCGACGCACGAAGGGGTCGCGTCCGAGAGGCCAATGCGGTCGAGCACCTCGAGCGCGGCGCGATGGATGCGCAGCACATCGGTCTCGCTGAGGGGCTTGAAACGGCCGCCGAGCAGCCCCGGACCGACAACCGAATGGGATGACGCGGGACGTCCGGCCGCCCGCAGAGCCTTCCGCGCCGCACGCCCTCCCTGACGCTTCGGCGTCGAAACCTTCTCGCCCATGGCCGCCTCCGCTGGTATCCGGACCGACTGGGACTCTGCGCCTCCGCGAACGCGACCCCGCGGCGGCGGAGCATGCGCGGGCGGGACTCGCCCCGTCCGCACCCTGCTGTCTTCTGCTTATTGCGCTCCGATCCGCCGCCGGTCAATCGGATTCGCGCGCCGGGGCGCAGTTTCGCAAACTGCGTGTCCGGCGGCCCACACCGAAGCGGAAATCGCTTCCCGGCGAAAGGCGCTCCGACAGGAAAAAATTAGCCATACCGGGAACCTGAGCCTCTGATTCATCGAAAGTTTACGGCTCGTCGTAAAGACTGCCCCCCCGGTCCGGATCAGATTTCTTCGCGGGGGCATAAATGCAAGAGCGCGCCGCAATGGCGCAAGCCGTCGCCGTCTTACGGATCCGCCGTGATCGAGCGGCGTTGGGAACGGGGCCGACAGGTTCGCGCGGCGAACTTTGTCAAGGTTTAGAAATAATAGGAAAATTTTTATTTAACAACGTTCTAAGCATTAACTCAAACTTAAAGCCTGGGTCGATATGGTAGCCGCCGTCACCACAACCCTCTTCATTCTGGCACTGGGGTATGCAGCCGTGCGCGACCTGATGAGCTACGAGATCCCGAACTGGGTGTCGCTCGCCATCGTCGTCGACTTCGCCGCCCGCGCCGGTTTCGGAGGCATGTCCCTTGAGACCCTAGGCCTTCACCTCGCCGTCGGAACGGCGGCGCTGATCGTCGGCGCAGGGTTGTTCTTCAAAGGCGCGATCGGCGGCGGCGACGCCAAGCTGCTCGCGGCCTGCGCGCTCTGGTTCGGCTGGCCGCAGTTCCTGCCTTTCGTCCTATTGGTCGCCATCGCCGGCGGGGGGCTTGCGATCGTCGTCCTCGTCCTGCGTCGCGCGCCCATGCCTGCGGCTTGGGGACGCGCGCGCTGGTTCGGCCGACTGATCGCGCCCGATCAGGGCCTTCCCTACGGGGTCGCAATCGCGCTCGCCGGCATGGCCGCGATCGGCCAAGCGGCGCCCTCCGCTGGATGGCTGTAGGCGGCTGCGATGAGGGAGAACGCATCCATGCGCGTTACCGACGCTCCGCTCACCGGAAACCACATCGGGTAGACCACCATGCGCGTCACCGCAATCATCATCGTGGCCCTCGCGCTCGGCGTCAGCGGGATCACATTCTACCTGGTCCGCACCTATCTCAACGAGCAGGCGGCCGCGAACGTTCCGACCCAGCAGGCCGAAGCCATTCCGACCGTGCAAGTCACGGTCGCCGCCCGCGACCTGCCCGCGGGCACGATCATCCAATCGGGCGATCTCGCGTGGCAGCCCTGGCCCGATAAGGACCTGCGGAGCGAGTACGTCGTCCAGCGCAACGGCGAAGGCGCCGATCAAATCGATCAGTTCGTGGGCTCGGTCGTGCGCCGCGCCATCGTCGCCGGCGAACCGGTGACGCGCGGCAAGGTGTTCCGCCGCGAGGACGCCGGCTTTCTCGCCGGCGCGCTCGCCCCGGGCAAACGCGCGGTCGCGATCAAGATCACCGCCGAGACCGGCGCGGCGGGCTTCGTTCTGCCGGGAGACCGGGTCGACGTGATCCTGAGCCAGGAGATCCGCCGGCGCGGCGGCGGGATGCCGATGCGCACCAGCGAGACCATCCTTCACGACGTTCGCGTTCTCGCCATCGACCAGAACGTCAATGACGTTGACGTGAACGCCCAGTTGGGCAAGACCGCGACCCTCGAGGTCACGCCCAAGCAGGCCGAGATGATCGCCGTCGCGCGCACCATGGGCAAGCTTTCGCTCGCGCTTCGCAGCCTGACGAGCGATGGCGATGCGTCCTACGCCAGAAGCTTCACGCGCGACCGCGACGTGAGCCTCGCGCTGGGCGGCACGCTCAAGGCCGAGCGCTTCGGCAAGAAGACCGTCAAGAAGGCCGCGCCCAAGAAGACGACCGTAAAAGTGTACCGCGCCAACAAGGCCGTCACCGTCGAGATCACGAAATAGGGCGAACGATGCGCATTGCGACACATCTCTTCGGGCTTTGCCTGGCAGCAACCGCGTTCGTCGCGGGACCGGCGATCGCCCAACAGACGACGACGGCCCCGACGACGGTCGCCGCGATCGATGCGGGCGCGCCAGTTCCCGACATTCTGACGCTACCGCTCAACAAGTCGTATGTCTTCACCCTGCCGCGGGACGCCCGCGACGTTCTGGTCAGCAACCCGAAGATCGCCGACGTGATCGTCAAGACCCCGCGCCAGGTCTATGTCGTCGGCCAAGAAGTGGGCGACACCAACGTCTATTTCTTCGACGGCGAAGGCCAGCAGATTCTGCGGCTCGAGATCCGCGTCGAAATGGACCTCTCGGCGCTTCGCAAGGCGCTCAAAGAGCTTCTGCCGCACGAGCGGATCATGGTGAGCGCGGTCAACAAGAACATCGTGCTCAGCGGCACCGCTTCGTCGGCCAAGGCGGCGGAAGACGCCCGCCTTCTGGCGCGCCGTTTCGTCACCAACGACAGCGAAACCCTGAACATGATCCGCATCGAGAGCGAGCAGCAGGTTCTGCTTCGGGTGCGGGTCGCCGAAATGCAACGCTCGATCGTCAAGGAGCTCGGTTTCAACACCCAGCTCCAGGCGACGACCGGAAGCCAGACCTTCAATCTCAAATTCGGCACCGGCGTCGGCCCCAACGCCTTCGGCACCGCGCAAATCATCTCGGGCGCCTTCGACATCCTGACCTCGACGATCGACGCGCTCGAAAGCCAGGGCCTGATCAAGACTCTCGCCGAGCCGAACCTCACCGCGATCTCGGGCGAGAACGCGAACTTCCTGGTCGGCGGGGAGTTTCCCATCCCTGTGCCGCAGTCGAATGATCAGATCACGATCGAGTTCAAGCAGTTCGGCGTTCTTCTCAACTTCACGCCGGTGGTGCTGAATTCGGGTCTCTTGAGCCTCAAGATCTCGAGCGAGGTGAGCCAGCTTTCGACCCAAGGCCAGATCACGCTCAACAACTTCGTGATCCCGGCGCTCACCGTGAACCGCGCCCAGACCACGATCGAGCTGCCGAGCGGCGGAAGCCTGATCATCGCCGGACTGTTGCAGAACGACATCCGCAACACGATCAAGGGATTCCCGGGCCTCAAGGACATCCCGATCCTCGGCGCGCTGTTTCGTTCGGTCGCATTCCAGAAGGACGAGACCGAGCTCGTCATCGCCGTGACCCCGTATCTGGTCAAGCCGATCGACGAGCGTTCCATAAGCCTGCCGACCGACGGCTTCGCGCCCGCGAGCGACCTCGACATGTACCTGCTCGGACGTCTCCACGACGTCTATGCGAAGTCCAAGGCGTTGCCGCTCGTCGGCCAGCCTCAGGGCCCCATCGGCTACATCATGGAGTGAGTGATGACAATGCGACAGCTGGCGGCTGAATTGCGCCGGAACGGCGGACGGCTCTTGGCCCTCGCTGCGGTCGTGCTGGTGGCGGCCTGCACCTCGCCCGATCTTCGCTTCGCCGAGGGACCGGCCGATGGGCGCAATTACCGCGAACGCCATCCGATCACGCTCGATCGGGCCAGCGCGACCTTCACGCTCTCGGCGACCGCGAAGGAAGCCGCGCTGACCGAGACCGAGCGCTCTCGGCTCGACGCCTTTCTCGCGCGGTTCGGAGCGCGCGGCCGCGGCCGAATCCTTGTGGTGGCGCCGGGGAACGTTCCGAACCGCGACGCAGTGATGGCGCGCGGCGAGGCCATCGCGCGTTACGTTTCGGAACAGGCGCGCGGAAGCGACGTCACGCTCAGTCTCGATCCCAGCGACGGCGGCAATCAGATCTCGGTCCATTACAACATCTATGCGGTGCGAGCGATGAACTGCCGCGACTGGAGCAAGGAATCGAGCCACGATCCGAGCAACCAGCCGCATCCCGACCTGGGGTGCAGCCTGCAACGCTCGCTCAGCCTGATGATCGCCAATCCGGCGGACCTCGCTGCGCCGCGGACCGCCGATTCGCGCGACGCCCAGCGCAGCAATCTCGTGGTGCAGCGGTATCGGGCCGGCAAGCCCACCGTCGCGGAGTCGGATTCGAAAGAGCAGACGACCATTTCGGACGTGGCGAACCAGTAAGGCCAACCAGGGCGCGAATCGGCCCTCAAACGGAGGATCAGGTCATTCTTAGGACATCGATCAACGCCTTCGCCGTCAGCGAAGAGACCCGGGCGGCGGTCGAACAGGCCCTCCATGACCGCCGACTCGAAAAGTCCTCGGTCGCCATTCACGAGGGCGGGCTTGACGGCGCCATCGCCCATTACGCCGACAAGTCCACCCCTCGGATCATTCTGGTCGAAGCGGCCGAAGAGCGCGACGAGCTGCTTCAGAAGATCGACCTTCTCGCCGAGGTCTGCGATCCCGGCACCCAGGTCATCGTGCTTGGCAACGTTAACGACGTCCAGGTCTATCGCTCGCTGATCCGGCAGGGCGTCAGCGACTATCTGGTGCCGCCGGTCGACCCCAAACAGGTGCTCGAATCGATCGCCGGCATCTGCGCCGAACCGGGCGAAATGCCGCCCGGGCGCGTGATCGCGTTCATCGGCGCGAAAGGCGGCACCGGGTCGAGCACGGTCGCCCACAACACCGCCTGGTCGCTCGCCAAGCTGTTCTCCGAGGACGTGAGCGTCCTCGACCTCGACCTCGCCTTCGGCACCGTCGGGCTCGCCTTCAACCTCGAGGCCCAGCAGGGCATCGAGGACGCCCTCGCCCATCCCGAACGGCTCGACGAGGTTCTGCTCGAACGCTTCACCGCCAAGCACGACGATCATCTCTACCTGCTCACCGCCCGGGGCTCGCTCGAATCGGATGCCGAGATCGACCCCGAGGCCTTCGACGTGTTGCTCAACCTGGTCCGCCGGACCGTGTCCTTCGTGGTCCTCGACCTGCCGCACCAGTGGTCGTCCTGGACCCGGCACGTGCTCATGTCGGCCGACGAGATCGTGCTGACCGCAACCCCCGATCTCGCCTGCTTGCGCGACAGCAAGACCTTGATAGAGGCCCTGACGCCCCACCGGGTCAACGACGAGCCGATCCGGCTCGTGCTTAACAACTTCGGCGCCTATCGCAAGACCCAGCTTTCGGTGAAGGACTTCGAGAACGCGATCGAGCGCGAGCCCACGCTGGTGGTTCCCTACGACGCCGCCTTGTTCGGCACCGCAGCCAACAACGGGCAGATGATCGGCGACGTCAACAAGCGCTCGAAGATCGCCGAGGGTTTCCGCACGCTGGCGCGTACGATCAGCGGCCGCGAGACGCCAGAGCACAAGAAAGGAAAGAAAAAGCCGTTCAGCTTCCTTGGTAAGAAAGGCGGGAAGAAGGGTAGTAAGTAATGGCTTTCGGCAAACGTTCGGGGCCGCCGCCAAATCGCCCAGCCGGAGCGTCGCCCTCGGAAGGGGCGGCCAAGGCGGCGGTCGATCTCGCGACGGAACGTCAGAGCCATGCCGATCAGCCCCCTGAGAGGCCGGCTGTAGGCTCGGCGGCCAAGGCGGTCTTCAACGAGGCCGCCGAACGGCGGATCGCCGAGGCGAAGATCAGCGTCTTCAACTCCCTGATCGACTCGGTCGATCTCACCGAACTCGGCAAGCTCGACCCCGCTCAGGTCCGCGAGGAGATCAGCGAAACCGTCATCGAGATCATCAAGGTCCGTAACGTCAGCCTGAGCGCCGCCGAGCAGCAGCGCCTGATCAACGAGATCTGCGACGACGTTCTCGGCCTCGGCCCGCTCGAACCGCTGCTCGCCCGCGACGACATCGCCGACATCATGGTCAATGGGGCCGACAAGGTCTACATCGAGACCGAAGGACGCATCCAGACCACCGACGTGAAGTTCCGCGACAACACGCAGTTGATGAACATCTGCCAGCGGATCGTGAGCGCGGTCGGACGGCGGATCGACGAGGCCAGCCCGATCTGCGACGCGCGCCTCGCCGACGGCAGCCGCGTCAACGTCATCGTCCCGCCGCTCGCCATCGACGGACCGACGTTGACCATCCGCAAGTTCAGGAAGGACAAGCTGACTCTCGATGCGCTGGTCGAATACGGCACCATCTCGCCGACCGGCGCGCGCCTTCTTCAGGTGATCGGCGCGTGCCGCCTGAACGTCCTGATCTCGGGCGGCACCGGCTCGGG
>CAYYWV010000101.1:0-8562 GCA_964475385.1 uncultured Alphaproteobacteria bacterium | reverse complement strand
GTCGCATAAGATATATTATGGGAAATATTGTTCGTATAATATGAGCCCAGGGAGCGGCGTCGCATTCCGCCTCGAAGTTGCCGCTGCCGCCGGAACCGCAGGCCCCTCAAAGCGCGCGCCCGAGCCGCGCCCCAAGCCTCGCTCGTCACAGCGCGATCACCATGCCGTCGTAGGCCGGCTCGACGCCTTCGGGCAAGGTCGCGGCGAGCTCCCGGTAATCGAGCCGATGGCCCATATGGGTCAGGATTCCGCGCTCAGGCCGCACGCGCGCGATCCAGGCGAGGCTCTGCGCGAGATGCGAGTGCACCGGGTTCGGCTCGGGACGCAGGCAGTCGACGATCCAGACCCGCACGCCTTCGAGCGCCGCAAAGGCGTCTTCGTCGAGCGCGCTCACATCGGTCGAGTACGCAAAGTCGCCGAAGCGCAGGCCGAGGGTCCGACTCCGCCCGTGCGCCTGGCGGAACGGCCGGACCTCGAGCGCGCCGATGCGAAACGGCCCCGCGATCTCCCGCGGCGCGAGCTGGGGCTTATACCAGCCATAGCCCGGCGTGCGCGGCGAAAAAGCGTAAGCGAAGCGGGTCTCAAGCGCGCGCAGCGTCTCGGCGTCGCCATAGGCCGGAAGGATCGCGTCGATGCAATGGTTGACCGCCCGCAGATCGTCGATCCCGTGAGTGTGGTCGGCGTGCGCGTGGGTGAACACCACCGCATCGAGCCGGGCCACGCCCGCGGCCAGAAGCTGGGCGCGGAGATCGGGCGACGCATCGACGAGCACGCGCACGCCCTCCGCCTCGACCAGGACCGACGGCCGAAGTCTGCGGTTGCGGGGTTCGTCCGAACGGCAGACGGCGCAGCCGCAGCCCACCAACGGCACCCCGCCCGACGGCCCGCAGCCGAGCACCGTGATCTTCATGGCGACGCCTTGGCGAACAAGGCGAAGAAGTTGGCGGTGGTCGCGCGGGCGAGCGCGTCCGCGCCGACGCCGAGCTCGGCCGCGAGCCGCGCCGCCGTCTCGACCACATAGGCCGGCTCGTTGCGCTTGCCTCGGTACGGCGCGGGCGCGAGGTACGGCGCGTCGGTCTCGACCAGCAAACGCTCAAGCGGCAGGTCGCGAACGGCCGCGCGCAGCGCCTCGGCCTTCTTGAAGGTGACGATTCCGGAGATCGAGACATAGAGCCCGATATTTATCGCAGCTTCAGCAACTTTTTTGTCTGTACTGAAGCAATGGATGAGGCCAGGGAAGGCCCCCTTCCCGGCTTCGTCCTCGAGGATCGCGATGGTGTCGTCGTCGGCCGCGCGGGTGTGAACGATGACCGGCAGCCCGCTTTCGCGCGCCGCCGCGATATGGACGCGGAAGCTCGCTCGCTGCGCCGCGCGCGGGCTGTGGTCGTAATAATAGTCGAGCCCGGTCTCGCCGATGCCGATCACCTCGGGCGCCTCGGCGGCGCGCAAGAGCGCGTCCACCGTGACCGGGGGCTCGTCGGCGACGTTGTGGGGGTGGACGCCGACCGAGCAATAGACGCCTTCGTGCGCCTTCGCGATCGCGAGCGCCCGGGGAAAGGTCGAAAGCCGGGTCGCGATCGTCTGCATGACGGCGACGCCAGCGGCGCGGGCGCGGGCGATCACCGCCTCGCGGTCGTCGTCGAAACTCGAAAAGTCGAGATGACAGTGGCTGTCGACCAGCACCGCCCCGCCCTCGCCGGCTCCGCCGTCCCGCTCGTCAACCGCTGCGCCCGCCGGCCGCCGCGTCCTCGTCGACATAGCGCGGAAACACCCCCGCAGGCTTGGGCAGCGCCGTCCCGGGAACGAGCGCGCCTTCGGGGCCGAGCGTCGCGAAGCTGCGCGCATCCGCAGGAATCGCGAGCTGGTCCAAGAGCCGCCCGGCGGCGTTCGGGGTCACCGGCTGGGCGAGAATGGCGAGATGACGCAAGACTTCGGCGAGCACGTAAAGGACCGTGCGCATGCGCGCCTGGTCCGTCTTTCGCAGAGCCCAGGGCGCTTGCTCGTCGACGTAGCGGTTCGCCGCCCCGATCACCCGCCACTGCTCGGCGAGCGCGGCGTGGAAGGCCTGGACGCGGAACTGCGCGCGCATCTCCTCGACCAAGCCGTGCGCGGCTGAAAGCAATCTCTTGTCGGCATCCGAAAACGAGCCCGGCTCAGGGACTTGCGCCTCGCAGTTCTTGTAAATCATCGAAAGCACCCGCTGCGCCAGGTTGCCGAAGTCGTTGGCGAGATCGCCGTTCATGCGCGCGACCATCGCGCGGTGCGAGAAGTCGCCGTCGTTGCCGAACGGCACCTCGCGGAGCAGGAAGTAGCGCACCGCATCGAGGCCGTAGCGCTCGACCAGCGCGAGCGGATCGATCACGTTGCCCACCGACTTCGAGATCTTCTCGCCCTCGTTGGTCCACCAGCCGTGGGCGAACACGCGCTTGGGCGGTTCGATCTCGGCCGCCATCAGGAAGGCCGGCCAGTAGACCGCGTGAAAGCGCAGGATGTCCTTGCCCACCATGTGCAGATCGGCGGGCCAGTAGCGCTTGAAATCGGCGCAGGCCGCATCAGGGTAGCCGACCGCCGTGATGTAGTTGGTGAGCGCGTCGATCCAGACGTACATCACATGGGCCGGATCGTCGGGCACCGGGACGCCCCATTTGAAGCTGGTGCGCGAGACCGAAAGATCGTTCAGCCCCCCCTTGACGAAGCTGATCACCTCGTTGCGCCGAGTTTCAGGACCGATGAAGTCCGGATTGGCCTCGTAGAACGCCAGCAGGCGGTCCTGCCAGGCCGAGAGCCGGAAGAAGTAGCTCGGCTCCTCGACCCACTCGACCGGCGCGCCGGTCGGCGCCTTGCCGTCGACGATCTCGGATTCGGCGTAATAGGTCTCGTCGCGCACCGAGTACCAGCCCGCATAGGTGCCGAGGTAGATCTGGTCGCGCGCGACCAGCTCGCGCCAGAGCTGCTGGACGGACGCGATGTGCCGGGGCTCTGTGGTGCGGATGAAGTCGTCGTTGGTGAAGCCCATGACGCCCGAGAGGGCGCGGAAGCGCTGCGAGACCCGGTCGACGAAAGCCTGCGGGTCTTCGCCCGCGGCCTGGGCCGCCTTCTCGACCTTCTGGCCGTGCTCGTCGGTGCCGGTGAGGAACTTCACGTCGCGGCCGTCGAGCCGCATGAATCGCGCCAGCGCGTCGCAGGCGAGCGAAGTGTACGCATGCCCGATATGCGGCGAATCGTTGACGTAGTAGATCGGCGTCGTGACGTAGAAGGCGCTGGGCTCCGACATCGCGGGCTCTCCGAAGGGTTGCGGTTGGGGCTGGCCTGTGTCGCGCCGTCGTCAGGGGGGCGCGGCCTCGACCGCGCGGAAGGCGGCGATCAGCGCCTGCCTCCGGTCGAGATTGGCATGGGCCGCCTGGGCCGCGAGGCGGCGTACCTTTTCCCACACCTCCGTCCAATGTGCAAGGCCGGCTCCTGCCGCAAGGCGCGCGGCGATCGCCGCTTCGCCGGGAACGAGGACGTCGCCGCCCTCACGGCCCGCCGCCGCATCGCGGACCATGCGCGCGATCCAGTCGGCAAGCGCTTCGAGAAGCGCATCGAAGGCCGCCTCCGCCTCGCCCCCGCGGCCCAGCCGGTCGGCGAGCGCGTGAAGCGCGGCCGCGCGGGCGCTTCCCTCTTCGGCCAAGACCGCGATCATCGCGGCGTAGAGGTCGAGCCCGCCGGCATCGACGAGACGCAGCGCGCGCCCCGGGCTTCCGCGAGCGAGCCGGGCGACGGCCGCGCGTTGCTCGGGCGCAAGTGCAGGACGGAATCGGGCGAGAAAGGCCGCGAGCGCATCGTCCTCGAGCGGGCGCAAAGGCAGAAGCCGGCAGCGGGAGCGCACCGTGGGAAGAATCGCACCCTGATTATGGCACACAAGCAAAAACAAAACATTATATGGAGGTTCTTCAAGCGATTTCAGAAGAGCGTTGGCCGCCGTTCGGTTGAGCTGGTCGGCTGCGTCCACGACCACAACGCGCATTGCGCCTTCGCCCGTAGTGAGCCGAAGAAACGGGGCGAGTGGGTGGATCTCGCCGATCAGGATCTCGTCGCGCCGGCGTTTGCGGCGGTCGTCGAACCCGGGCTCGATGGTCAGCAGGCCGCTGTGCGCGCCGGCGGCGATGCGCCGGAAAACGGGATCGTCCTCGTCCATATCGGGGGCGGGCGCGCCGAAGAGATCGCCGCGCTCTCCGTCGCCGGCGAGAACGCGGCGCGCGATCCGGTAGGCGAGCGTCGCCTTGCCGATCCCCTTGGGACCGGCGAGCAACCAGGCGTGCGCCAGCCGGCCGGCGCGCCAAGCGTCGAGAAGCGTGGCTTCGGCCGCCTCGTGTCCTATGAGGATCGGGTTGGCGCGCGGCGGCGGCGGGCCGACGGCCGCGGTATCGCCCATATCAGCCATCGCTTCCCTCCTCGCCCCTCGCCCGCTTCCGGTCGAAAAGCCGAGCTTCGACCGCCGCGAGCACGGCGCGATGCACGCGATCGGGCGCGGCGGCGGCGTCGATCACCGCGCAGCGCTCGGGCTCGCGCCGCGCGATATCGAGAAAGGCGTCGCGCAGGCGCACGTGAAACGCGGGGTCCATGCGCTCATAGCGGTTTTCGACGCCGCGGGCGTGGGCGCGAGCGAGCCCGACCTCGGGCGCGAGATCGAGAATCAACGTAAGATCGGGCGCGAGATCAGGCACGACGAGCGCGGCGAGCCGTTCGACCGCTTCGCGTCCCAGACCCTGGGCGTAACCCTGATAGGCCATGGTCGAATCGACGAAGCGGTCGCAGATCACCCAGTCGCCGCGCGCGAGCGCAGGCGCGATGACGCGGACCGCGTGGTCGCGACGGGCGGCGAAATGCAAGAGCGCCTCGGTCATCGCATCCCAGCGTCCGGGATCGCCATCGACGAGCAGGCGGCGGACCGCCTCCGCGCCGGGGCTTCCCCCAGGCTCGCGGGTGCAGAGAACCGAAAGCCCCCGCGCCCGCAAAGCGCGCCCCAGGCGCTCGGCCTGGGTCGACTTGCCGGCCCCCTCGCCGCCTTCGATGGTGATGAAGCGGCCGCGGCGCGGGCCGAAGGCGGACGAGCCGGTCAACCGCCGCTCGCGCCCCAGACGAGGTAGCTGATCGCCGCTCCGATGCGGCGGAAGGCCGAGAGCTCGCCCACGTCCTCGCCGGCGACGAGGGGAATCTCGACCGTCTTGGTGTCGGGCGCCGTGATCGTCAGCTTGGCGAGCTCGGTCCCGCGCTTGATCGGCGCCGGGATCGGTCCTTCGTAAGTCACGGTCACCTTCATGGCCTTGCGCACCTTGCGGGCGAGCGTAAGCAGCACCTCGTCCTTGACGACGAGCGGCACCGTCGCCTTATCGCCGAGCCAGACGTCGGCCTCGGCGACCGTGTCCCCGGCGGCGTAGAGCTTGTAGTTCTGGAACTCGCGGAAGCCCCACTCGATCAGCCGAGCCGATTCCTCGGCCCGGGCGCGCGCGCTGCTCAGGCCGTTGACGACGAGGATGAGCCGACGGCCATTGCGCACCACCGATCCCGTCAAACCGTAACCCGCCGCCTGTGTATGACCGGTCTTGAGCCCATCGGCGCCAGGCGTCCTGTAGAGCAGCGGGTTCCGGTTGCCCTGGCGAATCCCATTGTAGGTAAAGGTCTTTTCGGCGTAGTAGTGGTAGTACTGTGGGAAGTCGCGAATGGTGCGGCTCGCAAGCAGAGCGAGGTCGCGCGCCGTGGTCAGGTGGCCTTCGGTCGGCCAGCCGCTCGCGTTCTTGAACGTGCTCGAAGTCATGCCGAGCTCACGGGCGCGCTGGGTCATCTCAGCGGCGAAGGCTTCTTCGGTGCCGGAGAGCCCTTCGGCGACCACGATGCAGGCGTCATTGCCCGATTGAACGATGATGCCTTGGATCAGATCCTCGACTTTGACCTGTTTGCCGACCTCGACGAACATCTTCGAGCCGCCCATGCGCCACGCCTTCTCGCTCACGGTAAAGGTGTCGTCGAGCTTGAGCCGCCCTTGGGCGAGGCGCTCGAAAAGCATGTAGATCGTCATCATCTTGCTCATCGACGACGGAGGCATGAGCTGGTCGGCGTTCTTCTCGAACAGGACCGTGCCGGTGGTGTCGTCGATCAGAATGGCCTGACGCGCCGTGGTTTCGATCGCAACCGCAGGAGCAGCGAGCCCGGCGGTCAGAACCACGATCGCGAGCCAGCTCCACACCGCCGCCCGGACTCGGCCAGAGGCGCGCCGTCCGAGCCCCAAAACGCCGGTAGCGCAGCCTGCTGCGCGCATCACTCCTCCCATCATCACATCAGCCTCGCATTCAGCTCCCGTGGGGTCCGTTTCGTCATTCCACGATCACATGGGAATCCCGATAGCCCGCCGCAACGATTCGGGCGAGAAGCCCGTCGGCGTCGCGCATAGTCGCGACCGGTCCGACCTGGACGCGATAGATCGGCCGGCCGTCGACGAACACGCGCATCATGCGCACCCGGCCAAAGGACGCAAGCGCCGCGCTCAGCCTCTTGGCGTTACCGAGATCGCCAAAGGCGCCCGCCTGAACGTAAAACTCTCGGGGCGTTCTCGCTAAGTCCCCAGGGCCCAATGACCGGCTCGCCACCGCTGGTCCCGGAGGGGGCTGAAGAGGGGCTTGGCTTACGGGCGCAACTGGCGCCGCCTTGATTCGAGGGCCTTCGGTCGCATTCGCCGGCGCGGCCCGAGAATCGGCCGAGGCGACCCGAAGCGCGGGCTCCGAGCCCGGCGGGCCCACCGAAACCGCCTGCACGCGCACCCGCGCCGTCCCTTTTTCGTAGAAGCCGAGGAGCTGGGCCGCGCGGCGCGAAACGTCGATGATCCGCCCGCGGGCGAACGGCCCGCGATCATTGACGGTGAGGACCAGCGAGCGCCCGTTCTCGAGGTTGGTCACCCGCACCAGGCTCGGCATCGGCAGCGTGCGATGGGCGGCGGTGAGCGCATTCATGTCGAAGAGCGCGCCATTGGCCGTGCGTTTGCCGTGAAACTCGGGACCGTACCACGACGCGATCCCAACCTCGTCGTAAGCGGGATCGGCGGCCGGGTAGTACCATACGCCGTCGACCTGATAAGGCTTGCCGATCTTGTACGCGCCGCCCTCGGCCCGCGGCGGCGGCGCGATTTTTTTCGCCGTGTACGCGGCTAGCTCGATCTCGGCGCAGGCGCCAAGCGCGAGAACGAGCCCCGCGACAAGCGGGAGCAAAGCATGGCGACTATGAAACCGCGCTGCAATCACAGCATCTCGCGTCCAGGTGGGGTTGTCCCACAAAATCTACTCTAGCCTGCGCCGATAAGGTCGGCAAGACGGCCAACGGACAGGCCGAAATAGTCGGACCGGTTCCACTTCAGGATGACTCGGTAGTTGTTGTAGACCACATAAGCCGGCCCACCGGCCCCGCCGGGCCGAATGACCGAGGCGAGAAGATCGCGCTTGGGCAGATCGCTGCCGTCGGCGCGGCGCACGCCAAGGCGTTGCCAGGCGCTTAAGCGCTTGCGCACCTGATGCCCGATGAACGCATCGTCGAAACCCTCGGGCAAGCGCACCGCGCGTCCCCAGGTCTGATCGCCCCGCCAGCCCGAACGGGCGAGATAGTTCGCCGCCGACGCGAACACGTCGGCGAGCGTGGTCCAGATGTCGCGCCGGCCGTCGCCGTCGAAATCGACCGCGAAGCGCAGGTAGCTCGACGGCATGAACTGGTTCTGGCCCATGGCTCCGGCCCAGGAGCCGCGCATGGCTTCGGGCGCGATATGGCCCTCGTCGAGAATTTTGAGCGCCTGCAAGAGCTCCTTGCGGAAGTAAGCGGGGCGGCGCGCGTCGTAGGCAAGCGTCGCAAGCGCGGCGATGACCGGAAAGCTTCCGCCGTACTTGCCATAACGGGTCTCGAGCCCCCAAAGCGCGACGATGAAGCGGGGTTGGACGCCGTAGCGGTCGCGCACCGCGGCAAGAAGCGCGCGGTGCTTGCGCAGGGCCGCCTTTCCTTCGGCGACAAGCGAGGGCGTGACCCTGTGCGCCATGTACTCCTCGAAGGTCTGGGTGACCTCAGGCTGGCGACGGTCGAGCGCGATAACGCGGTCGATCGGCTGAAGGCCGTCGAGGGCGCGATCGAGCGTCTCGGCGCGAATGCCCTTGGCGAGCGCCTCGGCGCGCAGCTCGGCGAGCCATTCGGCGAACGACCGCTCAGCCGCATACGCCACGCCGCCGGTCGTCAGCGCGGAGCCGAAGGCGATCGCGCCGAGAGCGCGCGCGAGCGAAACGAGAACGAGACGGCGGGACGGCATGAAACCGATTCTGCGCATTCGCGGTCACCGAGTGGTTAACGCCGGGGGCCGATCTTTGTCGATGGCGGGCGCGAACACAAGCCGCTTTGCGCATAACCGGACCGAAGCCTTCCGCATGAAGCCGGCTCGCAATGCCGGAAAAAACCTCCTCCGAGAAGGCTTGACAGCCCCGGGCTTTGCGAACAGCTTCGGCTGAAACCGCGGATGGGTGGCCGAGCGGTTTAAGGCACCGGTCTTGAAAACCG
>CAYYWV010000100.1:0-8933 GCA_964475385.1 uncultured Alphaproteobacteria bacterium | reverse complement strand
CCCGTCCCCGGCTTCGCTTGACAGGGCCATGGGGGCCGCCTTAAATGAGCCTCCTTTCCAAACCGCTGTCCGCTTGCGCATCGAGCGCGGCGAGACGGGCATCGGGCGCGTAGCTCAGCGGGAGAGCACCGTCTTCACACGGCGGGGGTCCGTGGTTCGATCCCACGCGCGCCCACCAGCCCGTTCCGAAAAACCACTTGAAAACATTCGATAATCCCCGTAATAACTCGGGCTGGTCCGCCGCCGAAAAGGCGCGCATTCGTGGTGCGAAGGGGGCAGCGGCCGGATCAAAAAAACGGCCTGGGAGGGGAGAAAAAGACCGTGCCTTCGCCCATATTGCGCGTCGACGGGCTGTCGAAATCCTTCCGCGGGCTGCAGGCGGTCGCCGGCTATAATCTGACCCTGAATGAAGGCGAGATCCTCGGCATCATCGGCCCCAACGGGGCCGGCAAGACCACGATCTTCCATCTGCTCACCGGCTTCCTCAAACCGACCGCCGGACGCATCCGTTTCGCGGACCACGACATCACCGGCGCGCCGTCGCCGCGGATCGCGCGGCTGGGACTCGCCCGCACATTCCAGAACATCCGTCTGTTCGACAAGCTGACGGTGCTCGAGAACGTAACCGTCGCGGCCCAGCTCCATACCCGCTACAACATCTTCGAGGTCGTCTCCGGTTGGCCGACGTTCGCGGCCAAGGAGCGGCGGGTGCGGGCCCGGGCGATGGAGCTTTTGGACCTGCTCGGGCTCGCCGATCTGCGCGAGCGCCGGGTCGACGGCCTGGCCTATGGCGACAAGCGCCGGCTCGAGATCGCGCGCGCGCTCGCCACCGGACCCAAGGTTCTGCTGCTGGACGAGCCCGCCGCCGGCATGAACCCGCGCGAGAGCGACGATCTGCACGCGTTGATCCTGTCGCTCAGACGCGATTTCGCGCTCACCATCGTCCTCGTCGAACACGACATGCGCCTGGTGATGAACCTGTGCGAACGCCTGCAAGCGCTGAGCTACGGCTCGGTCATCGCCGAGGGGACCGCGGACGAGGTCCGCCAGCACCCAAGCGTGATCGAGTCCTACCTCGGCCGCGCCAGCACCCAGCTTGCGGCGGAAGCGTGAGGATGCTCGAGGTCCGCGACATCGACGTCTACTACGGCGGCATCCGGGCGCTCGATGGGGTCTCGCTGCATGTCGAGGAGGGCGAGCTCGTCACCCTCATCGGCTCGAACGGCGCCGGCAAAACGACCACCTTGCGCACCATCTCGGGCCTCTTGCGCCCGAAGAAGGGGACGATCCTTTACGAGGGCGCGCCGATCGAAGCGCTATCGCCCTATCAGATCGTCCAGCGCGGCATCTCGCATTGCCCCGAAGGGCGGCACATCTTCGCCAACCTCACGGTCGACGACAACCTGCGCCTCGGCGCGATCCAGCGGCGCGACCGAGCCGCCGTGCGGCGCGACCGCGAATGGGTCTACAGCCTGTTTCCGGTGCTCGCGGAGCGGCTCGGCCAGCTCGGCGGAACCTTGAGCGGCGGCGAGCAGCAGATGCTGGCGATCGCGCGGGCGCTGATGAGCCGCCCCCGGCTCCTGCTTCTCGACGAGCCCTCGCTCGGGCTCGCCCCGATCCTGGTGGACACGATCTTCTCGGTCCTGCGCGAGATCAAGAACAGCGGCCGCACGATCCTGCTCGTCGAGCAGAACGCCTATCTCGCGCTTGAGATCGCCGACCGCGGCTACGTGCTCGAGACCGGGCGGCTCATCCTTCACGACACCGCCGAGGCGCTGCGGAGCAACGCCGAGGTCGAGCGGTCCTACCTCGGAGGCTGAATCATGTCGCTGACCGAATACGGCCTCCAGCAGCTCACCAACGCGCTCAGCATCGGCAGCCTTTACGCCTTGATGGCGATCGGGCTCGCGATGGTGTTCGGGATTCTGCGCCTGATCAACTTCGCCCACGGCGATTTGATGATGGTGGCGAGCTACTCGGCGCTGGGGCTCCTGTTCCTCGGCCTGCCGTACTGGGTCGTGGTGCCGGCCGTGGTGGTGGTGGCCGCGCTCGCCGGCGTTCTCATGGAGCGGGTCGCCTACCGACCGATTCGCGGCGCGCCCGACGTGGCCATGCTTCTGACCTCGTTCGCCGTCACCATCATCCTCGAAAACGGCGCCGTGATGCTCATCGGGGCGCGCTCGCGCGCCTTCCCGATTCCCGATTTCCTGCGCACGGTCTACCACTTCGGCAATCTCACCGTGGCCAGCGTCAACGTGGTCGCCATCATCACGACGGCGGTGCTTCTGGTTCTGCTCACCTTGTTCGTCACCCGCACCGACATCGGGATCGCGATGCGGGCGGCGGCCGACGACATGATGGCGGCGCAGCTTATGGGAATCCCCATCAACCGCGTGATCGCGGCGGCCTTCGCCATCGGCTCGGGACTCGCGGGCGTCGCCGGGCTTCTGTGGACGGTGAAAGTCGGCAAGGTCGACCCCTACATGGGCTTCTTCCCGGTGCTCAAGGCCTTCGTCGCCGCTGTGATCGGCGGCTTCGGGACGATCCCGGGGGCGGTCGTCGGCGGTTTCGTGCTCGGCTTTCTCGAGATCACCTTCCAGGCGCTGCTCCCCGGCGAGTGGAGCGCATACCGGGACGCGTTGGTCTTCGGCATTCTCATCGTCGTCCTTCTGGTGCGCCCGAACGGCATCTTGGGCGCCCGAGCGCGCGAGGAGATCTAGGCGATGCAGGGCACGAAGCCGCAACCCGGTCTGACCGCATCCGCCCTCGACTGGCGCCGCTACGCCGGCATGGCGGTTCCGGTCGCGCTTCTTCTTCTGTTGCCGCTTTACGCCGATTACGGCGCGAGCGCATATGAGCACCGGGTGATCGTGATTCTCGGCATCGACATCATCCTGGTGCTCAGCCTCAATCTGTTCAGCGGGTTCACCGGCGTCTTTTCGCTCGGCCATATCGGTTTCATGGCGCTCGGGGCTTACGCGTCGGCGATCCTGGACATGCCGGTGGCGAGCAAGGCGATCAACCTGCCCGATCTGCCGTCCTGGCTCGCCGGGGTCGAGCTCGGCTTCCTGCCCGCGATGCTCGCGGCCGGGCTGCTCGCGGCCGCGGTGGCGCTCGTGATCGGGCTCGCCATCCTGCGGCTCAGCGGCCATTACGTGGCGGTCGCCACCCTCTCGTTCCTGGTCATCGTCCGGGTCGTGCTGATCAACGCGACCCCGTTCACGCGGGGCTCACGCACCTTCTTCGGCACCCCGGCTTACACCACGGTCTGGTGGGTGTACGCCTGGGTTCTGATCACGATCTATATCGCCTGGCGAATCCTGCGCTCGCCTTACGGCCGGGCGATGCTGGCCCAGCGCGAAGACCGGGTCGCCGCGCAAGGGGTCGGCGTCCAAGTTTTGCGCAGCCGGCTGTGGCCCTTCGCGCTGAGCGCCTTTCTGACCGCCGTGGCGGGGGCGCTTTGGGCGCATTACATCGTCGCCTTCTCGCCCAACGCGTTCTACTTCATCGAGACCTTCACCATCATCACCATGCTGGTGGTGGGCGGCATGGGGAGCATCACCGGCTCGGTCGTCGGAACCGTTCTGATCGTCATCCTGAGCGAGATTCTGCGCAACCTCGAAGGCGGCTTCGCGGTCGGCCCGGTTCAGATTCCGCCGCTCTACGGGCTCAGCCAAATTCTTATGGCCGCCGCTTTCATCAGCGTGTTAATCTTTCGCCGAGAAGGACTTCTCGGCGATCGCGAGATCAATTTCGCGCGGCTTTTCATGAAACGGGAGAATGCGAAGGAGTCGTGATCGCATAACAGTCGTATTAAGATGATCCTCCGCACTCTCTGCAAGTTTAAGTCGCAAATAAACCGGAGGACATTAAACAAGAGGAGGCATACATTGAAAACCAAGGCATTCGTTCTGGGGGCCGTCCTGTCGCTGGGCGCGCTCGCTTTTGGGTCCGGGGCCGACGCCCAGACCATCAAGATCGGAGGGGCATTCAACCTCACCGGCGGTCTTTCGTCGCTCGACGTGCCGGCGGCCAACGGCGCCAAGCTCGCATTGAAGGAGATCAACGCCGCTGGCGGCATTAACGGCCAGAAGGTCGAGCTCATCCTCCGCGACGGCAAGACCGATCCGGCGACGGTGGCGAACATCACCACCCAGCTTATCGAGTCCGACAAGGTCGTGGCCATCATCGGCTTCACCGACTCGGATTCGGCCCTGGCGGCGGGGCCGATCGCGCAGCGCGCAGGCATTCCCTTCATCACCGCGGGCGCGACCTCGCCGAAGCTTCCCGCCCAGGTCGGCAGCATGATGTTCCTGGCCCCCTTCGGCGATAACGTGCAGGCCGCGGTCGGGGCCGAGTTCGCGGTCAAGAATTTCGGCAAGACCGCCTATCTCCTGTGGGACAAGGGGACCGAGTACACCACGCTGCTCGCCGGCTACTTCAAGAAGCGGTTCGCAGAGCTCGGCGGCAAGATCGTGCTCGAGGACACCTATCAGTTCGGCGACAAGGATTACTCGGCGCAGATCGCGAAGGCGAAGGCGCTGCCGCAGCAGCCCGATTTCTATTACATTTCGGCAATGCCCGACGACATCGGCACCACCGTCAAGCAGTTCCGCGACGCGGGCATCATGGGGCCGATCGTCGGCGGCGACGGCTATGACACGCCGCTCCTCGTCGAGGTCGCGGGTAAGGCGGCCGACAACGTCTATTTCACCACCCACGCCCTGATGGACGCCGAGCTCGGCTCGCCGGCGGTGAAGAAGTTCATGGCCGCGTATAAGGCCGAGTTCGGGCACGACGTCGAGAACGCGTTCGCCGCGCTCGGCTACGACACCATGCGGCTCATCGCCGACGCGGTGGGACGCGCCGGAAGCATGAACGGCAAGGCGATCGCCAAGGCCATCGAATCGACCAAGGGCTTTCCCGGGGTCGCCGGCGAGCTCAACTACAGCGCCACCGCGCACGTGCCGCGCAAGGGCGTGACGATGATCGCCGTCAAGGGCGGCAAGTTCACGCTTGCGGCCGAGATGGTGCCGGAGAAGGTGCCCGCGCCCTAAGCGGGCAACCGAGGGTTCCGCGGTTCCGCGGAGCCCGATCGACGTTCGTCCCGGCCGGGATCGGGCGGAAGCACGATCCCGGCCGCGGGCGGTTCCGACGGTCAACGATCCTGACACACTGCGGAGGTGGTGAGATGGCCTTGAGCGCCTTCGAACGGAAGGTTCGCAACGACGACGTGCGCTTCGTGCGCTTCCTCTACTGCGATCCGAGCGGCATCATTCGCGGCAAGTCGGTCCATATCGACAAGCTCATGGCGCGGGTCCGCGGCGGCATCGGCCTGACGGTGGCCATGCCCGCCATGAACATGCTCGACCAGCTCCAGCCGGTCGAAGGGATGGGGCCGGTGGGCGAGATCCGCCTCGTCCCCGACGTCGACAGCTATGTCCGTCTGCCCTACGCGCCCCACAGCGCCGCCATGATGGCCGACATGATCACTCTCGACCGCGAGCCTTGGGGGGCCTGCCCGCGCGGGTTCCTCAAGCGCATGATCGCCCGCGCGCGCGAGGCGGGCCTTCTTATCGAGGCCGCGTTCGAGCCCGAGTGGACGCTCGCCAAGCGTCTGGACGACGGCGCCGTCGTTCCCGCCGACGAAAGCCTCTGCTTCAGCTCGATCGGTTGGGAGACCTCGGTCGAGGTCATCGACGATATCGTCGCCGCCTTCGAGGCCCAAGGCATGCCGGTCGAGCAGTTCTACCCCGAGCTCGGCCACGGCCAGCAAGAGCTCAGCATTCGCCACGCCCCGGCGCTCCGCGCCGCCGACAACCAGCTCCGCTACCGCGACACCGTGCGCGCGGTCGCCCGCCAGCACGGCTTTGTGGCCTCGTTCGCGCCCAAGCCCTTCGCCAATCAGGCCGGCAACGGCTGCCATATCCATCTCAGCGTCTGGGACGAGGCCGGCCGCAACATGATGGCCTCGGACGAAGGCCCCAACCAGTTGAGCGCCTTCGGCCGCCATTGGATCGCCGGCGTGCTCGCCCATCTCCCCGGGCTGGTCGCGCTCACGGCCGGCAGCTATAACTCTTACCGGCGGCTGCAACCGCACATGTGGAGCTCGGCCTTCGCCTGCTGGGGGCTCGACAACCGCGAGGCCTCGGTGCGAATCGCCTCGGTGCTGTGGGACGAGGCCAAGCCGTCGCTCAACATGGAGCTCAAGCCCTCGGACAACACCAACAACCCCTATCTCGCGCTTGGGGCGCTGATCGCCGCCGGCCTCGACGGCGTCAACAGAGAGCTCGACCCGGGCGAGGCGGTGACTGTCGATCCCGGCGCGATGAGCGAGGCCGAGCGCGAGGCGCGCGGCATCCGGCGGCTGCCAACCAGCCTCACCGAAGCGATCGACGCGCTCGAAAGCGACTCGTACCTCATGGACGCCCTCGGCGATCTCCTCGGCCGCGCGGTGCTGGCCGTGAAGCGCTCGGAGAACGCGGCCTTCGAGAGCGCGGACGAGGACTTCGAACTCTCGCAGTACTTCTACCGCTACTGAGCGTACCGCTACTGAGCGCCCGCGCCCCTTTCAAGCCGAGGCAACGCCGCGCTTAGAGCGGCCGCGAGGCGTTGCGCCCATTCGGCTTGGCCCTCGGCGGTCGAGATCAGATCCTGGCGAATCTCGATCTCGATGTGCGGGATTCCGCGCTGCTCGCCATGGACGGGGATGGTGTAGTCGGTCGCATCGCTGACCGCATAGGGCTCGTTGTCGCCGATGCGGAGCCCGGCCTCGCGACCCAGGATCTCGAACAGGATGTCGGCGAGGCGCCGGTCGCGATTGTAGAGCAGCCCCACATGCCACGGCCGCGAGACGCCCTTGAAGACCGGCGTGAAGCTGTGGACCGCGACGAGGACGCTCGCCCGCCCGTCCGCCGCGCGCCGGTCGAGCAACGCCCGGATGGCGTCGTGATAGGGCGTGAAGATCTCGCGCGCCCGGGCCGCCGCCTCGACCGGGCCGACGGCGCGGTTGCCGGGGATCTCGGTGGTCTCGCTCACCGCCACGATCGAGCCCTGTCCGCCCGGCGTGCGGTTGCAGTCGATCACCAGCCGCGAGTAGGTCTGAAGAACCAGGGGCGCGTCAAGCGCGGCCGAAAGCCCCCGCGCCACGGCGGCCGCGCCGATGTCGATGGCGATGTGGCGGCCGAGATCGGCCGGACCGAGGCCGAGCGCCTTCAGCCGCCGCGGGATTCGGTCGCCGGCGTGGTCGCAGACGAGAACGAAGTCCGATCCGCCCGCCGCGCGTTCGACGGCGACCGGCGCCGGCTCGTCCGCATCGAGAAGCCGAAAGTCCGCCTCGGTCGCTACGGGGCCGCTGTGCACATCCATCGTTCCGCTCCTTCCTCGCTCTCAGGCCCTGTGATAGTCTCGCGCCTGCGCTTTTGTCCATCCCGATCACGCAAAAAGGTGCCCCATGAGCGTTCCGTCGAGCCGCGAGATCACGCCTGTCGCCGAGCGCACGGCGCTTCTGATCATCGATGTCCAGAAGTACTGCGCCTCTCCCGAAAGCGAGAAGTTCGCCGACGGCGACTATACGTACTTCTTCGACGCGCTCGACCGTCAGGTGGTGCCCAATATCCAGCGCCTGCTCGCCTGTTTCCGCGAAGGCGGCCACGAGATCGTCTACACCATGATCGAGAGCCTGACCGCCGACGGCCGCGACCGCTCGCTCGACTACAAGCTCTCGGGCCTCCACGTGCCCAAGGGCGGGGTCGGGGCCGAGATGCTCGACCCCATCCGGCCTCAAGGCGACGAGATCGTGATCCCCAAGACCTCGTCGAGCGTCTTCAACTCGACCAACATCGACTATGTGCTGCGCAACCTCGGCGTCGAGTTTCTGATCGTCACCGGGATTCTGACCGACCAGTGCGTCGAAAGCGCGGTCCGCGACGCCGCCGACAAAGGGTATCTGGTCACCCTGGCGACCGACGCTTGCTGCACCTATAGCCAGGCCCGCCACAACCACTCGCTCGCGGCGATCACGGGCTACTGCCGCCAGCGCACCACCGACGCGGTGGTGGCCGAGATCGCCGCCCAAAGACGGCGCTCGCCCTGACCGTCGATCGTCGAGCCCCACACGCGAAACGACCGGTCGGGAGTCCCCGGCCGGCCGTCGCGCAACGCGATCGGTGTTGTCGATTCAGGCGGGGCCGAACTGAACGTAGTCCGACCAGCGCCGCTCGAGCCGGCGCAGGGTCCGGCAGGCGCTCTCCAGGTCGCAGCCGTCGGGGCCGGCCATGAGCGCGGCGCCGTGGGCGTCCTGGAGCCGGTTGATCTTCTCGCACAGATCCAACCCCTTGGGCGACAGCCGGATGCGCACCGAACGCCGGTCGTGGGGCGAGCGTTCCTGTTCGAGATAGCCGGCTTCGACCAGCTTCTTCACATTGTACGAAGCGTTCGATCCCAGGTAGTAGCCGCGCTTGATCAGATCGCGGACCGTGATCTCCTCGCTGTTGACATTGGTCAGGATCAGGCTCTGAACCGCATTGATGTCATCGACCCCCAGGCGATCGAGCTCGGCGCGGAGCACGTCGAGAAAACGCCGGTGAAGACGCTCGATCAGATGGGTGAGTTCGAAGTACGCCTGCGCCGCCATCGTCCCGTCCGATGCTCGCTCGGTCTCCGCCGCGACCGCAACGCTGCCGTGACTTTCCGCCATTCTCATGTCAATCCGAGGCCTCCTAACGCCTTACCCGGTATACACCGACAAGGTTTAAACATCGCTTAACGGCCCGCAGGAGCCGCTGACCGGAAGATCCAGGCGATCTCAACCGGCTGCCGGATAACGCTTTTCAGGCTCATCAATCTCCGAATCATCCATCGCTCGGGCGAGCTTGGCTTCGAGCCCGAAGTAGCGGGCGCGGTCCCAGAACGCCGGGCGCAGGCCCGAGGGC
>CAYYWV010000099.1:0-8992 GCA_964475385.1 uncultured Alphaproteobacteria bacterium | reverse complement strand
CTCCTCATAGGCGAACGGGTATTACGCGGCGGCGCGGCGCTCCTCGCGCGGGGTGCGGCCGAAGAACTCGCGGTAGCACTTCGAGAAGTGCGAGGCCGAGACGAAGCCGCAGGCGAGCGCGACGCCGAGCACCGACATCGAGGTCTGAAGCAGAAGCTGGCGCGAGCGCCTGAGGCGCAGCTCCAGATAGTAATGCTTGGGCGTCGATTTCAGGTGCTTGCGGAACAGGCGCTCGAGCTGACGGGTCGAAAGTCCGACGCTTGCGGCCAGCGTCTCGCGCGAGAGCGGCTCTTCCAGATTGGCCTCCATCTGGGCGATCACCGAGATCAGCTTGGCGTCGCGCACCCCGAGCCGCGATTGCAGGGTCATGCGTTGGTGATCGCTGGGGCTTCGGATGCGGTCGTGGATGAACTGGTCCGAGACCATCGCCGCGAGCTCGTAGCCGTGCTCGGTCGCGATCATGTGCAGCATCATGTCGAGCGGCGCGGTTCCGCCCGAACAAGTCATGCGCTTGCGGTCGATCTCGAACAGCTCGCTGGTGACCTCGATGTCGGGGAACTCCTCGACGAAACCGGGGATGTTTTCCCAATGAAGCGTGCAGCGGTAGCCTTCGAGGAGGCCAGCGCGCGCCAGCACATGCGCGCCCGTGCAGATCGAGCCGATCCGCGCGCCCTTGCGATCGAGCCGGCGCAGCCAGGAGAACACCTCGCGCTCGCGATAGAGGTGGACGTCGATGCCGGCGCAAACGATCATCGTCGGATAGTACGAGACCTCGCTGATCGCGGCGTGCGGCACGATGGGCACCCCGCCGCTGGTCACCACCGCTTCGCCGTCGCGCGAGAACAGACGCCACGAGTAGAGTTCGCGCCCCGTCAGCCGGTTCGCTGAACGCAGAGGCTCGATCGCGGCCGAGAAGGCCATCATCGAGAACTTCGGCACCAGGAAGAAGCCGATCGCGGTTGGTTGATCGGCCCGGCTGTCCACCGTCATCGTCCTCACCCGTCGTCTTTGGCGGCGCGCCGATGTCGCTCTACGATAGCGGATGTCGCGAATGGAATAAAATGCAATCCGACACATCCGCTGAGCGCTGTCTCTTCCGCTTGCGCCCCAAACCTTGGGGGGCCACAATCCGGCCCGCGGTTCGTTTGCGGCGAACAACGCGGACAACGAGGAGGACGGCACATGGTCGCCACCGAGACCCCTGTCTGCAACTTCGGCTGGAAGGCTCCGGACTTCGAGTTGCCCGGCGTCGACGGCAAGCGCCACCGTCTCGCCGATCTGCGCGGCGAGCGCGCGACGCTGGTGATGTTCATCTGCAACCATTGCCCTTATGTGAAAGCGGTCCTCGACCGCATCATCCGCGACGCCCGCGAGCTCGCGGATTACGGCGTCGCGAGCGTTGCGATCAATTCCAACGACCCTGCGGTCTACGCCGAGGACTCGTTCGAGAACATGGTCCGGATCGCCCGCGAGAAGGGCTTCCCCTTTCCTTACCTGTTCGACGAGACCCAAGAGGTCGCCAAGGCCTACGGGGCGGTCTGCACGCCCGATTTCTTCGGCTTCGACGCCGACCTCGGCCTTCAGTACCGGGGCCGGCTCGACGAATCGGGCATGACGCCGGTCCCCGGCGCCCGGCGCGAGCTGTTCGAGGCCATGGTCCAGATCGCCGAAACCGGAAAAGGCCCCGCCCAGCAGACGCCAAGCATCGGCTGCTCGATCAAGTGGCGCGACGAGAGCTGACGGCGGCCGCGCGGTTTGCCTTCGCCGCGGCTGCGGGCTATCTTAGCCGGCCCTGTCCAGGCCGTTGGAGCAATCCGTGACCGACATCTTTCGTGAAGTCGAGGAGGACGTTCGCCGCGAGCAGGCGCTCAAGCTGTGGCGCGCTTACGGCAAGTACGTCATTGTCGCCGCCGTCGCCGTCGTGCTCGGCATCGGCGGCAAGGTCGGCTGGGACAAGTACCAGCGCGAGAAGAGCATCGCCGAAAGCGCGCGCTTCGATTCCGCGGTCGCCCTTCTCGACAAGGGCGACGCCGCGGCGGCCGCGGCCGCGTTCGCGAACCTCGCCAAAGACGCGGGCGAAGGGTACGCTGCGCTGGCTCGGTTGCGCGAGGCCCAGGCGCTGATCGCCGCCGGCAAGCGCGACGAGGCGGTCGCCGCGCTCGACGCGATCGCGGCCGACGAGGCGCTTGACCGCGGGATACGCGATCTCGCCGCGCTGATCGCGGTTCTCGACGTGATAGACACGGCCCCGGCCGACGAGGTCGAACGTCGGCTCGCGCCTCTCGTCTCGGGCGATTCGGTCTGGCGCGTCAACGCGCGCGAGCTTCAGGGGCTGGCGGCGCTTCGCCGCGGCGAGCGGGACAAGGCGCGCGAGATCTTCAACGCCCTCAGCGAAGAGGCCAACTTGCCCCCCGCGCTTCGTCGCCGAGTTACGGAGTATATGGCGATCCTCGGCGGCGCAAAGAAATCCGATTCGTAATGCGCCGCGTAATGCGTCGTGGGCTCGCGGTTCTCGTGCTTGCCCTGATCCCGGCGGGATGCAGCCTGCTTCCCGACTGGCTCGGTCAGCCCGAGGAGCCGCCGCTTCCCGGCAAGCGCATCGCGGTGCTCGCCCGCGAGACCGTACCCGAACCGGACCCCGCGCTCGCCGATGTCGAGGTGCGCCTGCCGCCGCCCACGGTCAACCCCGACTGGCCTCAGGCCGAGGGGTTCGCCGATCACGCGCCCGGCCATCTCGCTCTCGGCGACATGCCGAAGCGGGTCTGGACCGCCGATATCGGTTCCGGCAGCAACGATGAGCGCCGTCTGCTCGCGGCTCCGGTGGTCGCCGCGGGAACCGTGTTTACGATGGACGCCATCGGCCGCGTCAGCGCCTTCGCCGCCGCCGACGGCCGGCGGCTGTGGCGGGTCGAGGCGGTTCCCGGCGACGAGACCGATAACGCGCTCGGCGGCGGCCTCGCATACGGCGACGGTCGGCTCTACGTCGCGACCGGGATCGGCGAGGTGATCGCGTTTGAGGCCAAGACCGGCGCCGAGATCTGGCGCAGCCGGATCGGGATGCCGATCCGCTCGGCGCCGACGCTGGCGGGCGGGCGGTTGTTCGTCGTCACCTCCGAGAATCAAACCTTCGCCCTCGATATCACCGACGGCAGCCAGATCTGGTCCCATGAAGGGATCGCCGACATCGCCCAGCTTCTGGGGGCGGCGGCGCCGGCGGCGGCCGACGGGCTCGTGGTCTCGGCCTATTCGTCGGGCGAGATCTATCTTCTGCGCGCCGATACGGGACGAATCGTCTGGCGCGACGGTCTCGCCGTCGGGCGGCGCAAAGGGGCCGTCGAATCGCTCAGCGACATCAACGGCGATCCGGTGATCGACCGCGACCGGGTCTACGCCATCAGCCAGTCGGGACAGATCGCCGCGATCGGGCTCAAGAGCGGCACGCGCCTTTGGGAGCAGGACATCTCGGGCACCCAGACCCCCTGGGTCGCCGGCGATTACGTCTATGTGCTCACCAGCCAGGCGGAGGTTCTGTCTTTGATGCGCCGCAGCGGCGCGATCCGTTGGGTGGCGCGGCTGCCGCAGTTCGGCAACCCCGAGGAACGCAAGGATCCGATCTTCTGGTCCGGCCCGGTGCTGGCGGGAGATCGGCTGGTGGTCGTCGGTTCGAACGAGGAGGCGGTCGCGATCTCGCCTTATACCGGCGCGGTCCTGGGCAAGATCGCGTTGCCCGGTCCGATCAGCCTCGCGCCGGTGGTGGCGGACAAGACCCTTTACGTGCTGACCGACGACGCAGACCTCGTCGCGTTGCGCTAGAAGCTCCGCGCCATGCCGTTCACTGTGGCCATTCTCGGCCGGCCGAACGTCGGCAAATCCACCCTGTTCAACCGGCTCGTCGGCCGGCGGGCGGCGCTGGTCGCCGACCGGCCCGGCGTCACCCGCGACCGGCGCGAGGGCGAGGGCCGAATCGGCCCTTTGCGCTTTCGGGTGATCGACACCGCGGGTCTCGTCGAGGCCGAGTCCGAGACCGTCGAAGCGCGCATGCAGGCCCAGACCCTGCGGGCGGTCGAAAGCGCCGACGTGGTGCTCTTGCTGGTCGACGGCCGCGCCGGGATCACGCCCGAGGACGAGCACTTCGCCCGCATGCTGCGCAAGACGCAAGCGCCGGTGGTGCTGGTCGTCAACAAGTGCGAAGGGGGCGCCGGCCGCGCCGGGGTCTATGACGCCTTCGCGCTCGGCCTCGGCGATCCGGTGGCGATCTCGGCCGAGCACGGCGAAGGGCTCGATGCGCTCTACGACGCGCTCGCTCCTTTCGCGGGGGCGGCGGACGCCGAGGACGAGGGCGGAGACGCGGCCGAAGGCGATGCGCGCCCGCTCAGGCTCGCCATCGTGGGCCGGCCGAACGTGGGCAAGTCGACGCTCCTCAACCGGCTCGTCGGCGAGGAGCGCGCGGTCACCGGCCCCGAGCCCGGGATCACCCGGGACGCCATCGACGTCGAATGGCGTTGGCGGGGCCGGCCCGTGCGCTTGGTCGATACCGCCGGAATGCGCCGCCGCGCCCGGGTGCGCGAACCGCTCGAACGCCTTTCAGGCGCCGATGCGCGCCGGGCGCTCGCCCGCGCCGAGGTGGTGGTTCTGGTGCTCGACGCCACCCTCGGGCTCGACCGCCAGGATCTCACCATCGGCCGGCGCATCGTCGACGAAGGGCGCGCGCTGGTGGTCGCGCTCAACAAATGCGACCGCCTCGACGACGAACGCGCAGCGCTCCGCGCGTTGCGCAAGCGTCTCGCCGAGGCCCTGCCCCAGGCGGGCGGGCCGCCCGTGGTCGCGCTCTCGGCGCTCACCGGGCGCGGGGTCGAAGCCCTGATGCCGGCCGCCTTCGCGGTCCGCGAGCGCTGGTCGCGCCGGGTCGAGACCGCGCCCCTTAACCGCTGGCTCGAAGAGGCGGTCGCCGCCCATCCGCCGCCGGTGGTCGCCGGCCGCCGGCTCAAGCTGCGCTACGTCACCCAGGTCAAGGCGCGCCCGCCCACCTTCGCCCTGTTCGCGAGCCGGCCGACCGCGTTTCCCGAATCGTACCGCCGTTATCTCGCCAACCGCCTGCGCGAGGCCTTCGGCCTCGAAGGCGTGCCGCTGCGCCTCAACCTGCGCGCCGGCAAGAACCCTTACGCGACCAAAGGCCGAAAGAAGACGCGATAGCTCCGATTGCGCCCTTCACTGGGCGCGGACGATCTCGCCGTGGCGCGAACACGCGGGCTCGGCGAGTTCGACGAAGGCGTCCGTGATCGCATCGGGCGGAGGCAGGGTCTCGGGATCCTCGCCGGGCATGGCCTCGGCGCGCATGCGGGTGCGCACAACGCCGGGATCGAGCAGGTTGACGCGCAGAGTCGTGCGCCGCGTCTCGGCGGCGTAGGTCAGGACCATCGCCTCGAGCGCCGCCTTGCTCGTCGCGTAAGCGCCCCAATAGGCGGTCGGCGCGCGCGCGACGCCCGATGTGACGAAGATCGCGCGGCCCGCGTCGCTGGCGCGCAACAGCGCGTCCATGCTTCGGATCAAACGCCAGTTCGCGGTCAGGTTGAGCGCCAGGGTTTGCTCCCAGATCTCGGGCGTGTAGTGGCCGAGCGGGCGCAGCCCTCCGAGCGTCGCGGCGTTCCCGACCAGGATATCGAGCCGGCCGAAGCGCTCGTAGATCGCCGCGCCGAGCCGGTCGATGGCGGGAAAGTCGCACAGATCGAGCGGCACCAGCGTCGCCTGGCCGCCCGCCGCGCGGACCGCGTCGTCGGTCTCCTCGAGCCCGCCTTCGGTGCGGGCGACGAGCACCAGCCTCGCGCCCTCGGCGGCGAAGCGCCGGGCGACCGCCGCCCCGATCCCGCGCGAAGCGCCGGTGATCAGCGCGACCCGACCCGCGAGCCGGCCGCCGCTCCCGGTTCCGGCTCCGTTCATGCCATCTTGGCGAGCAACGACATCTGCCGGCCTTCGGCGCCGTCCTCGCGGTCGGTCAGGGGAATCGGGTAATCGCCCGTAAAGCAGGCGTCGCAGTACTGGGGCCGGGTCTCGCTCCGCCCCGGCTCGCCGACCGCCCGGTAAAGCCCGTCGAGCGAGATGAAGGCAAGGCTGTCGACCCCGATATGCGCGGCCATGCCGGCGACGTCGAAGCGCGCCGCGAGCAGCTTCTCGCGGGCCGGCGTATCCACCCCGTAGAAGCAGGAGTGCGTCGTCGGCGGGCTCGCGATGCGCATATGGACCTCGCGCGCGCCGGCGGCCCGCACCATCGCCACGATCTTGGTCGAGGTCGTTCCGCGGACGATCGAATCGTCGACCAGAACCACGCGCTTGCCCCGAAGGCTCGCGGCGTTGGCGTTGTGCTTGAGCTTGACGCCGAGGTGGCGGATCTGGTCGCTGGGCTCGATGAAGGTGCGGCCGACGTAGTGATTGCGGATGATGCCGAGCTCGAAAGGCAGCCCCGCCTCGGCCGCGTAGCCCACGCCCGCGGGCACGCCCGAATCGGGCACCGGGACGACGATGTCGGCCGCGACCCCGCTTTCGCGGGCGAGTTCGGCCCCGATGCGCTTGCGCGCTTCGTAGACGCTTGCGCCTTCGACCATGCTGTCGGGGCGGGCGAAATAGACGTACTCGAAGATGCAGAACCGCCGCGGCCGCGGCGGGAAGGGGCTGAGGCTTCTGATTCCGTCCTTGTCGATGACCACGATCTCGCCCGGCGCCACGTCGCGCAGGAAACGGGCGCCGACGATATCAAGCGCGCAGGTCTCGGAGGCGAGAATGGTCGCGCCTTCGAGCTCGCCGAGCACCAATGGGCGCACGCCCAAGGGATCGCGCACGCCGATCAGCGCGTCCTCGGTCACCGCCACCAGCGAGTACGCGCCTTCGACCTGGCCGAGGGCGTCGATCAGCCGGTCGACGACCGTGCCCCGGTCGCTGATCGCGATCAGATGGACGATGACCTCAGTGTCGGTGGTCGACTGAAACAGGCAGCCCCGGCACACGAGCTGCTCGCGCAAGGCGCCGGCGTTGGTGAGGTTCCCGTTGTGCGCGATGGCGAGCCCGCCGAAGGCGAACTCGGCGAACAGGGGTTGCACATTGCGCAAAAGCGTTTCGCCGGTGGTCGAGTAGCGCACATGCCCGATCGCGGCGTGGCCTTGAAGCTGCTCGATCACCGCCGGCGAGGTGAAGCTGTCGCCGACCAGGCCGAGACAGCGGTGGGCGTGGAAATGCGCGCCGTCGAAGGTGACGATCCCGGCCGCTTCCTGGCCCCGGTGCTGGAGCGCATGGAGGCCGAGGGCGACCAGCGGCGCCGCCTCGGCATGGCCGAAGATTCCGTAGATTCCGCACTCCTCGCGCGGGTGGTCGTCGTCGAAGGAATGATGGTCGGTCATCGCTCGGGCGCTCGCCGTCCTTCGTTTCCTATTGGGCCTATTGGGCGCTCTGGATCAGGCGGTCGAGCGCCTTGCGCTCGGCGCTCGAATAGCCCGCGTCGTCGGACTTGCCGCTGGCCGGAGGCGGACGCATCAGGGCCTCGTAAGCCTGTCGGTCGTCGATGTTGGCCGCGGTCTCGCTCCGGGCCCAATCGGCGTGCGCGCTTGGCGGAATCGCGCGGGCGATGATCCCGGCGCCGTACTCGACTAGGGGCAAAGTCCGCGCGCCCCGCAGCCATTCGGGCTGCTCTCCGGGCGGCACCGCCCAGGCGATCATCAGATACGCGATGGACACGATGACTGCGCCGCGCAGCACCCCGAACACGAAGCCGAGCGAGCGGTCGAGCGCCCCGAGATGGCTGTCTTTGACCCGGCTCGAGAGCGCATGGCTTACCACCGATATGGAGACCAGCGCGGCCACGAACAAGAGCGCGCCGGTCGCAATATCGGCGATCAGCGGCGATTCGATGAGCTGGCCGACGTAGGGGCGCAAAGGGTTGAAGCCGTAGTAGGCGACGGCGGCCGCGCCGACCCAACCGACGATTGACAGAATCTCGCGCACCACGCCGCGGAAGAAGGCGAGCGCGCCCGAGACGAGCACGATCGCAACGATGATCACGTCGACGGCGTTGACGGGGAAACTGTCCATCCGGTTCGTTCCGCCTATTCGCGGTCCGTCGCGGCTACGGCCTGCGCCGCCGCGGGGGCCTCTTCGATCAGAGCGACCAAGTCGCGGAGCCGTTCGATCTCGACCACCTCCAGGCGGTCCGCGCCGGGCCGCTCGCCGCGGCCGCGCCATCGGGGCGCGAGCGCGCGGGAAAAGCCGAGCTTCGCCGCTTCCTTGAGCCGGGCTTCGGCCTGGCTTACCGCACGGACCTCGCCCGAAAGGCCGATCTCGCCGAACGCCACCGTAGCGGCGGGCAGGGCGCGCCCCATCAGCGACGAGACCAGCGCCGCCGCGACCGCGAGGTCGGCCGCCGGCTCGTTGATCCGAAGGCCGCCGGCGACGTTTAAGTACACGTCGTTGCCGCCAAGGGCAAGGCCGCAGCGAGCGTCCAGCACCGCCATGATCATCGCGAGCCGGGCCGAATCCCAGCCCACCACGGCGCGCCTCGGGGTCGCGAACGGCGAAGGCGCGACCAGCGCCTGGATCTCGACCAGCACCGGGCGGCTTCCTTCGAGCCCGGCGAAGACCGCGGCGCCGCTCACGTCCGCGTCGCGCTCGCCGAGGAACAGCGCCGATGGGTTCGCGACCTCGATCAGCCCGCGCTCGGTCATTTCGAAGACGCCGATTTCGTCGGTCGCGCCGAAGCGGTTCTTGACCGCCCGCAGGATGCGGAACTGGTGGCTGCGCTCGCCCTCGAAGTGAAGCACGGTGTCGACCATGTGCTCAAGCACGCGGGGGCCGGCGATCTGGCCGTCCTTGGTGACGTGGCCGACCAACAGCATTGCGACGCCGCGCCGCTTGGCGAAGCGGATCAGCTCCTGGGCGCTGGTCCGCACCTGGGCCACGGTGCCGGGGGCCGAATCGAGGCTGTCGACGAACATGGTCTGGATCGAATCGA
>CAYYWV010000098.1:0-9012 GCA_964475385.1 uncultured Alphaproteobacteria bacterium | reverse complement strand
CAACAGCTCGATCGAGGCGGACGACAGACCCGACGGGGGGATTCTCAGATTTACGGACCAGACCACGGCGGTCATCACCTATCCGGAGGTTGTCTACGCGGTGTTCACGCCGGCAGCGGCTGTGCCCGAGCCCGCGTCTGCGCTTCTGTTCGGCGTCGGGCTCGCAGGACTTGCGGTGCTGCGCCGGCGGCGCGGCGATCGCGTCGCCGCTTCGCGCTGACGGGCTGATCCGCATCGGCGGCGGCGCGCACAGGCCGCCGCCGAGCCCGCCGGGGGGCGCGGCCGTCCGCCTTCGTTCCGCGCAAGGCCCCATCACAACCGATCACAACTGGTTCAAGGCGTCTGTCCACAGCCCATCGAGAGCCAATATCCTGACAGGCGGCCGGGCATACGAAAGATGCGCCGCCGCTGGCCGCGCCGCCTGGGCGCGACGGGTGCGACGCTTCGCCGCCCGTGCTAGGCTACGCGCGCGCGTGACGGGCAAAGGGTTGGCATGGCGGACGACAAGATTACGGGCAAGGGCGCGCTTTCCGCATTCAGGCGCTTTTGGCCCGCCATCGCGCTCGTCGCCGTGCTCGTCGCCTTCTTCGTCTTCGGCCCCGACAACCAGACCGTTTTCGAGATCCTGCGCGCCCATCGCGCGACGCTTCTCGCCTTCGTCGCGAGCCATGCGATCCTTGCGCCGGTTCTCTACTTCGCGATCTACGCCGCCGTGGTCGCGCTGTCGCTTCCCGGCGGGGCGATGATGACGGTCGCGGGCGGCTTTCTGTTCGGGCCGCTGCGCGCGACCGTGCTGGTCGTGTTCGCCGCGACATTGGGCGCGACCCTTCTGTTCCTGATCGCGCGCAGCGCCGTGGGCGAGCGCTTGCGCGCCCGCGCCGGGCCGTGGATGGCGAAGATGGAAGCGGGCTTTCGCGCCAACGCGCTCAGCTATCTTCTGGTGCTGCGGCTGATCCCGCTGTTTCCCTTCTTCGTCGTCAACCTGGTGCCGGCCTTCCTCGGGGTGAGCCTCAGGGTCTACGTGATCGGCACGCTGTTCGGGATCGTTCCGGGCACGGCGGTCTACGCGCTCGCCGGAAGCGGGCTCGGCGCGGCGCTCGATCAGGGCGACCGCTTCGACGTCTCGTCGGTGCTCACGCCCCAGATGGTCGCGGCGCTCGCCGGGCTTGCGGCGCTTGCGCTGCTGCCCGTCGCCTACAAGAAGCTCCGCCGCGGCGAAAGCCGATGAGGCGAGCGGCGCGACCATGACCGGGAACCGCGTTCTTCGCGTCGATCTCTGCGTGATCGGCGCAGGCTCGGGCGGGCTTACGGTGGCCGCCGGCGCGAGCCAGATGGGGGCCACGGTCGCCCTGGTCGAACGCGGGCCGATGGGCGGCGACTGCCTGAATTTCGGTTGCGTGCCGTCGAAGGCGCTGCTCGCCGCCGCGCACGCCGCCCATCGCCACGCCCGGGCCGCGCGCTTCGGCGTGATGAGCCCGCCCGCGACGGTCGACTTCCAGCGCGTCCACGACCACGTCCGCGACGTGATCGCCGGGATCGCGCCCCATGATTCGGTCGAGCGCTTCGAAGGGCTCGGCGTGACCGTCATCAGGGCCGAGGCGCGTTTCGCCGCCCCCGATCGGGTCGTCGCGGGCGAGACCGCGATCGCGGCCCGACGGTTCGTGATCGCCACCGGCAGCCGGCCGATGGTCCCGCCGATCCCGGGCCTCGAGCGGGTCTCGTACTTGACCAACGAGACGATCTTCGATCTGACCGAAGCGCCCGCGCATCTGGTGATCGTCGGCGGCGGGCCGATCGGCTGCGAGCTCGCCCAGGCCCACCGCCGGCTCGGGGCCCGGGTCACCGTGGTCGAGATGGCCTCGATCCTCGGCAACGACGATCCCGAGCTCGCCGACGTGGTCCGCGTCCGGCTCCGCGCCGAAGGGGTCGCGCTGTTGGAGGAGACGCCCGTGCGCCGCGTCGAGCCCGCGCCCGGCGGGGTCGCGGTGATCGCCGGCGCGGACGGCGCCGAGACCCGCATCGAAGGCTCGCATCTTCTGATCGCGGCGGGGCGGACCCCTAATGTCGACGGTCTCGGCCTGGAGGCGGCGGGGATCGCCTTCGAGCGCCGGGGGATCGCGGTCGACGCCCGGCTGCGGACGACCAACCGCCGGGTCTATGCGATCGGCGACGCGGCCGGCCCTTATCCTTTCACCCACACCGCCGCCTACCAGGCCGGGATCGTTCTCCGCAACGCGCTGTTCCGCTTGCCGGCCAAGGTCGATTACCGGGCGCTGCCCTGGGTCACCTTCACCGACCCCGAGCTCGCCCAGGTCGGCATGACCGAGGCCAAGGCGCGCGCGGCGGGCTTGCGGATTCGCGTGCTGCGCTGGCCCTTCGCCGAGAACGACCGCGCGCGCGCCGAGCGCGAGACCGACGGCTTCGTCAAGGTGGTGACGACCGCCCGCGGGCGTATACTGGGCGCCGGAATCGTCGGGCCACAGGCGGGAGAGCTGATCCAGCCCTGGGAGCTCGCGATCCGGGAAAGGCTGAAGATCGGGGCGATGGCCGGGTTGATCGCGCCCTACCCGACGCTGGCCGAGGTCAACAAGCGCGCCGCGGGAAGCTTCTACGCCGCGCGGCTGTTCGGCGAGGGAACGCGGCGCTTGGTTCGCTTCCTCGCGCGGTTTGGATAGCATCGGGACGGGGACAAGGCGGGGCGCCGGTCGCCACGCCGACCATGGACAACGGGGGCGATCGGTGGACCATCAGACGATGAAGCCGACGAAACGGTTTTCTTTGCCGCCGCTGACGCGCAGCCTCTCGGCCCGGCTTCTGGTGCTGACCATCGCCTTCGTCATGCTCGGCGAGGTGCTGATCTTCGTGCCCTCGATCGCGCGCTTCCGCCTGGTCTATCTCCAGGAACGCCTCGCCGCAGCGCATGAGGCGACGCTCGCGCTCGAGGCGGCGCCCGGCGGCATGCTTCCGCCCGAGTTGAGCCGGGAGCTCTTGCGCCACGCCCGGGTGCGCTCGATCGCGCTGCGCACGCCGGATGCGGCGTTTCTGATGCTCGGCGACCCGCCTGCGATCGACGCCGCCTACGACATCACCGACGCGACGCCCCTGGTCCTCATCCGCGACGCCTTCGAGGCGCTGTTCCAAACCGGGAACCGGGTGCTGCGCGTCGTCGGGCCGTCGCGCATGGCGCCTGAGACCATGGTCGACGTGACCCTCGATGAGGCCCCGATGCGGGCCGAGATGTTCGACTACGCGCAGCGCATTCTGGTGCTGTCGATCGTGCTGTCGCTGCTGACCGCCGCGCTCGTCTATATCAGCCTTCAGTGGCTCCTGGTCCGTCCCATGCGGCGGATCACCGCAACCCTAATCGCTTTTCGCGAATCGCCCGAGGACGTCTCGACCGACATCGAGGTGAGCGGACGACGGGACGAGATCGGCATTGCTCAGGCCGAGCTCGCCGAGATGCAGCACGGCCTGCGCACCGCGCTCCGCCAGCGCGCCCATCTCGCCGCCCTCGGCGCGGCGGTGGGCAAGATCAACCACGATCTGCGCAACATCCTTTCGACCGCGGTGCTGGTCTCGGACCGGCTCGTCCAGAGCGACGATCCCGAGGTGCGCCGCGACGCCTCGGCGCTCGCCCAGGCCATCGACCGCGCGGTGGCGCTCTGCGAGGACACCCTGCGCTTCGTGCGGGCGCGCGGGCCCGAGCTGCGTCTCGAGCCTCTCGATCTGCGCGCGCTTGTCGACGAGGTGCGCGCCGCGCTTGCGATCGACGGCGAAGGCGCCATCGCCTGGGAGAACGCGGTGCCCGAGTCCTTCGAGATCGTCGCCGACCGCGACCAGCTCTTCCGCGTGTTTTTCAACCTTGCGCACAACGCGGTCGAAGCCATGAACGGCGGCGGGGCGATCCGCATCGAAGCCGGCGTGCGCGACGGCTGCGCGTTGATCGACGTCGCGGATACCGGCCCCGGGCTTCCCAGCCGGGCGCGGGCGCACCTGTTCGAGCCCTTCGCCGCCTCGACCCGCCAGGGCGGAACCGGGCTCGGGCTCGCGATCGCCCGCGAGGTCGCGCGCGCTCACGGCGGCGACGTCCGCCTTTTGCAGAGCGACCGGACGGGCACCGTGTTCCGGGTCGAGCTGCCGCTGCGCCCGCCCCGCCATTGAGGCGCCGTCCCCTTCAGTCGAGCCGCAAGGTCAGGGCCTTGAGATAGGCGCTCTCAGGCAGCGCCGGGTGCTGGGGATGGTCGGGGCCGGCGCCCGAAGCGCGCAAAATCCGGCCGCTCCGCCGGGCGTCGTTGAGCCCTTGGCGCACCGCGTCCGCGAAGGCGGAGGGTTCGACGTTGTGGGAGCACGAGGCGATGAACAGGAACCCGCCGGGCGCGACCAGCGCCGCCGCCATCCGCGCGAGCTTGCGATACCCGCGCAGCCCCGGCTTCAGCGCACGACGGCTCTTGACGAAGGACGGCGGGTCGGCGACGACCACGTCGAAGCGCGCGCCTTCGCGCGCAAGCCGCGCCATCTCGGCGAAGGCCTCGGCGCGGACGAAGCGGCAGCGCTCCGCAAGCCCGTTCTCGGCCGCCGCCCGCCGCCCGAGATCGAGCGCGGAATCGGAGCGATCGACGGCGATCGCTTCGATCGCGCCGGCGGCCGCGGCGCGGAGCGCGAAGCCCCCCGCATAGCTGTAGAGATCGAGCACCCGCGCCCCCGGCGCGAGGCGGGCGACGAATGCGCGGTTCTCGCTCTGGTCGAAGTACCAGCCGGTCTTCTGGCCCGCGATCACGTCGGCGAAGGCGCGGAGCTCCCCCTCCATCACCGGCGCCGGACCGTCAAGCGTTCCCGAAAGCAGCCGGGTTTCCGAGCCGAGCCCTTCGAGGGCGCGGACCGGCGAATCGCCCCTCACGACCACCGCTCGGGGCGCGAACAGCGAATCGAGCGCGCCGGCGACCGCGGGCATCAACCGGTCCATGGCGGCGGTGTTCGGCTGGCAGACGAAGACGTCGTCGAAGCGGTCGATCACGAGCCCCGGCAAGTGGTCGCCCTCGGCGTGGACGAGCCGATAGAAGGGCCGCGCGAACAGGCGCGCGCGGAGCGCGGCGGCGTCCTCGATCCGGCGGCGGAAGAAATCCTCGTCGATGACGGCCTCGGGGTCGGATGAGAGCATCCGCGCGACGATCAGGCTGTGCGGGTTGAACCCCGCGGAGCCGAGCGCCTCGCCGCCCGCGTCTTCGACGCGCACCACGGTTCCGGGCGGGATCGCGCGCGCCTCCGCGTCCATCGCGACCTCGTTTGCATAGATCCAGGGGTGTCCCTGGCGCGCTCGACGGGCGCGGCCGCTGAGCAGGCGGACGACAGGGCGGGCGGCGACGGAGGCTTCGGGAGCTTCGATGGCGGAGGTCATGGCCCGGGGAGTGTAGCGGGCGCGCCGGCGCGGGCAAGGCCGCCGTGCGGGCGACGCTCCTTCTCGGGGCTAACCGCCGAGCTTCTTGAGAAGCGCCACCGCCTTGGCGCGTTCGGAGAAGGCCGCGCCGTCGGCGAGAATGTCGCGAAGGATCGCGCGCGCCTCGTCGGTCTTGCCGTTGGCCGCCAGGGCCTTGGCGAGATGGTTCTGGACGTCGCGGTTGTTGGGCAGCGCCCGCGCCGCCCGCTCGATCAGGCGGAGCCCGCGCGCCGCTTCGCCGGATTCCAGAAGCGCGAGCCCGAGGGTGTCCTTGACCAAGGGGTTTTCGGGCGCGAGCGCTTGCGCGCGCGTCGCGTGATCGACCGCCTTCGCCGTCTCGCCCTTGCCGAGAAGAATCCAGGCGAGGTCGTTGTGGGCGACCCAGTTGTCGGGCTGGCGTTTGAGGATCTCTTCGAGCTGGGCGCGGGCCTCGTCCGTCCGCCCGAGCGCCGAGAGATAAGCGCTGAGCTGATAGCGGGCCATGGTATCGTCGGGCGCGGCCTTAAGCCGCTCGCTGAGCGTCGCGAGGCTCGCCTCGCGTTCGCCGGCCCGCCACTCGGCGAGCGCGAGCTTGACCGTAAGCGCGCTTGTGGGACGCGCGTCTCGGGCCTTGCGGAAGAGGGGGATCGCATCCCGGGGCCGGCCTTCCGCAAGCGCGAGATCGCCTTCCAGGCGAAGGACTTCGGGGCTGTCCGGGAACGCCTTCTTGAGCTCGCTCACGAGTTTTGCGGCCGTCTCCGTCTGTCCCTGCCGCAGTTTGAGCCCGGCGAGCGCGACCTTCGCCGGCGCGTGATCGGGGTTGCGGGCCAGCGCCTCGTCGAGCGCCTTTTCCATGTCGGTCCAGTCCCGCGCCGCCTCGAAGGCCCGGGCGAGCAGGAACGCGGCCTCGCCGCTCTCGGGCTGCGCTTCGGCGAGCCTTTGGAAGGTCGCCACCGCATCCGCGGCGTTGCGCTGGGCGAGCTGGGCCTTGCCGATGATCTCGAGGAGCGCGGGATCGTTCGGGCTGTTCGCCAGGGCTTCCTGAGTCACCGCGAGCGCCTTGGTGTAGGCGCCGGTGATGAGATAGGCCCGGCCGAGCAGCACGCGGGCGATCAGGCTGTTGGGGTTCCCTTCGACCGCGCGCGCGAGAAGCGCGATGCTCTCCTCGTTGTTCTTGGCCTGGGCTTCGAGCCGGGCGAGCCTCAAGAGCGCCCCCAGGTGCTTCGGCCGCTTTTCGAGGATGCCCTTGAGGTAAGCGCGGGCGGCTTGCCGGTCGCCGTCCCGTTCGGCCATCGCCGCGAGGTTGAGCGAGGCGTCGGGCCGGCCGGGCTCGATCTCCAACGCTTTTTCGAAGGCGGTCCGGGCCTCGGGGAGCTTCTTCATTCCGAAGTAAGCGAGCCCGGCGAGCGCGAACCCCGTCGCCTCGTCGGGGCGCGCCTCCTGCAACCGCCGGGCGGCTTCGAGCGCGCGGTCGAACTGCCGCTCGCGCAGGTAGTTGAGGACGAGAAGAACCTCGGTGCGCCGCTCCTTCGGGTCGAGCTCGACCGCCTGCTCGAGGTCCGCGATTCCCTTGCCCTTCTCGCCGAGCGCGATCCGCACCAGGCCGAGCCGCGCCCGCGCGCCGGCGTCATCGGGCTTGAGCGCGACCGCCTTTTCGAGGTATCGGCTGCCCGTCTTGAGATCGCCCGCCTGCGCCGCCGCGGTCCCGATCGCGGCGAGGAGCGCTGCGTCTTTGGCGTCCTTTTCGGCCAGCGGGCTGAGCACGTCGACCGCCTCGCCGTTGCGTCCGAGCTTGATCAGAACGGCGCCGAGCAGGCGTCGCGCCGGCGCGTAGTCCGGCGCGAGGAAGAGGAATCGGTTCAGATACTTGTTGGCTTGCTCGAGACGATTGAGCGCGAAGCTCGACGCGCCTGCGAGGAGCAGCGTCGAGAGATCGTCGGGCCGGCTCTTGCGCACCGTCTCGAGAGCGGCGAGCGCGGCCTCGTAGTCCTGCGCCTGATAGGCCGCGACCGCGCGCAGGTAGTTCGTGCGCGGGTTGTTGGGAACGACCTTGAGAACCCGGTCGAGGTTCTTGACCGCCTCGTCAAGCGCGCCCGAGCCGATTTGCGCGCGGGCGAGCGCGACCCGGAGCGCGAGGTTCTGCGGCCGCGATTTCAAGAGCCTCTCGAACGCCTCCGCGGACTTGGCGTAGTCGCCGCGCAAGAAAGCGAGATCGCCTTCGAGGGTTACGACGTCGGGATCGTTGGGCGCGATCGCGCGGGCGCGGGCGAGCAGCCTTTCCGCCGCATCGAGATCGCCCCGGTTGATCGCCACCCGGGCGAGCCCGACCTCGGCCTCGGCCGACTGGGGGTCGAGAGCGAGCGCTTCCTGAAAGCGCCGCGCGGCCTCATCGAGCTTGCCGAGCCCCGTATACGCTTGGCCGTGAAGGACCGCGACCACCGCCTTGGCCGTAGCGGGGGCGTCATCGGCGGCGCGGATGTCCGCGAGCACGCGGTCGAATTTTCCTTGGAGCAACCAGGCGCGCCCCAAGGGTCGGGTCAGCGACTCGGCTCCGATGCCGAGCGCGCGGGCGCGGGTGAGCTCCTTCTCGGCCGCCGCGCCGTAGCCGATATCCACATAGATCTGGCCGAGGAGGAACCGCGCCGCCGCATTCTGCGAATCGGCCTGAAGCGCGTTCTTGAGCTCGATCACGCTGGCGTTGAGCTTGCCGGCGAGGCGGTACTCCTGGGCGCGGGCGACGAAGTCGTCGGCGCTTCCGCGATCGCTGCAGCCGGCGAGCCCGAGCCCGAGCGCAACGGTGAGGACGATGCCGAAAACGCGTCCGGCGCGCGGTCGCGGAACAGAGGCCAACGCTTTTCCCCTTGGTTGGGTACGGTATGGGATAGTCGCGTATATCCCACCTTCCCTCAAGAAATTCTGAAGCCCGCCCCTTACTTCCCCCTTTCCTTGCGGAAGGGGCAAGGCGCGGCCGTGCGGCGGCGGGCGCGAGGGGGCGGCCACCGGGGCCGCCGCTTATCACCCCCACCCAACCCTGCCCCATCGAGGGGGAGGGCTCGATCGTCGAGGCCGCGCCGTCGAGGGGGAAAGGCTTGAGCGTCGAGGCCGCGCCGCCATTCCCCCTCCCTCGATGGGAGGGGCAGGGGGAGGGTGAGACCGCAATCGGCCGAACGCGCGCGCCTCGACGAGGAAAGCGCGCGCAGGGCTCTCCGCCCGGCGGCCGCCTCGTCGACGCGCCGCGATGGGTGACGGAATTCTTTACACCTCGCGAAAACAGGGGCTGCGCGCTATCCGCTTGATATAGAGGCGATTATCGAGCACCGGGCGAATTTCGGCCCGAAAATCGCCGGATTCCGGCCTCGAACCCTGTCGGAATTCTTTACAAGTTCGCGCGCTCTGGCGCTTTGTCCTCCGAAAGGGAATCTCAACATATTGAGAACGCATAATTTTTTCACTTGGCATGGCGCTTGCATGGCGTTCATTGGATGGAAGCGGCGACGCTTCCCAGCGCCGACGAAAGCCCAAGGGGCTCGAGGTCGGCGGAAATGCAGTAAGGAGGGTTGGACGATGGATATTCGGCTTCTTAGCAAAGGCTTGGCGGG
>CAYYWV010000097.1:0-9035 GCA_964475385.1 uncultured Alphaproteobacteria bacterium | reverse complement strand
GCACGCGCCTCATCCGCGAGCGGCAGGGCGTCGAGCGCCATGCCACGGCGCAAACGGACGGCTTCGAGCGCCAGGGCCGGAAAGTGCAAGTTGCTCTCGGCCGTCGACCCTGAGCGCGTGCGCCAGCGTCGGCGCGGAATTCCACCATCGGCGGATCAGCGTCCGGGGCGGACGCTGGCGCGAGCCACGGTGACGCTCGCGAGGCGTTCGTCGTTGGGGCGAAAGCCATGCCCCGCAGCGTCGGGTATGGTCATCTCCGAGGGCCCGCTGAGCACCACCTCGGGCTCGGCGAGGTCGGTTTCGTAAAGTCGCGCCGTCGGGAAGATGTCGTTCGGATAGCGGATGTTCGGCAGGGTCGCGAGGGCCATCGAGGGGCCTTGTCCGACCGCCGATTCCAGCATCCCGCCGACCCAACAGGGCACGCCCCGCTCGGCGCAGTGATCGTGGATCGCGATCGCGTTGGTCAACCCTCCCACCCGACCGTGCTTGAGGTTGACCCAGCCGCAGGCGCCGATATCGATGGCCTTGCGGGCGCGATCGAGCGAGACGATGCTCTCGTCGAGACAGATCGGCGTGTCGAGCGCCGCCTGCAGGCGGGCGTGGTCGATCAAATCATCGTGGGCGAGGGGCTGTTCGATCATGGCGAGGTCGAACCGGTCGAGTTCGCGGAACATCGGCAGATCGTCGAGGGTGAAGCCGCTGTTGCAGTCCACATGGATCACCGCATCCGGGAACGCGTCCCGCACCCGGGCGACCATCTCGACCCCCCAGCCGCGGCGGAACTTCAGCTTGATGCGGCGAAAGCCCTCGTCGAGCGCGCGACCGACCGCGGCGAGCAGGTCGTCGATGTTCGCCATCACGGCGATGTCGGCCCCCACGGTCAGGCGCGGACCGCCGCCGATGAGCCGCCACAGCGGCTGTCCGGCGAGCTTGGCCTCAAGATCCCACCAAGCCAGATCGAGGCCGGCCTTGGCGAACGGATTGCCTTTGAACGGACGCAGCAGATCCTGCAACGCGCCGCCGGAGGGGATCTCGCGACCGACCAGCGCCGGGGCGAGGACATCGCGCAGCAGAAGGAAGGCCCCCGCCGCCCACTCCGGCGAGTACTGAGGCATTCGGTAGGGCGCGGTCTCGCCCCAACCTTCGGCCCCTTCGCCCGCCATCCGCACGAGGATGCTGTCGATAGCCACCTCCTCGCTGAAGGCGGTCCGCCACGGCTCCCTCATGGGCATGGCCACGTGGAACAGCTCGATCTCCTCTATGCGCATGACGTGTCCTTCCTTCGCATTCGGCGCGGTCGGGGCGGGTGGGTTCAGTTGCTGGTGTCGATCTCGCCCATGAACTCCATTAGATCCTCGATGCGGCTGAGCTTTTGCCGACCGGCTTCGCCGGCCTGGGCAACCACTTCGATGCACAAGTAGTTGAGCAGGCTGATCACCCCGACATAGGAATCAAACAGTGACAGGCCGCGCACCGGACAGGCGAAGGTCCAAGTGGCCAGTTTCGGCGTGGTGACCGCAGCGTGGTCGGTGACGTAGGCGATAGGGACGCCGAGCTGGCGTAGAACCCGCATAACGCGTTGGGTTTGCGGCGGGCGTCGGCGCAGGCCGATCACGATGGCCAGATCTTCGGGGCCTGCAGCCGCAAGATCCTCCATCAGAGCCTGCCCGTCGGCGGGCAGAAGCGTAACGTCGGCCCGCACCTGAATGAGCTGGCGACGGACATACGAGGCGAAGAAGAAGCTGTTGCGGAAGCCGATGGTCCAGACCCGCTTCGCCGATATTGTTCGCGCCACGACTTCGTCGAGTTGAACGGGGTGCAGCTTCTTAAAGGTGTCCCGCAGGATGGCTAGATCGCGCTGCAGGTGGCGTTCGAGACTGCTTCCCTCGCGGGCGGGCGTCACTTCCGAGGTGTTCAGGTAGATTGGCTCGCCGGCTTCCTGCGCCTCTCGCACCTCCTTCTGGATCTCGCGGTAGTGCCCATACTTGAGTCGCTTGACGAGCCGAGTGACTGCGGCCTTCGAGGCCCGCGCCCGCTTCGAGAGTTCGGTCGCCGAATAGAGCGCGATGTCCCCCGGATACTCGAGAATCAGGTCGGCGACGGCGCGCTCGCTGGGGGGAAGCTCTTCATAGAGAGCGTGGATGCGCTTCTCCAACGTGCGTGGTTCGCGTTCTTCAAGAGATTCCATCGTGCCCTCACGATCTGCCATGTGCGTGTGTTGAGGCTCTCGTCGGACCTTCGCCCGCGCGCGCCGTCGCCGGCGGCGTCGGCCGGACCGACCGGCTGCGTCAAGCATCGGCGGCGATCGGGTCGGCGGGCGAATAGAGCCATCTCGATCCTTTTATCGGCGGCTGTCCGCTGGGGAATCATCGTCCCGCGGGATGTCGACCCGGACGAGGGGGAAGCGACCGTCTTCCCTTGTCCGGATCCCGAGTTAGGCGACGAACGATACTGAAACTAAAATTTCATTATATTGACAGAATGATTTTTTTGTATCAACCTTGATATTGAGCGCGCGTGGCGCCGCCCCCAGCAGTACGAGAACACAGCCAAGAAACCACCGGCGCCCCCAAAGGAAGGAAAGGAGACGTGATGCATACGAAATTTCGTTTCGCCGCCGCGGGAATGGCGGTTTCGCTGGCGCTGGCGGCCCCGGCGTGGGCGGGCGATATCGTTTGGGCCCGCGACGGAGACATCGATTCGCTCGACCCGCATCGCGCGACGTCGACGCTCTCGCGCATGGTCTGGTACCAGATCTACGATTCGCTGCTCGAGTTCAACGACGCGGGCGAAGTGGTTCCGAACTTGGCGCGGGCCTGGCAGGTCAGCGCCGATGGCACCGAGGTCACCTTCACCCTGAATGAAGGCATCATGTGCCACGACGGAACCCCGTTCGACGCCAACGACGTCAAATGGACGGCCGACCGCGCCCTGAGCGACGACAAGCCCAGCATCACCAAGGCGAGCTGGGGGCCGATCACCGACGTCGAGGTGATCGACCCCTTGACTGTGAAGTTCAAGCTCGCCTCGCCCTTCGGCGCTTTCGTGCCGTTCATGGCGGATCAGTTCACTTCCATGCTTTGCGATAGCAACGCTGAGGCTGAGGATTTTGGCGTTTCCTCGGCCATCGGCACCGGCCCGTGGAAGTTCGTGAGCTGGACCAAAGGCTCCGAGATCGTGCTGGCTCGGAACGAGAACTATCGCAACTACGGACGCCCCGTGGACAACCCCGGAGCCCCCTTTGCCGACCGCCTAATCGTCCGGACCGTGCCCGAGGGGCAAACCCGAGTGGCCGGTCTGAAAACCGGCGAGCTGCAGGTCATCGTGCCGCCGATCCAGGAGGTGAAGGCGCTCCAGAAGAGCGCCGACGTCGAGGTGTATGTCGCCCAGAACACCGGTCAGAACATGTTCCTTGAATTCGCCGTCCACCGCCCGCCCTTCAACGACGCGCGCGCCCGTCGGGCGGTGTCATACGCGATTAACAAGGATCTGGCGATCAAGATCGTCTTCGGCGACCTGGTGGAGCGCGAGCGCTGCCCCGTCTCGCGCGGGGTTTTTGGCAACGATCAGGACTTCTGCGCCCGCTACGGCCAAGAATACGATCCCGAAAAGGCCAAGGCGTTGCTGGCCGAACTCGGTTATGGACCCGACAACCCGATGAAGATGGTCCTGGCGACCTGGACCGGCGACAACCGCGAACGCATGCTGCAGGTATTCCAAAACCAGCTTAAGAAGGTCGGCATCGATGCCAGCATCGAGGTCATGGATATCGGAACCCTGAACGCCCGCGTGAAGCAAGAGAACAACCGTAAGGATGGTCCCGGTTTCATGGACCTCATGGGCTGGACTTGGTTTGACCCGGACCTCCTCTATCTGCTCTGGCGCTCGCCGGGCGCCTATGAGGGCTACACCGCGCCCGAGCTCGATTCCCTGCTCGAAGCCACCCGGACCACGGTCGATGCCGGCGCTCGCCGCAAAGTGGTGCAGGAAGTGTTCAAGGTGCTGCTGACCGAGGCCGTCCATGTCCCCGTCTACACGCCGGGTTGGCTGTGGATCTATGCCGTTTCGAGCAAAGCCCCCGGCTTCAAGATCGGCCCCTTTAACCGGCCGCTTTTCAATGACGTGAAATATTGATACGACCTTCCGGAGGCCGGCGCGAAAAGCCGGCCTCCGGCCCGACGAACCGGGGAGCGTTTCTCCGGGCGAGGAAGCCCCGCCGTGACCGGATATCTGATTCGCCGAATTGTCGCCGCCCTGTTAACCCTCTGGGTCACGACCATTGCGGTCTCGATGCTGATCCACGCGGTGCCCGGCGATCCGGTCCAGATCATGTACGCCCAGTCCCAGGGCACAACCCCTGAGCAGCTCGCGCAGATCCGCCACACGCTCGGGCTCGACCGTCCCCTCGTCGAACAATACCTCATGTACATGGGTCGGGTGCTCGAAGGAGATCTCGGTCGCACCATCCGGGGCGAACAGCCGGTGCTCGATCTCTTACTACTGCGGCTGCCTTACACCCTGGCGCTCGCCACCGCGGCGCTGGCGATCGCGGTCGCGATCGGGTTGACCATCGGCTTCGTTTCGGCGTATCGGCGCGGAAGCTGGCTCGATACGACGCTGATGTCCACGGCGATCCTCGGCGTGTCGATGCCGCATTTCTGGCTCGGCCTGATCCTGCTGTTCGTCTTCGCGGTCAGGCTCGAGTGGTTCCCGGTCGCCGGCGATGACATCCAGAACCTAGTGCTGCCGGCGGTTACGCTCGGCGTCACCAACGCGGCGATCATCGCCCGGCTGACCCGCTCGTCGATGATCGACATCTTCGACCAGGATTTCATCCGCACGGCCCGAGCCAAGGGGCTGCCGAAGGCGGTGGTGCTCTATCGCCATGCGCTGCGCGCCGGCCTAATACCGATCGTCACCATGATCGGCCTGCAGTTCACCTACATGATGGGCGGCGCCATCGTGGTTGAGAACGTGTTCGGCTGGAACGGCGTTGGCCGAATGGCGATTCAGGCCATCTTCCAGAGGGACTACCCGTTGATTCAGGGTTTCATCCTGATGTTCGCCTTCGTGGTGGTGACGGTGTCGATCGTCCTCGACCTGCTTTACGTCTGGCTCGATCCGCGGATCCGCTACCAATGAAGAGGCGATCATGAGCGACGATCTCGTCGAGCCGGGGGCTGCTCCCGTCGCCGTTGCGCCGGGCGTGGGGAGGGCCGACTGGCGGCGCCGCGCCGGGGCGCGTTTCGCCGGCGCCGTTTTCAACAACCGGGGGGCCGCCGCAGGCTTCGTCCTGGTGACCATCCTTGCGTTCACCGCTCTTTTCGCACCCGTGATCGCGCCTTACCCGCCCGACGAGATGGGAGCTGGGCAGATTCTGATGCCGCCCGACAGCCAGTACTGGTTCGGGACCGACGAGTTCGGTCGCGACATGCTCAGCCGGGTGATCCACGGTTCGCGCTTGACCATCCAGGTGGGAATCATCGCCGTTGGCATCTCGCTGACCGCAGGGATGCTCATCGGGTTGATCGGCGGCTACGCCGGCGGCTGGATCGAGCGCATCCTGATGCGCGGCGTCGATGTATTGTTCTCGTTCACCGAGACGCTGATCGCGTTGGCCGCCGTGGCGGTCCTCGGTCCGAGCTTGACCAACGCCATGATCGCGGTCGGCATCGCCGCCATCCCTTTCTACGCCCGGGTTGCCTACAGCGTCACGCTGGTCGAGCGCAACCGCGCGTACTTCGAGGCGGCGCAAGCGGCCGGCGCCGGCCCCCTCCGGCTGCTGTTCCGGCATCTTCTGCCGAACGTGATCCCGCCGATGATCGTGGTCGCGACGCTCGGCGTCTCGACGGCGGTGTTGGCGGCCGCCGGCCTCAGCTTCCTCGGACTCGGGGCGCAGCCGCCATCGCCCGAATGGGGCGCCATGCTCTCGGCCGGCCGCGATTACTTCACCCAGGCGCCGTGGATCATGCTCTATCCCGGCCTCGCCATCATGATCACGGTCCTGGCCTTTAACCTGCTGGGCGACGGCATCCGCGAGGCCCTTGACCCGCGGCAGCGCAAGCGGTGATAAGCGGCGATGACCATTCAACCCCGGATCGTCGACCAGCCGCCGGCTCCGCGCCCCCGCGCCGGCCAATCGGTTCTGCGCGTCGAGGGGCTGCGCACCGAGTTTCGCACCAGCGCCGGCATCGCCCCGGCGGTGGACGACCTCTCTTACGAGGTTCGCGCCGGCGAGACGCTGGCTATCGTCGGCGAATCGGGCTCGGGCAAAAGCGTCTCCGTGCTCTCGGTGATGGGCCTGATCCCGGATCCGCCGGGCCGGGTCACGGCGGGAAAGGTGATATTCAGAGGGCGTGACCTGCTTCGCCTCTCCGACCGTGAGATGGAGGCCGTCCGCGGTCACGGCATTTCGATGATCTTTCAGGAGCCGATGAGCTCGTTCAACCCTGTGCTGTCGATCGAGCGTCAGATGGTCGAGGGCATCGTCGAGCATCTCGGGCTCGGCCCCGCCGCCGCGCGCGAGCGCGCGGTCGCGATGCTGCGCCGCGTCCACATCCCGGCGCCCGAGGCCCGATTGAAGGAGTTCCCGCACCAGCTTTCGGGCGGCATGCTGCAGCGGATCATGATCGCCATCGCGGTCTCGTGCGACCCCGAGGTGCTCATCGCCGACGAGCCCACCACAGCGCTTGACGTGACCATCCAGGCGCAAATCCTGGACATCATGCGCGAGCTCGGCGCCGAACTGGGCACCGCAGTCGTCCTGATCACCCACGACATGGGCGTAGTGGCGGAGATGGCTGACCGGGTGATCGTGATGTACGCCGGGCGCAAGGTCGAGGAGGGCCCAGTCGAGGATGTCTTTCGAAGCCCGCGCCACCCATACACGCGCGGGCTGCTGGGGGCGCTGCCGCGACTCGGCCAGGCCGGAGAGGTCGGCAGCCGCGAGCTCGAAGAGATCCCCGGAATCGTCCCGCCGCTCACCGCCTTGCCGCTCGGCTGTCGATTCGCGCCCCGCTGCCGATACGCCACCGACCGTTGCCGCGACGCGTACCCGCCTATGGAGAAGAAACGTCCCGGCCACTTTGCCGCGTGTTGGGAATCCGATCGCCTGCCTGAAGGAGTACGGGTGTGATCACGCCCAACGACGAACCCCTCCTCGAGGTGCGCGGCCTCGCCAAGCGTTTCCCTCTTCGGCGAGGGGTGCTACGCCGTTTCAGCGGGGCCGTGACCGCGGTCGACGGGGTCTCGTTCACCGTGAACCAGGGCGAAACGCTGGGCTTGGTCGGAGAGAGCGGTTGCGGCAAGTCCACCGTCGGTAAGACTGTGCTCAAGCTGCACGAGCCGTCCGCGGGCTCGATCCTGATCGAGGGGCGCGAGATCACCAGCCTCTCGCCCCGTCAGATGCGGCCTTACCGCCGGGTCATGCAGATGGTCTTTCAGGATCCTTATTCCTCGCTCAATCCGCGCATGAAAGCCGGCGACATCGTCGGAGAGCCGCTTAGCATCCATGGACTTGCCTCGGGCCGCGAGAAGACCCGCACGGTGGGCGAGATGTTCGAACGCGTCGGCCTGCGTCCCGACCAGATGGAGCGCTTTCCGCACGAGTTCTCGGGCGGCCAGCGCCAGCGCCTCTCGATCGCCCGCGCGCTGGCGGTGCGGCCGCGGCTGATCATCGCCGACGAGCCGGTTTCGGCGCTCGACGTCTCGATCCAGGCGGCGGTGGTGAACCTGCTGATCCGCTTGCAGAAGGAGATGGGGCTGTCGTTCCTCTTCATCTCCCACGACATGAGCGTGATCGAGCACATCAGCCATCGGGTCGCGGTGATGTATCTGGGCCGCATCGTTGAGATCGCAGATCGGCCGAAGCTGTTCGCGGCTCCGCAACATCCTTACACCGAGGCGTTGCTCTCAGCGGTTCCGGTGCCGGATCCGGCGGTCCGGCGCAAGCGCCGCATCGTCCTCAGCGGCGAGGTGCCGAGCCCAATCGACCCGCCGCCAGGTTGCCACTTCCACACCCGCTGCCCTCTCGCCGAAGCTCGCTGCCGCGAGGAAGCGCCGCCTTTGCGGGAAGTGCGCCCCGGCCACTGGGCGGCCTGTCACCTGCGTCGCGGATGCTGAGCGCATGACCATCGGCATCGCCGCCACGGGACCGGACGCCGGCCTTGCGGTCCTGCGTGCGCTCGCCGCCGTCGAGCGGGTGGCGAGCGGCGCCATCGGCGGCTTCGCCGCTTTCGCCGCGATCGATCGCGCGGGCCGCCTACACCGTGCTTCGACCCAGCGCGGGGGGACGACGACGCTCTTCGTCGAGACCGAGCGCAGCGGCGTGCCGCCGCCGCCCGAGGTCGCCTCGGCGCCTTTCGCCGCGGTGATCTCGAGCGGGCCCGACCGTCCCCGACCCCTCGACCAGTTCCTCGCCGCCGACGCCGAGGCGGGTTTGGTCACCGGCCACCGCCTGCCCAACACCACCTGCTTTTCCGGCCGACCGCTCAACCTCGAGGTGCTGAGGCTCATGAGCCAAGGCCACGCCGCACCGGCCGCCGTCGACTGGGTGCTCGACCGCGATCCCGAAGCCGACGCCGGCGTCATCGCCGTCGATCTCGAGGGTCGGGTCTATGCCCGCGACAGCGCGCGGGTCGCGCGTCGGCCCGATCTGGGGCGGGCGTTCCGCGAGGAGCCGGAGGCCGGCGCGGCCGTCGCGGTCCTCCACAACGCGATCTTTCCCGTCGCTCCGCTCTCCGTCCTTGCCGCCGAGATCGCGCTCGAGACGATGGCGCCGCGAGCTCGCGCCGATGGAACCGTGGTCGTTCGGTCGGGCACGCCTGTGGTGGCGGGGAAGGCCAACCGCGTTCTTGTGGATGCTGCGGGGGCCGTCTTCCGGGTCGAGACCACCGATGCGCGGATACTCACCGGCAGGCACGACTGCGCCGCCATTTACCTCGGAGCGGAGGTGCTCCGCGAAGGCCGGGTCATCGGCCATACCGTGGTCGAGCCGAACGTGGTGATCGAGAATGGCCGGATCATGACGCTGAGCG
>CAYYWV010000096.1:0-9366 GCA_964475385.1 uncultured Alphaproteobacteria bacterium | reverse complement strand
TCGCCGACTTCTACAACCACCGCGTCCAGCGCCTGCGCGCCGACGGAACCTTCGTCCGCCAGTGGGGCGCGACCGGGCGCAAGGGCATCCGCGCGGGCGCGTTCAACTACCCGACCGATGTCGCGCTCGGCGCGGACGGCACGCTCTACGTCGCCGACGGTTACAACGACCGCATCCAGGCCTTCGACGCCGAGGGCCGATTCCTGCGCAAGTGGGGCGGACCGTTCGCTATGGATATCTTCGGCCCTTTCAACGGCTGGTTCGCGGTCACCACCAATGTCACCGTCGCCCCCGACGGCACCGTGTTCGTCGCCGACTTCTACAACAACCGCGTCCAGAAGTTCGCCGCCGACGGAACCTTTCTGACCGCGTTCGGCGGCGAGGGCGAAGGGCCGGGCCAGTTCCGCCACGCCATCGCCGTTGCCGTGGCCGACGACGGCGCGGTCTTCGTCGCCGATTTCCTCAACAACCGAATCGAGAAGTGGCTGCCCGCGCAATAATCCCGAGGCCTGACCGGAAAGGACGGCAAGGCCGGCAAGGCCGAGGCGCGACCGCATGCGAACCGAAAAGCGCAACCCAGCCGGCCTTCGCCCGCCCTGTCCGTCGCCCGAACGTAAAAATCTCGTTGAAAGGACCGAGTGCGTCCCTATCTCCAAGGCTGGCGCCACGAAAGGGCGCTGCACGCCAGCCTCGATCGCGCCGCCTTCGGGATTCGACGAACAGGCAGCCGACCGGGGACGCGCCCGGAGGCAATTCCTCCATGCCTACTCAGGAGACGCATGTGGAACGCACGACCGCGCCGCCCCCGAAACGCCGCACTTACGAACGAATCGCGCGGTTTTACGACCTTCTCGACCTTCCGTTCGAGTACGGGCGCTATCGGTCGTTGCGGCAGCGCATCTTCGAGGGCGTCCACGGAACCGTGCTCGACGCCGGCGTCGGGACCGGCCGCAACATGCCGTTCTACCCATCGCAAGCGCGCGTCATCGGCATCGACTTCAGCGAAGCCATGCTCGCCCGGGCGGAGCGCCGGCGGACGCGACTCGGCGTGGCGGCCGAGCTTCGCGTAGCGGACGTGCGGCGCACCGGCCTTCCCGACCGCCACTTCGATTTCATCGTCGCGACCTTCCTGTTCTGCGTGCTCGACGACGCCGACCAGCAGCCGGCGCTTGAGGAGCTCGCGCGGCTCTGCAAAACCACCGGTGAGATCCGCATCCTCGAATACGCCTGGCCCAAGAGCCGGTTCAGGCAGGCGGTCATGCGCCTTTGGACCCCTTGGGTCCGCTGGGCCTATGGCGCGGCTTTCGACCGCAACACCGAGCAGTACATGCCCGCGGCGGGGCTGAAACTGGTCGAACGGACCTTTCTTCACGACGACATCATCAAGCTGATCGTGGCCCGGCCCGGGACGGCGTGAAGAGCCTCTGACGTCCCGTTTTCCCTTGATTCCGTATCTTGGTACGGGGCGTATGCTTCCGTCTGAACGGTTGGCGCGACCATCGAGACCGAGCTCCCTTGAACCGGCGACGCTCCGGAACGGGCGCGGAATCGCACGGACAGAGGACAGCATGGCCCAGCCCTTCGAAAGCCCCAGGGCGGGAGAGATCGCAAGCCTCCAGCTCAAGATCGGCGGCATGAGCTGCTCGTTCTGCGCGAATGCGATTCTGCGCGGCCTCGGCCGCGAGCGGGGCGTCGAAGAGGTCCATGTCTCGCTCGCGCACGAGGAGGCCCTGGTCCGTTTTAGACCGCGAGAGACGAGCGCGGCCAAAATCAAGGAAACATTACGGGCGCTCGGCTACACCGTGCGCGATCCGCGCAAACGCGACGCCCTCGACGAGCAGATCGCTCTCAAGCGCAAGGAACGCGACGACCTCGCCTCCGCGGCGCTGGTCGCGGCCGTCATGGCGCTCGCCATGGCGGCGATGGCGCTGGGCCTGTGGCGGATGGAGGAGTGGCAGGCCTGGGTCGCCTGGGCGCTCGCGACTTATGTCTTTTTCTGGAATGGGCGACGGATCATTCGCATGGCCTGGAGCGCCGCATGGCGCAGGATCACGAACCAGCACGTCCTTCTTTCCGTAGGCGCGATCGGCGCTTATGTGGGCGGCGTTCTCGGAACCCCGTTGCCGTTTTTCGACTGGCGGGGCTTCGCCGGCTTCCCGCCTGTCGACTTCTTCGGCGTTGTCGTCTTTCTCACCGCCTATCACCTGCTCTCGGGCTATGTGTCGCTTATCGTCCGGACGAGGGCCTCGGAGAGCGTCCGCCGACTGCTTGCGATGCAGCCTCCGACCGCGCGGGTGGTCCGCGGCGGAAAAGAGCGCGAGGTCGCGATCGAGGAAGTGGCGGTCGGCGATCTCGTTCGCGTTCGCCCCGGCGAGCGCATCCCCGTCGACGGCGTGGTCGAGGACGGAGCGAGCGCGGTCGATCAGTCAATCGTGACCGGCGAGCCGATGCCCGAGGAAAAGAGGGCCGGCGACGAAGTGATCGGCGGCAGCGTCAATCAGACCGGCGCGCTTCTGGTGCGTGTCAGCCGCACCGGCGAGGACAGCTTCCTGCATCAGGTCGCGCGTCAGGTCGAAGAGGCGAAAGCGATGAAGCCCGGCATCGTGGTCCTGGTTGATCGCGTCCTTCTCTACTACGTGCCGGTTGTGCTCGGAATCGCAGCCGCAGCGCTCTTGTTCTGGGGCTTCGCTCCGCTCGCCTGGGCCGGCGAGATGCGCTGGGTCACCGCGATCTACGCTGCTGTCACGGTGCTGGTGATGGGGTACCCTTGTGCGCTCGGGATGGCGACGCCGCTCGCCCTTATCCGAGGCGGCGGCATGGCCGCCGAACGCGGCATCCTTATGCGCTCGGGCGAGGCGTTTCAGATCCTCAAGGACATCACCCACATCGTGCTCGACAAGACCGGAACCATCACCGAAGGCGCGCCCCGCCTTGTCGCGGTCGAGGCGGTCGGCGGGCGCGATCGGCGGATGCTCTTACGCCTCGCGGCCGGCGCCGAAGCCGCTTCGGAGCACCCGCTCGCGCGCGCCATCGTCGCGGCCGCCGAGGCGGAGGCGCTCGCGATTCCTGCAAGCCGTGACTTCCTGGCAACCGGAGGGCAAGGCGTCGAAGCCGTGGTCGAGGATCACCGGGTGCTGGTTGGAACGCCGGAATTCCTGCGCGCGCACGGGGTGGACCCCACGCCCGCCGAAGCGGCGCTCACCGCGCAGGAAGCCCGCGCCCGCACGGCGGTCCTCGTTTCCGTGGACGGGGAGACAGCCGGCGTGCTCGCTATTGCCGATGCGATCAAACCGGACGCCAGGAACGCCATCGCCACGTTGAAGGCCCTCCGGATCACGCCGGTTATGCTGACGGGCGACAACCGACAGGCCGCCGAGGCCGTCGCCCGGCAGGTCGGGATCGAGAAAGTCCATGCCCGGCTCGCCCCCCAGGAGAAGGCGGCGCAGGTGCGCGCGCATCAGCGCCAGGGCGCCAGGGTCGCCATGGTTGGCGACGGAATCAACGACGCGCCGGCGCTGATGCAGGCCCATGTCGGAATCGCTATCGGCGCGGGCACGGACATCGCCATCGAGTCCTCCGATGTCGTCCTGATCGGCAACCGTCTCAGCGCCGCGCCCGAGGCGATCGCCATTGGCGCAATGAGCTATCGCAAGACGGTCCAGAACCTGTGGCTCGCCTTCCTGTTCAACGGGCTCGGCGTGCCGGTCGCGGCCACCGGCATCGTCCACCCGGCCTGGGCCATGGCGGCCATGGCGGCGAGCGTGAGCCTGGTGCTCGCCAACTCGTTTGGAGGCGAAATTCTGAAGGCGTCATCGCCCCGCTCCAAGACCGTTCTCCCCGATCCGGCCGCTTTCGGATCGGTCGGGAAAAGGGTCTCGGCGCTGGCCGATGTCGAAGCCGAGCTGCGCTTTTTCGTTCCCGACATCCACTGCCGGCGCTGTGTCGAGAGGATACGCACCGCCCTCCTCGCCGAGGGCGGGGTGCGGATCGTCGAGGGCGACCCGGAGACCAAGACCATCCATGTCGTCTATGCGCCCGCTGCGACGTCACCCGAGCGGCTTGAAGCCGCGGTCGCGCGGCTCGGCTATCGGATCGAACCTTCGGAACGGCCTGGCCTGAAGAACGCCGAAGGCGGACGCGGCCCGACGCCCCCGACCCTTGGGACTCTCTCCGGCCCGTGAGCGCCGCCCCGTCCTGCGCGAAGCGGCGCGCGACCGACCGGACGAAACGCGCGCGACGACGCGTCTTGTCGATTCTCGGCGGCGGGCTGGGTCTGGCCGGCCTCATATGGGTTCTCGGCGGGCTCGACTACGACCGTCTCGGCGCGGTCCTTTCCAACGCCGATCCCGGCTTCCTGCTCCTCGTGCCGCTCGCCATCGCGGTCGAGCAGCTCATCCGGGCCTGGAAGTGGGGCCGCTTGCTCGATGCCCTGCGCGAAATCGGCACCCTGCGCTTGTTCGGGACGACCATGGCCGGGCACCTCGCCAACATGCTGGCGCCCTTCGGGGTCAGTCCGCTGGTGCGGTCCTGGTTGATCGCCCGACTCGAAGGGCTCGCCTTGACCGCCGTGCTCGCGACCATCGCCGTGGACCGTCTGATTGACGGCCTTGTCTTCGCCGGCTTCGTCGTCCTCGTGCTCCTCTTCGCCGTATTTCCAGATCCGGATGGGGCCATTCGTCTCGGTCTGGCGCTCGGCGGAACCGGCAGCTTTATCGCTCTCGTCTTGCTGGTCTGGGCGCTTCGCCGTCAAAAGCGCCAGATCGCTCTCGGCGTCGGCGGGCTTCTGAGCCTGGCGAATCGCCTGCCGGAGCGGTTCGCCATTCGGGCGCGCGCGCTCATGGTGTCCTTCTCCGACGGAGTCGTGTGGCCGCGCGCCGCTTGGCGTCGGGTCGCCGTGATCGTGGCCAGCGCCGTTATCAAGCTCGTGGCCGCCACCCATCTTCTCTGGGCCGGGCTCGCGTTCGACGTGGTGCTGCGTCCGTTCGACTACCTGTTTCTCATCGTTTTCCTCGGGTTTCTGGTCATTCTCACCCACTTCGCCCGCATCCCCGGCGGCTTTCTCGTCGGGGCGGTGTTCGCGCTCAAGCTGTTCGGCGTCGGCGAGGAGCAGGCGGTCGCCATGGTGACGGTCGTGATCGCATCGAACCTTGCGATCGTCGGCGTGATCGGCGCCTTCACGTTGTGGCGCCACGGGATCGCGCTCGCCGACCTGAGAACCGGGGATCCGGCGAACGACGACGGCGACGCCCCTGCGGCATCGCGATAAATCACAACAAGACGCCCCGGAGAGAAGGCCCCGGGGCGTTCCAGAGTGGGGATCCCGCCTTCCCGAAGCCGGACCGGCCCCGGGAAGGCGTCTCGTTCATACCGGACCGGAAGTCCGGCGTTCGGCCGCTCAGTAGCGGTACGGAGGACCGGCCTTCTCCATGGTGGCGGCGTATTCCTTGAGAATCTTCACCACCTTGGCGTTGCGCGGGCTCTTGGCGGCGATCTCGTCCCAGAACTCGAGCGCGGCCTGCTCCACGGTCTTCCACTCGTCCGCCGGAATCGAGGTCAGCTCGAGCTTGCCGCCCTTGGTGCGGTACTGGGCTTCGCCCCACCAATACCAGTGCAACCGGTAATAGTGAGAGCTGTCCATGCAGAGCTGGAACAGCGTCTTCAAATGCTCGGGCACCTCATTCCAGCGCTCGGTGTTGACGAAGTACGAGCCCGCCCAGGCCCCCGAGACCGGGTTGGTCAGGTAGTACTTGGTCACATCGGCCCAGCCGACGGTGTAGTCCTCGGTGATGCCCGACCAGGCCACGCCGTCGAGCTCGCCGGTCTGGATCGCCACCTCGACGTCCTCGTAAGGCAGCGACACCGGAACGACGCCGAACCGCTGCATGAACCGGCCCACGGTGGGGAACATGTACATGCGCAGGCCCTTGAGATCGTCGAGGCTGCGGATCGGCTTCACGGAGGCGAAGTTGCACGGATCCCAAGCGCCCATGCTCAGCCAGGTGACGTTCTCGATCTCGGAATACGCCTCTTCCCAGATCTCCTTCAGGCCGTACCAGTTCCACAGCGTGGGCACGTCGAGGCTGTAGCGCGAGGCGAACGGGAAGTAGGCCGCGAACACCGCCACGTCGACGGGGGCCGCGATCGAATCGTCGTCGCTCTGCACCGCGTCGATGGTGCCCTTCTGAAGCGCCCGGAACAGCTCGCCATGGGGCACGAGCTGGTCGGCGTTGTACAGCTCGATCACCATTTCGCCGTTCGCCACCTTGTTGAAGGCGTCGATCGACGGCTTGATGACGTGCTGCGCGAGCGCGGCGCCAGCGTAGGTCTGGAGCCGCCACCGGATGGTGCCCTGCGCCTTGACGTAAGGGGCGCTAAGCGTCGTCGCGGCGACCGCGGACGCCGTCGTCATCCCCGCCGCCTTGAGGAACTCGCGCTTGTTCATCTTCTTGTTCGCGGTGTCGGTCGCCTTTTTGGTCGACTTTTCATCCTTGCTCATCCTATCGGTCTCCCTTGATGATGTTCGGACTTGCTTCCAGTCATAGCACTGGATCTTGTAAACCCCCTGCCAACCAAATCATTTCTCCATCGTTACACCCCCTCTTACGTCATGTTCCAACCCATATAAAAGGAATGTTCCGATGTTTTCTCCATTTTATTTGACATAGTACTTGTTGGGCAGCCAGATCGCGATCTCGGGGAACGCGATGACGAGCCCGAGCCCGACGATCATGACCAGAACGAACGGCACGATCGATCGGTAGATATCAGCGAGCGTGATCTCCTTTGGCGCCATCGCCCGCATCAGGAACAGGTTGTAGCCGAAGGGCGGCGTCATGTACGCGATCTGGCAGGTGATGGTGTACAGCACGCCGTACCAGATCGGATTGAATCCCAGCTTGATGATCAAGGGCACATAGAGGGGGGCGACGATGACCAGCATGGCGGTGTCGTCGAGGAACATGCCCATCAGGATGTAGGTGAGCTGCATCAGGATCAGCACTTCCCACGGCGTAAGCCCCCACTTGTCGAGAAACAGGAACTGAATCGCCCGAATCGCGCCGAGGCCGTCGAACACGGCGCCGAAGGACAAGGCGGCGAGGATGATCCACATGAACATGCAGCTAATGCTCAAGGTCTTGCGAATCGTGTCCTCCAGAACCTGCCAGGTCAGCCGCTTCCGGAAGAGCGCCGCGAGCGTCGCCGTCACCGCGCCGACGGCCGAGCTTTCGACCAGGCTGGTCACGCCCATCAGGAAAAGCCCGGTCATCAAGAAGAAGATGACGAGAGGCAGGATTCCAGCGCTGAGCAACCGCAGTTTTTCGCCCCAGCTCACCTGGCGCTCCTCGGGCGGCAGCGCCGGGCCGAGATGGGGCTGGAGGAAGCACCGAATGACGATGTAGGCGACGAACAGGAACGCCAAAAGAAGGCCCGGAAAGACGCCGGCCAGCCAGAGCTGCCCGACCGGTTGGCGCGCGATCATTCCATAGAGAACGAGCACCACGCTCGGCGGCACCAGAATGCCCAGCGAGCTTCCGGCCTGGATCACGCCGGTGACCATGACCTTGTCGTACTTGCGCTTGAGCATCTCGGGCAAAGCGATGCTCGCCCCGATCGACATGCCGGCCACGCTCAACCCGTTGATGGCCGAGATCGCGACCATCAGGCCGATGGTCCCGATCGCCAAGCCGCCCCTGACCGGGCCCGCCCAGACGTGGAACATTCGGTAGAGGTCGTCGGCGATTCCCGATTCGGCGAGCATGTAGCCCATGTAGATGAACAGCGGCAAAGTGAGGAGCGGGTACCAGTTCAGGAGAACGAAGCTCGCGTTGAACGGCATCTCCTCGGCGCCCTCGCCCCACAGCATCAGCGCGAACGTAGTGGCCACGAAACCGATGACGGCGAAGACGCGCTGCCCGGTGAAGAGGAGCAGCATCATCATCACGAACATCAAAAGGGCGATCGTTTGGTAACTCATCACAACGTCTCCCCCCGCGCCTTCGCCACGTCCTTGAACAACTGGGCGAAACATTGCAACAGCATCAAAAAGATGCCGAACGACATGATGATCTTGATCGGGGCCAAGGGAGGCGCCCAGGCGGAATAGTTCTTTTGCCCGTATTGCAAGGCGTATTCTGTGCTCGAAATCCCGCCGATCAGAAGGAAGACGATATAGAATATTAAAATGACGGAAGTAATTGCATCGACAATTGCTCGGGTTCTTTCCGACCACCGACTATAGAAAATATCCATTCTGACGTGGGAACCGAGCTGCATGGAATACGGCCCGCCCAAGATGTAATACGTCGTCATCATGAACTGGGCCATTTCGACGATCCATATGAAGGATATGTTGAATATTGTCCTTGATATGGAAGAGAACAATAGAAGGCCCATCATAGCGAAAATCAAGTACATCATAAGCCGTCCAATTTTTCTGTTCACGGCTTCAACGTACTTAACGTAAAGCTTTATAGCCTTGGGCATTACTTTCTCCGGTTCGCACAGAAACCTTGGGCGCAGGATGATCCCCGCCGTTCCGGTTGACACGGATTCCCCATCCTCCGCCTCGGGCGCGCGAAGCGCGCGAGGCGCACGCGTCGGTCTCCACCAGAGCGTCTTGAAGGAATGCGATCGGTTCCGGTGGACCTAGGAAGATGCGGACCTTATCGGCGACGCCTGGATGGTCGTTTGGAAAACCTGCCGCCGGCCCCGGAAAAGCGGCTTCCGATCCCTTGCCTGTTCATATCCTTCAGCCTCCCGTTCTCGTGCTCAATAAATGTCGTCAGCTCCGGTCTGGCATGCTCGACCGAACGGCGGGACTGCCGCATCGATCGATGGTAAGGACGAACCGCAACACCTTCGATCGGTTGTCGGCCATGTGGAATCTCGCGCCGGCCGGCGGCGCGCCGCGCGCACGCCGAGGCTGTCGAAATCCCGCGCGATCAAGCCCGCAGGCCTGGCGTCGAGCGCGATCGAAAGTGTCCGGTTCCGTGAGTGTGGAATGATAAAGCGCGCTTGGCGGCGGGCGCGTGGTTTTCCGCGCCCGAAGGATTGGCCGCGTCCGCGACCATCCCTTTCGCGGATCGCTCAGCGCAATCCGATTTGTCATGGCCAAGGCGCCTCCCTGCCTTTTTGGAATTACCTTTTCAGAAAAACGAGGACAGTCAAGCGAATTTCGTTTTCGCCGCCCCGAGGCGCCGCCTCACGGCCGAAACCATGAAGGCATAGAACAGCGCCGGCATCGAGGAGACGCCGGCGCATCGGGAAAAGAAGAAATGGAAGCGGACGGCGGCCCGCCCGCCGGGCCTGTTATACCCGTTCGCCTATGAGGAGACTCGGGCCTCGCCCTTCGACAGGCCCCCGCTT